>VBHI01000210.1 GCA_005881495.1 Chloroflexota bacterium
TTGAACTACAACGACGGGCGGTCTGGATCAGCATCGCCCTTATTTTACAGGCATTTAACGAAATCCCTCATAACTGGTATATACCGTATTTGAATCCCTTTGGGTCGCTTATCCCCCTGGTACTGATCGCGGGAAGTTTTATCGCGATGGCAATGGCATTCCGCCCGGCAAGTAAAAACCAGCAAGCGCTACAGGATCATCCACGGCGCTGGCAGCGTGTTGTGCTGGTATTGACGCTTATCCTCACAATCGCTGGCGTGTCGTTGTTTACCCTTAGCACCGTGTCGTGTTTCCTGCCACCCGCATTCTCAAATGACGGGACATCGCTTGATACAAACGCGGCGCAGTTGCTCTTAGAGGGACGAAATCCGTATACCGATTCGAATATGCTCGACCTGGCGAGACATTTCTCGATCCAGCCCAATTGGACGACACCACTGCAGAGAGGACAGTTCGCCAACAAGGTTGATTATCCCACGATGGTCGATTTCCAGAGCGTGCTCGACACGGACTTGAAGGCCGGCAGCGCGCCCGAGTTTGAGTCGAAGGTGAGTTATCCCGCGCTGTCCTTCCTGACGCTGGTGCCTTTCGTTTTCTTTCACGATATGAATGTGCTGCCATTCTACCTGCTGAGCTACCTGTTACTGATGGGATTAGCGGTGAAGATCGCACGGCCAGAGATGCGCCTGTGGGTACTGCTGCTGGGGGTGGCAAACGTCTCTATGTGGTCATCTACGGCTGGGGCCAACCTGGATATTTTCTATACGCTGCTGATCGTGCTGGTCTGGCTTTTGCGCGACAAGCGCTGGAGCTCGGCTATCTTGCTTGGCCTGGCGCTGGCAAGCAAGCAGATCGCGTGGTTCTTTATTCCGTTCTACATGATCATGGTTTTGCGCCACTACGGTTGGAAAGAATGCGTTGACCGGCTTGCTATCGCGGGAAGCATTGGTCTTGCAATCAACCTTCCCTTTATTCTCTGGAATCCCCAGGCGTGGCTGGTAGGAATACTGGCGCCTGTGGCCGATCCAATGTTCCCCATGGGTGTTGGCATCGTCAATCTCAGCGTGACGCACCTGCTACCTTTCCTCTCCAAGAGGGAGTATACGGTACTGGAAGGAATAGCGATGCTGGCTTCGCTGGTGTGGTACTGGCGCATCTGTAAAAGGATTCCCGAAGCGGCGATGTTACTGGCGGTATTGCCACTGTTCTTCGCCTGGCGCAGCCTGGCCTCGTACTTTTATTGCGCGGCGTATCCACTGTTCATCCTGATGGTGGCCAGGGCGAACACTCGAGAGAAAGCGCGGCCAGTAGAGCAGAAAATTCTCGGCATCGAGTTTGCCTCTAGCCACTCCCAGAGGCCCGCACCAGCGATACCTGCAATGGTCGGCTTTCGGCCTACCTCGTACAGCGCGCCGATTTTCCATTACAGGACTTCATTTCGGCTGTAAAGAGGTTCTTTTTGATTGATATCTCGACTCTTTTTCCTCTTCGTGATACAATCGACAGCGACAAATGAAGAACAGCGTCGTAACGAGGAAAAAATTGAGATTATGACCCAAAAGAAAGAAAGCAATTCCCCTGTTTCGCAGGAAGAGCATGCGCAATTAGAGCATGTACTTGAGCAATTTCACCAGATAGCCAATGAACTGCACACAAGCACGAAAAAGGAAGATGCGGAAGCAGTTTTGACAGATATCAACAGGCTGGCAGAAACCTCACAGGTCGCGTTCCTCAAGGCCCTCTCGAAGGAACGTACGAGCGATGCAGCAGACATTATGATTGCCCTCAATGAGCTTAGCCCAAATAAAAGTATTCGCAAAGAGGCACGCCGCTCCCTGCTGCGGCTGGAAGCAGCAAAAGTGTATCCGCAATGGAAGCCGCCGGTGGTGCGTACGCCGGTCGTCGGCCTGCCCCTTGCTCACCCGCCGCGCTTCTGGAAAGGCTATGTCACACAGTCACGCGAGGAGGGCGAGGTACAGCTTATCCTTTGCTGGGAACAGGGGATCGATTATAGCGAAGCCCGCATGTTTATCTTTCTCTTGGACTTCTGGGAACAGGGCCTGAAGGAATTTATTCAAGATCTGACCAATAAACGCGGCGTGGAGGCGCAGATTCAGCATATGCGGGCACAGTTGCCGGATATTATATTGGCGGATTGCACACTGGCAGAGGCGCGCCGTTTAGTTGAAGAGGCGCTCACGGTGAATGCATGGCGGGGGACAACACCTCATAAAGAGTACCGGCACTACCTCCCCATTTTCAAACAACTGGTCACCGATGCCGAGGACGTAGGAGAGGATCGCGGATTGACCTTCATTAATCCCAAATTAGAGAGCGACGAGGTGGTTGCCACCTTTGTGACGGCCTGGTCGTTAGGCGACTTTGGATTGAACTATGATTTACTGGCAAGAGATAGTCGCATACGCGAGGGTCTTGATCGAGATGAGTGGATTGAGCGGCATCACGCTTGGGCAAATGAAGCACGGCCCACCCGCTTCCAACTGAGTTATATCCGGGAACGCGAAGTAAGCGCACCGCTCCTGTGGCTGCCTTCCTCGGTAAGTGGAAGAGGCTCAAGCACGCGCAAAGAGGTTGAGATGAGCTGGTCGCTGGAGCTGAGCGATACGCAGCTAAGCGGTACGCTACAAGAGATGCCGATGGGAACCGCGGTCTACAAAGAGACGGGTCGCCACTGGTTCTGGACGAGCTACACGCTGGAACGCGAACAGGACGGATGGCGTATTCGGCAGATGACCGACGAGGGCGCCAAAGCGCAGAGCATGTCGATGGAGGAGCTACAGCAGCGCATCGATGAGCATGATCGGCGTATCAACGAGGTTATCCAGCAGAATCCGGGTGAGTACGAGAAACGAGAACTGACGCAAGAGCTGATCTGGCGCATGACGCAAACGATCTTTTACGATGATGCGCTGATCGTTCACCTGCCGCTTGAACGGATGTATTACGGAGATGCCTATACTCGCGCGATCAGTCTCGGTGCGATAGAGCGAGCAATCGTCTACCTGGAGCGTTTGACGCGCAATTTTGTGGAACAGCGGGGCGAACTCTTGCGGCAACTGGCGATCACACAAAGCGGCCTTGGTGAATATTACGGTGAGAGAGGGCTGAAGGAGCGAGCCATGCATTTTGATACACTCGCCGAAGCGAGCATTCGCGAAGCCCTCACCCTGCTAGACGATATCTCGGGGCACGCGGTCCTGGCCGAACTGCTGATGAAATACAATGATCGGCTGGATGAGGCAGAGGAGCAGTTGTACCGGGCCAAAGATTTGGCTGCCGTCAGCGAAGAAGAGGCGATGATTGAGAACGACCTGGCGAGTATCTCGGTCCGGCGGGATAATCTCGAGGAGGCTCTGCGGCATTATCAGCGAGTCGCGGAAATCGATCCGAACTTTGAGGGCGTGTGGTTCCAAATAGGTTTGATGCAACGGAATCTGCAACGCTTTGCGGAGGCCAGGGGAACGTACTTACAGGCCATTGAGCGCGAACCGCTGGATATGCGCCCCTATTCCGAGCTTTGCGCTATGTATATGAACGAACGCGAACCAGAGAAAGCGCGTGAGATCGTGGAACGCGGCCTGCGCAACATTCCGAGGTCTGCCCATTTACTCGCGCTGCTTGCATCGATTTTTATGGAGACTGGAGACCTGCGGCGGGCGCAGTCGACATTAGCTGAAGCGGAAGAGATTGACGCGAAGCTCGAGATTGTACAGAGCTTACGCGATGAGTTGAACAGGCGCTTGAAGAAATGAAGTGGCAGGCTGGAAGGAACAAAAGCATGCCGGAAGAGTCAGGAGGACTGTGGATATGAGCAAGAAGAAAGTACAGAAAGTTACTGTTTCACAAGCAGATGAGGCTCAGGCACAAGAGGTACTTGAGCAATTCCATACATTAGCCGGGGAACTGCGTTCAAGCAAGAACCAGCAAGAGGCGGAAGCGGCACTGTCGACTATTACAGGTTTACCAGAAGCAGCACAGGTGGCATTGCTTCTGGCACTTTCCAAAGAACGTCACAGTGACGCAGCCGATGTCTTGATTGCGATCAACCAACTTAGTCCAGAAAAAAGCATTCGCAAGGAGGCACGACGCTCACTGATTCGACTGGAAGAGGCCAGAATATACCCACAGTGGGAGCCGCCCGTTGAGCGGACCTCCCCTTTTGAAGCTATCCGATCGGCGATGAATATGGAGGAAGCTGGAAACCCTCCTCGCTTCTGGAAGGGTATCCTCAGCGATACTCGTGATACAGGTCAAGTACAATTGATGCTGATGTGGGAGCAGGGAAAGGATTATAAAGATGTGCGCATCCTGGGATTTCTGCTCGAATTCTGGCACGATGGGGTCAAAGACTTCTATACAAGAATAGAGAGTAAGCGAATTGCTGATAGTCTGATTGAGCAGATAAAAACAGAAGAAGAGACTCTCGATTGCTCTCTCGCAAAGGGACGCCGTTTGATTGAAGAGGCTCTGACGGTGAACAAAAAACATGGCACTCCCACCCACAAAGACTTCCGTCTTTCAATATCACTGATAAACAAACTGGTGCTGGAAAATCCGGATATTGTGGAGGAAGAACTTGAAGAGGACGAGGAGGACGAGGACGAGGAAGCGGTAGAGATCGACCCCGACTTACCACCATTACAAGTTGTCACCAGTTTTGTCGAAGCCTGGGTAGATGAAGATTACCCTATGGCCTATAACCTGCTTGCCGATGGGAGCAGGCTGCGGGAAGGGCTGACAGAAGAAGAATGGGTCGAACGGCGCGAGGAGTGGGCGGAGGACGCACAGCCAGACTACCTGAGACCAGGTTTTGTCAAGGAGCGACAAGCCAGGAAATCTGGTATCTGGCTGCCCAGTACATTCAGTCGAAACGCCGCACAGACGTATAAAGAGATTGACGCTGGCTGGTCAATCGTACTGGAGGATACTGCTGAGAAGGACATATTACCAGAATTACCCCAGGAAACTGTGCTCTACGAAGAAACGGGACGCCACTGGTTCTGGGTGTGTTTCAAGCTTGTAGAAGAGCCAGGTGGTTGGCGCTTAGATGACATGGTTGATGAGGGAAAGAACGCGCAAAGCATTCCTGCGGCTGAGCTACGGAAACGCATTGAGCAGCATAATCAGGAGATCCAAAAAATCACAAAGAAGCATCCCTCCACGGACCCTGATGCATTGGAATACGTTGATGAAGTTCTCTTTCATATAATGGAGGTTACAAATTACGACGATGCGCTGATCGCACAGGATCCACTCGACAAAAAGGCATATCTTGATGCCGTCAGCCGAGCAGCACTCTTTGGAGATCATGAGCGCTCCATTGTGTACCTTGAGGGGATAGCACGATATTACCCTGAAGAACAGGCAGAGGCATGGCGGCAAATTGGCTCACACCAGCTAAAAGTCAGCGAGAAATATTACGAAGAAGACGATGCAGTACGTGGAGAACGCCTCCTGCTGTTGGCAGAGGAAATATTGCGTAAGTCATTGACCATGGAGGATAGTGTAAACGCCCTTTTGACACTGGCTGACGTGCTGCATGATATGGGAGGTGACGATAAACTTGAAGAGGCTGAGCTTGAATTACGTAAGGCGCAGGCGATGACGAAGGATGAGAAGCTGTTGGAGGACATCGAAAGTGAACTGGGCCATATGGCGATGGATAGAAAAATGTACGAAGCTTCACTGAGCCATTATCAACGCCTTGTAGCAATGAATCCCTCCTATCCAAACGCACGATACAATATTGGCCGCGCTTATCAAAAGCTAGAGTATACTCAAGAGGCTATAGCCAACTTCAAGCAGGCTATTGAATTAGAGCCTGATAATTTAAATGCCTACGCCGACCTATCCACGGCCTATGCAAATGAGAACCAGGTATCCATGGCGCGTAGGGTCTTAGAAGATGGCGCAGCGGCCAATCCCGACACGGTAGACTTACAGCTGCTGCTTGTATCAAACTATATCGAGAGTAAAGACTACGTCCGCGCCGAGGAATGGATGAAAAAAGCTGAGAGCATCGACCCCGATGATGAAACGGTACAGATGTTCCGTCAAATACTGACGATTAGTAAGCTTCAACCAGCATTTCATAGCAATATAAAAAAATTCAGGAAGCGATGATAGAAGAACGGTGTATCACATATTATACGGTGACCCTGGGCGAACTGACGCGCGAGGGGGACGCAACGGCTGACATTGCTGTGCTTGATCGTGATGGGAGAGAGCAGAGGCAGATACTGCGTGTTCCCGCCGGGCTGCCGGGGGAGCGGGTGACGATTGCAGTCGAAGCGCCAGCACGGGGAGGGGAACGGCGCCCGGGAAAGCGCAATCGCCGCTGGAAGGCTAGCATGCCACGCCCGCCGCGCGTATGGATTACGGAGATAGACGAGGCTGCACCGCAACGAAGCCAGGCACGCTGCCCTGTCTTCGGCGTTTGCGGCGGCTGCCAGTTGCAACATATGGAGTACGCGGCGCAACTTGCCTGGAAACGCTCTGTCGTGGAGCAATTGCTGCGCGACACAGGCGGATTTGCATGTCCACCACTGCTTGGACCGGTGGCATGTGATGATCCCTGGCAATACCGCAACCACATGCGCTTCTCGGTGAACCGCAAAGGAGAACCTGGTCTGACTGCCAGGGGCACGCATCGTGTACTGCCGCTGACCAGTTGCCCTCTTGCCAGTGAACAGATCAATCGCGCGCTGCAAGTTTTCAGCCAGGTACCCAACGAGCGGCCGCAGGTTTTGATACGCTGCGGGAGCGCCACGGGTCAAATGCTCATACAGCCGCACCCGAAAGCAGAGGTTTTGGAAAAACTGGTGGCATGTGGCCTTGATATCCGTAGCGATACGTTTGAAGAGAGGCTCGCGGGCGAAATATATCGCATTCGGCCAAGCTCATTCTTCCAGACCAATACAGCCCAGGCTGAAAAAATGGTAGAGATGGTGGTACAAGGATTGGGGCCATCACAGTTGGTCGTGGATGCCTTCTGCGGGGTAGGCACTTTTGCATTAGCGCTGGCCAGGCATGTTGAGAAGGTCATCGCTATCGAGGAGTCGGCGAGCGCCATCAAGGATGCCCAGTGGAATCTGCGCGAGGTGAGCAACGTCGAGATCCTCAAGGGGAAAGTGGAGGATGTGCTGCCGAAGCTGGCCGCGGAGATCGATGGACTGGTCATTGATCCGCCACGGGCCGGCTGCCAGAAGGTCGTGCTGGATGCCCTGGTAGAACATCCCATTTCCAGGATAGTGTATGTCTCGTGCGACCCGGCAACGCTGGCGCGAGATCTGCATATACTCTGCCATCTGCAGCCAGCCTATCATCTACAATCGGTGCAACCGCTCGATATGTTTCCGCAGACGGCACATATCGAGTGCGTCGCCATTTTGGAGCGCAAATAATATATGACGACAGCTTTGCCCCTGTTACTGGCCTCTGCCTCACCGCGACGCAGGCAGTTGCTTTCCCTGCTTGGCTTATCTTACTCGCTGTGCGTTTCACCTATCGACGAAGATGCGACGCAAGAGCGCTACAGGGGACCCAGCGACGGGTTGGCACTGTGGCTCGCTGAACATAAAGCGCTGGGGGCGCTGTCCCTGGCCGAAGCAGCGAACCACATTGTGATTACAGCGGATACAACGGTATTGCTTCATGGTGAAGTGCTGGGCAAACCACGCGATACAGCACAAGCACGTGAACTGTTGCTCTCTTTGCGGGGACGCTGGCATCACGTGGTGACCGGCGTTGCTGTGAGCAGGATGATGAAAGGCGAGCCGGAAGTATATAGCGCAAGTTGCAGAACGCCGGTGCTGATGCGTCCTTTTAGCGAAAAGTTCATCGCGGCATACATTGCTACCGGAGATCCACTGGATAAAGCAGGAGCTTACGGAATCCAGCACCCGGATTTTCAGCTCACAGAGCGCATCAATGGCTGTTATCTGAATGTTGTTGGCTTGCCTATCTGTACATTAGTGGACTTATTGGCCAAATTTGATGTCCAGCCAGCGGAAGAAGGGCGCAAAGGGGCCGGTTGTCGATGGTCTGCACGGTGCAAGGTATACGACAGGGAAGGAATAGCAGCATTATGAGCACAGTGGATATCATTCTTATGTTGTTAATCGCGGTGTGCGCGATTGCTATCGGCCTGACGCTGCGGCATTTCCTGGTAAGTCGTCTCAAGAAGACTGTCCTTGACAACTGGATTGTGCAGGTACTGGGTGCCGTCGTCTTCGTAATTCCACTGATTGTGGGCGTATTTACGTACTTTTCTGTCCGACAAAGTGCTCTATTAATTGATTTTCTGCTCATTTTATATAGCCCGGGCTATTTAAATAGTCCGTTGCCAACTATCATGAATCATGTCGGGCGATTGTTCTTGACAGCGTTCGCGATTTTTGTGGGGGTAGCAGTAGGGCGCACTGTAATGAAGCTCACCATTCATAGTTTGAATAACAATCGCCTCGATATCAATCTACGCGTCTTAATTGGGCGCATCGCCTTCATTGGTATTATGATTATCGATGTGTTCTGGGTATTCGCTATATGGGGGGTGGCAATAGATTTTCCTGTCACAGTCTTCGGCGCATTGACTGTGACGTTTACGATCGCTTTCCAGGACATTTTAAAGAACCTGGTCGCGGGTTTCTATATTCTGGTAGAGCGTCCTTTCCACATTAGCGATTCGATCACCATTGGCAACGCCGCGAATGAGCCACTGCACACCGGGATAGTAGAAAATATTGAGCTGCGCGCAACCAAGCTGCGTATTTCCAGTGGTGAACAGATAACGGTTCCCAACGCCCTGATCTTTGGCGGCATCGTGATCAACAAATCCTTCTATGCCGAGAGGCGGGTTTCCATCAACGTGACTCTGCCAGTAGAAGCGTTTGCCAGGGAGGAAACGCTCGCCCTGATCGTCAAGACGCTGAAAGAAATGACTCTTGTCAAAGAGAAAGTGGAACCGACGGCGATTGTGAGCAGCTATACGGAGACGCAGGTGGTTATTATGGCGAGTTTCTGGGTGGAGGACAGTCAGTTTGCCGGTACTTCCGAGGTAATGTATACTCTGCGTACGGTGCTCCCCGATGCAGCCCTGTCATTGGTGGAATCAACAATCGCATTTTAATAAGTCAACAGTACTAGCGCGTTCCCAGGGGGAGAAAATTTTCATTGCAAAGCTATAAATCACAGCAGGACGTACGGAGCATCGGCTTGCTCGGGGGCACATTTGATCCGATTCATTACGGGCATCTTGTCATAGCTGAAGAAGTACGCACCGTATGTAAGCTGGCCGAAATGGTTTTTGTACCGACAGGACAGCCGCCACATAAAACAGGGGAGAAGGTGACAGAAGCCAGGTTGCGACTTGCCATGCTGGAACTCGCGATAGCTTCTAACCCACACTTTTCAATCTCTACAGTCGACCTGGAGCGCCCGGGGCCGTCGTATACGGCGGATACGCTCAGGCTTTTACGCCAGCAATGGGGAGTACATACCGCCATCTACTTTGTGATTGGCTGGGACAGCTTTGAAGAATTACTGACATGGTATAATCCAAAAGGGGTTCTGGAGCAGGTAACCCACCTGGTCGCCGTGCATCGTCCTGGATATGTGGAAGAAGAGGGATATCGAGATCGAATCGGGGAAAGACTTACGCCGGCGCGTGGCGGAAGGTAGGCCGATAAAATATCAAACACCAGAAGCGGTTGAGCACTATATCGCGCAACATGGACTCTACCGGCAAGAAACGGAAGGCAAACACGTAAATGGCACCGATGCATCTTGAGCTAGGAGATCGATTACGCCTGCGCAAGCCGCACCCGTGCGGGAACTACGACTGGGTCGTAGTGCGGCTGGGGGCCGACATTGGTTTAAGCTGCGAAAAATGCGGGCGCCGCGTTCTATTACCGCGTTCAGAGGTCGAGCGACGCACCAAGCAAATGCTGCCGCGGGCAACAAAAACGGATACTGAGTTCGATACGGATTGAACCATACCCGGCTATTTTCGGTCATATTGAGGAATTGTACATGGCTGTAAGCGCTCCACACGATGGGTATCTGACCCTATTGCGCAAGAGAAGTTTTCTCTACCTGTGGCTGGCACAGTTAATCTCCATGACCTGCTTTAACGCCTCGAACTATGCTTTGCTGGTACTGATTGAGGAGGTGACAGGCTCAACGACACTCGTTGGTCTCGCCATTATCTGTTTTAGTGTTCCCGCCTTGATCCTGGGTGCACCTGCCGGCGTCTATGTTGATCGCATGGATAAACGCCGCGTACTCTGGATCAGTAATTGCCTGCGCGCTATCGCCACCATCGTCTTCGTTCTCTCGCTCTTGCTTGATCGCCATCAGCTTATCCCGATATACCTGCTGACATTGCTGATCTCAAGCATTGGCCAATTCTTTACGCCTGCGGAAGGAGCATCTATCCCAATGCTGGTGAGTGAAGAAGAGCTGGTGCCCGCACTCTCACTCTTCAATGTCACATTCATGCTCTCGCAGGCGCTGGGCTTTATCCTGCTTGCTCCCATTGTGTTGAGCTTGCTGCCGCCCATCAAGATAGCTTCACTGGTAATCCAGCCGGTGGAAAGTTTATATTTGATAATAGCTGTCCTCTACGCTGCCTGCGCCGGACTGATAGCATTGATTCCACGTGGAGATTTCAGACAAGAACAACATGGTATGCGTAATCCCCAGGGTACACAAGGTGCCCAGGGTCGCAGAACCACGCAAAACCTTGAAGTCGTAGGCAACATGTGGACGGAAATGTACCAGGGCTGGGTATTTGTGCGGCGCAACAAAAGACTCTTCCTGGCGGTCGTCCAGCTCTCATTCGCAGGAGTGCTGCTGCTGGTTATTGGCGAACTTGCCACACCAATCGTGACAAAATTACTCTTTCTTCCGGCGAATAAGATGGCATTTATCTTTGCACCGGCAGGCATCGGCCTGGTAGGCGGTTCGGTGCTCATGCCGCGTATCATGACACGCCTGGGCAAATCGCGTGCAATCTTCATCGGATGCATTGCCCTTACGCTGGTGACGCTCCTGCTGCCTCTCCTGACCCTGGCAGCAAGGGCGATTGAGCCAAATGGCTGGAACGCCAACCCGCTCGTACTGATCAGTGTCGCGCTACTCATGGCCATCGCGGGAGTCGCCCTCGCTTTTATCAATATCCCCGCGCAAACCGCTTTGCAGGAACAATCGCCAGACTGGATCAAAGGACGTGTCATCGCTCTACAACTTATGCTGTACAATGCCTTTGCTATTCCCATCATCCTATTTATCGGCGGTTTTGCCGACCTCTTTGGACTTGATCGCGTTCTCTACCTGATGTCTATTTGTGAGCTAGCTTTCGGTATCTGGGGACTTTACTACGAGCGGAAGCATGCTATACAATATCCCCCTGGAACGGTCAGTGGAAAAATAGAGGGAGAGACAGCGGCCGAGACGGAAACGCTATCGACAAAACCGTAAGAAAAAAAGAGGGAGTTCAAGGTACGGTTATGGACCCTTCACAAATGGCGCAAATAAAACCATATGCCCCATGGCTGATCATCGCCGGAGTTTTCGCCCTTTTCATCCTGCTGCGGGTGATACGGCGTGAACTGCGGTCGCGCGTTGACGAGATTGGTTACCGGCTGATGGGCAATAAAGGCCTGCTCATCTGGTTCTGGATGAACGCTCCAGGGGTCATTGTGCACGAACTGAGTCACGCTATTGTGGTGATACTTTTCGCACCCTGGGGATTCCGTATTACCAGTGTAACCTTGTTCCATATTAAAAAAGTGGAACAGCGAGGGCGAGGCAATAGCGTTGTGCAAAGGCAGGCACTGCAACTCGGTGAAGTGCAATACACACGGGCTGAAGGCCGCTTTATGAGCTATGTGGGTGACGGATTAAGCGGCATCGCCCCGCTCTTTGGCGGCATTGCCATGTTTTCTTTCCTCTACTGGGTGGCCACCGGGTATAATATCTGGGATTTTCACCTGCAGTTCATTCGCCCTGGCTGGCCGTGGTGGACACTACTCTTCGCTCCTTACTTGATTCTCACTATTACCTCCGAACTCTGGCCCAGTCGCCCGGACTGGGGAGGAGCACATCACTTCGTGATAGGGATGATCATTCTTACCGCGCTGGTGATCATTCTGCTCTGGCTATCCAATGTGCTTGTCTTCAACGAGGCGACATTACTTGCCACCTCGTCAATTGCCACGCATTTTGATTTTGCACTGGCTGTATTGCTGGCGATTGAAATTGTTTTCTTTCTCGTGGCAGAGCTTTTGGCGCGTTTATTAAGAAGATAGAAGGAGTTACCATGGAGGCGTTTGATCTTGCCCATCTTGTTGCCGAGAGCAGGAAGAGAGATGACCGCTATCTTGAATTTATCCGCAAACCTCCCATCAGTGTTGGACTGTATTTGCTGGCAGCTGGGGCGATTGATGGACAGTCGCCCCATACCGAAGATGAAATATATTACGTGATCAGCGGACGCGGATGTATTCGTGTCGAGCATGAGGACCGCGCTGTTGAAGCAGGTTCCGTGGTGTTTGTTGGTGCGAATGTTGAACACCGCTTTCACTCAATTACTGAGGATTTGACGGTGCTGGTTGCTTTCGCTCCCGCTGAATATACAAACGCGCCAGCCAGAGATTAGAGGTACTCAAGAAGTGATCATCTCAAGAGAACCAGGCCTTGACCGGCAAATCGCAAAAAAATTCTTCAAACACAGAAGGAGGTAGGTGCGCATAACGGCGCTTGCCAGTGCGCTACCGCAAAAGAGATATATGGGACAGGCAGGAGCCAAACGTATCTGTAACAATTGTGGCGCGGTCAACTCTGCATCTGAACAATTTTGCACTAATTGTGGATATGAACTCACGGGCGGTCCTGTTGGCCCACTTCCCAGCGGATCAACGACCGCAGCCACCGCAGGCTCTGCCGGCAGCCGTCGTACAACGGGGGCGTTGGTGACTGGAAGCCTGCTCGGTGGACGCTATCGCATTCTTCAGCTCATGGGCAAAGGAGGCTTTGGCGCAGTCTACAAGGCCGCTGACGAGCGCTTTCAGAGCCAGCGCGCGGTTGCCATTAAAGAGATGAGCGATGCGCAGTTGAGCCCTGGCGAGAAGGCCAGGGCTCTGCAAGATTTCCGGCACGAGGCTGACCTGTTAGTACAACTCAATCACCCCAACCTACCCAATGTCAGCGATTTCTTCGAGGAAAGCAGCAAAGCCTACCTGGTGATGGAATTCATTGAGGGTGAGACATTGGAGAAGAAGCAGGATGAAGCTGGGGGGCCGCTCGATGAGGTGGTTGTTATGGGGTGGGCCTTGCAGCTCTGTAATGTGCTGCACTACCTGCATACGCGGCCTCACCCGATTATCTTCCGCGATATGAAACCCTCGAACGTAATGGTGACCAGGGATAGGGAGATCAAGCTGATCGATTTTGGCATTGCGCGTGTGTTCAAAGCCTCCCTTACAAAAGACACCACCTTACTAGGGTCGCAAGGTTTTGCTCCACTTGAGCAGTATGGCCGGGGACAGAGCGATGCTCGCTCCGACATCTATGCGTTGGGAGCGACGCTCTATGATCTGCTGACCAAGGAAACGCCAGTCGATGCACCCACACGCAGAGTGAATCCACAGGCATTCGAACCTCCGCGCAAGCTGAATCCTGCGATTTCTCCGACCACCGCAGCCATCGTGCTCAAGGCGATGGAGAATGAGCCACAAGATCGCTATCAATCTGCCGCCGAGATGTACCAGGCCATTTTTGCGAGCGGCGTAGTACCACCGAATAGCCCGGGATTGCCTTCAAGTGGACCTTTACCCGGTTTCACTATTTCTCAGCCACTGTCCACATATCCAACGACGCCACGCGGGCCCACTCCACCGTCTTCGCATCCAACGCCTGCTGCACAGAGAAGCAGGGGATCACCGGCTGCAGTAATTCCCCCATCAATCCCGCCTGTGGCAGCTCCACCCACACCGGCTGCTAGCCAACCGCGTATCTCGCGGCGCCTGTTACTAGGAGGAATTGCTGCGGCAGCAGTCGTAGCAGCAGGGGGGGTGGGATTGTATCTCTTCTCCCGCTCTACAGCCAGTCAGCCCCAGTCCCCTCCGAAAGCAGCGGCAGGCACCATTGACATTAACTTCACCTACAGCACGGAAAAAGCTGATTGGATGAATGCCGCGGTAGATGCATTTAACAGGAGCAATACACTCGTCAACGGGAAAGCCGTTCATCTCGCGTTGGACCCTCGCGGCTCGGTAGATGCGCAGCAGAATATTCTAAGTGAGGCTATCCGGCCTACGGCCTGGAGCCCGGCAAGTTCTCTTGAGTTGAACCAGTTGAGCACCGCCTGGAGACAGGCGCATAGCGGCCAGGATATCATCATTTCCTCCGGTAACTTGCTCCCCACACCGCTAGTCTTTAGCCCGCTGGTCTTCGCTGTCTGGAAAGAGCGGGCCCAGGTCTTATTGCGCAAGTATAGCAGTATTGACTGGCCAAGCGTACACGATGCTCTCAACTTGAAGCAAGGTTGGGCGGATATCGGAGGACCGACTGGGGCGTGGTCAAGTTTGGCCAGACACGCCCCGATCAATCCAATAGCGGTCTACTCAGTATCACGCTGCTGGCTTACTCATTCTACAAGGAGCAGCGAGGATTAACGGTTGGGCAAATACGTTCTCCCGCTTTCCTCCAGTATTTCAGCGAAGTCCAGGGCGCGGTAACCCAGTTTGGCCGCAGCAGTGGCACGTATCTTGAAAACGAGGTGATCTTGAAAGGGCCCGCGGCCTACGATATTACGACGACCTACGAGAACCTCGTGCTCACACAAGAAAAAGGGGCAATAGATCGTCAAGGCCAGCCTCTACTGCCGTTTTACCCAGGATTGAACATCGTGAGCGATCATCCCTTTGCCATCTTCCAGGGCAGCTGGGTGAATACTGAAGAGCAGGCGGCAGCTAAAGCATTCCGCGATTTCTTGTTGGCTGAGACTCAGCAACGACGGGCACTGGTCAGTGGCTTCCGACCAACAAATCCCAATGTGCACATTACTGATAAAGTGGCAGGTAATCCTTTTGTAGGTCAGTCGCCCGACATTCAAATCGAAGGGCAGATTCAGCCACTTGCTCAAGCGCCAGGTGGCGATGTAATCGCTGAGCTGATGAAACAATGGAGCGACCGCTATCGTGATGCCTCGACCTCTCCGAGTTGAGAGAGTCGCCGGTTCAGCATTCGGGCAAAGAGGAAAGGATTGGAAAAGATGAGAACGTCCCCGTACCGGGTACGCCATAGTACACTGAAGCTTTTTACTGCATGGTGTTTGCTCCTGCTGGTAGTACTTTCGGCTTGTGCCAGTGGCCAGACTACGAACAACAACACCAACAACAACAATCAGACCGCGAAGCCTGTTCAAACACCGCCAGGGCCGCCTATACAGTGTTTATCACATACGTCGAACCCAGTAAAGCTAACGATGTACTATGGCAGTGAAAAGCAGCAATGGATCAACGATGTAGTGGCAGATTTCAACAGCCACAACTTTGCCGCCTGTGATGGGCCGATCACTGTGAATGCGACTCCGATCGGGTCAGGTCAATCGATGCAGGAGATTGTCGATGGCACGATTCATCCGGATATCTGGAGCCCCGCTGGCAGCGTCTGGCTGACACTTATCAATGCTACGTGGCGGGAGAAGAATGGAAGTGACATTGTCTCGATCAGTGCAAATGATGCGCCATCGCTTGTAACCAGTCCTGTCGTGATTGCCATGTGGAAACCAATGGCAGAGGCCTTAGGCTGGCCAAATAAAGCCATCGGTTGGGCTGATATCGCCAAACTGAGCACCAATTCTCAGGGGTGGGCAGCCTATGGGCATCCCGAATTTGGAGACTTCAAGTTTGGCCATACGCATCCAGATTACTCCAATTCCGGACTCGATGCGATGATCGCCATAAATTATGCAGCAACGGGGAAGGTGCGTGGGCTGACCACGAACGATGTGACCATTCAAAAAACGCAGGCATTTGTCGCCAACGTTGAGAGTTCGATAATTCACTATGGCGATAGCACGGGCTTTTTCGCAGATAAGATGTTCAGCAAGGGACCGAGCTACCTGAGTGCAGCGGTGTTGTATGAAAGCTCGGTCATAGAGGCCAACAATGGGAAGCAATACCCGAACCTGGCGTATCCTGTTGTCTCGATCTATCCGAAGGAGGGCACGTTTTACAGCGATCATCCTTTTGCCACTTTACAGGCTAACTGGGTAACCCCCGCCAAAAAAGCCGCGGCTCAGGCCTTGCGCAATTTCTTACTGGACGCGCCCCAGCAGCGAAAAGCGCTCCAATACGGGTTCCGTCCAGCAGACCTCAATATCTCGCTTGGAGCGCCAATCGATAGCGCTCATGGAGCGGACACTACACAGCCAAAGACGCTGCTACAGATCCCGACTGCCGATGTTGTGCGCGCAATCAAAGCCTCCTGGAATGATGAGCGCCGCAAAGTCGACGTCATTTTGATTCTCGATCGCTCGGGCAGCATGAGCGAACTGATTGGCGGCATTAGCAAGATTGACGCTGCTAAGCAGGGCATGAAGCAATTTGTCAACTTGCTCAGCGATAATGATCAACTAGGGCTTACCGTCTTCAGTGATGCCTCAGAGGTGGTAACGCCAGTGTCACAGCTTGGCCCTAACCGCCAGGATGTACTCAATCGGATAAGTAATATCATACCTGGTGGTTCCACCCGGCTCTTTGATACGATTGCTGGTCAGGTGAATGTACTTCAGGCGATGCCCTCGAAGGATATTAAGGCGGTCGTGGTGCTGACCGACGGCAGAGACAATCTCAGCCAGATTAACCTGAATCAGCTCGTCAGCCAGGTTTCTGCTTCCGGTGAAAATGCGGGTAATGCTGTAAAAGTTTTCACCATCGCCTATGGTAGTGACGCTGATGCAAATGGGCTAGCAAAAATAGCGAATGCTACCGGGGCGCAGCAATATACGGGTACGCCGCAGAACATTCAGCAAGTCTATATTCAAATCAGCGAATTCTTTTAGTACTACAGCCGCACTTACACCGAAGAATCGTTGTGAAATGTCGTGACGTCAAGGGATGGAAAAGGTCTGAAAGAATACCTCGCAAGCCGTCTACCCTACCATTTTGTCCCATGCAGGGTTATCACCAATCAAATTTATCGATGAGAAACCTGCGGCTGTAATGCAGGAGAATCGGGCTACCGTGAGGGCAGACTGCGGGTGCGGAAACAGCGGATAATGCTGTTAAGAGCGCTCGCTGTTCATCTATCCCCAGGGCGCGACCACGGCGCAGGGCAGAACGACAGGCCAGGCCAATTAGCAAGTGATCTTCCCAGTCTGTACTATCTTCGGAGGCAATCTCAGCCAGTTCCGGTAGATGTCCCGCCAGTTGTTCCTGTCCGACACCGCTGGGCACTGAACGGATGAGGAAGCTTCGTCCACCAAACCGCTCGCACTCCAATCCCAGGTCGCGCAATACCGGTAAACGCTGCTCAAATAGCTCCGCCTGAGATCGCTTCAACTCAACGACGACAGGCTCCAGCAGGAGATGTGAGTCGATCCACTCGTCTTCCGCATCAACCCTTACCCCTATATGTTGACTACGCAGGTGCTCGTAAATCACACGTTCGTGCGCGCGGTGCTGGTCTACGAGATATAAGCTGCCATCGGGGGCCTCTGCAAGGATGACCGCCTGCTGTAGTTGCGCAAGCGGGCGGAGCGTCGCCAGTATTTCAGCCGCACCCGGCGTGGCAGTCTCGGCCTTATAGCCTTCAGCCGATTCCGCGACGTGCAATCCACGTCGGCGAGGACCTGGAAGGCGGCGCTGGTAGACGAGTTCGGGACCTGGGAAATGCGTCGAAGAGGGCAGGGCAGGACTGCGTTCCAGGACGGACTGGACGGCCTGAGTCAACGCGGCCGCTACCTCTGACTCACGTAAAAGCTTCACCTCCGTTTTAGCGGGATGGATATTCACATCGAGTTCCTCGGGGGGAAGGTCCAGGTAAATGACGAGAAGGGGGTGCCTTCCTTTTGGCAGCAGGCCGCGGTAGCCAGCTTCGAGAGCATCCTGCAATGGGCGCGATTGTACCCAGCGGCCATTGATAAAGAGTTGCATATGCTGGCGGCTGCTCTGTGCTAATGCTCTGTTGCCAACATAGCCATTGAGCGAGTAGTATTCAGCTTTGGCGGATACAGGGTTCAACATCTCAGCTAAGGGAAGCTGGTAGAGTTCAGCAAGAGTAGTAGCGAGGTCGCCCGCGCCACCAGTTTGCAGAGCGACAGTATCTTCAATGGCCAGGTTAAAGCGGACGCCTGGATAGCCCACGGCAAAACGGCGCATCAGATGCAGGATATGCCCGGTCTCGGTACGCGCACCGCGCATAAACTTGAGACGGGCGGGAACATTGTAAAAGAGGTCACGTACCGTCACAGTCGTACCATGCAGGCGCGCCCGCCGGCTGCGCTGGGTCACCTCACCACCGCGCAGCGTTAACAGCGTGGCAGCCGATTCTTCTCCGAGTTCTTCTGACTCGATGGGTCGACTCACCAGCGTCAATTCTGAGACGGCAGCGATACTAGCCAGGGCTTCACCGCGAAAGCCCAGGGTGTGTAAGCGGCCCAGATCTTCAAGCGTGTTGATCTTGCTGGTGGTATGGCGCGCGCTGGCGCGCTCCAATTCATCTTCTGGGATGCCATAGCCATCATCGGTGACGCGTACCAGGCGCAGGCCGCTGCCACGAATTTCTACACGTATTTCGTGCGACCCGGCATCGAGCGCATTCTCTACCAGCTCCTTGACAACTGAAACGGGGCGTTCAATTACTTCACCTGCCGCGATACGCTCCGCGACATCTTGCGATAAGAGATGAATAGGGGTACGTGTTAGCACTTCTGGCATCAGTTTTTGTTTCTCTTCTTCTGGATCAGGAACAACAGATTGAGCGCATCAAGAGGTGTAATTGCGCAGAGATCGATAATATCCAGGTTCGCTTCCTGCCCGTTGCCCTGTTCAAGGGCATGGGCGACAAAACGGGCTTCTTCACTTTGCCATGCATAGCGTGAAAGGGTGGGAACTGCCTGAATAACCAGCTGGGTATTGTAAGGAGTAGTATAGGCGACATCTACATCGGGCCGCCCATTTTCTCCTGTTTTGTAATGGCCATTGTCGTCAGCAATCTTTTTCCCTGCGCCATCAGGGGGAGAGAGCGCTTCCTGTAATGGGTTGAGAGTATGGTCATTGTGCCCGAAGACAAGGGCGGCTCCAGCATGATCTCTACCAGATTCGAGATAGTGCAATACCTCTTCCGCGCGGTGCACAATACTCTGCGGCATTCCCGCCAATTTTGCCACATGGACCCCGTAACTGCGGCCAATACAGCCAGGCGTGACGCGGTGCAAGAAGACGATTTCTCCTTGTTTATCGTCGCTGATCTGCATGGTACACACTCTCAGATGGGGCAATTCATCCGCCATTGAGGCCAGCTCGTGGTAGTGCGTGGCAAAGAGCGTTCGCGCTCCCGTAACATTATGCAAGTGTTCAACGACGGCACGCGCGATAGCGAGGCCATCGTAGGTGCTGGTGCCCCGGCCGATTTCATCCAGGATAATCAAACTATGTTTTGTAGCATGGTGGAGGATGGTGGCAGTCTCTTCCATTTCCACCATAAAGGTGCTTTTGCCCGATGCGATGTCATCTTCGGCACCCACGCGGGTAAAAATGCGATCGACCAGACCCAGGCGAGCGCTGCGACAAGGGACAAAACTCCCAATTTGCGCTAAAAGCGCGATCAGGGCTACCTGGCGCAGGTAGGTTGACTTACCCGCCATATTCGGACCGGTTAAGAGCACGATGCGCTCGCCCTGCTCCGCCTCAAGCGCTGTGTCATTAGGAATGAAGACATCGCCATCAAGGGTGTACTCGACGACGGGATGACGCCCGGCGACAATCTCCAGGCCCAGGCCCTGCTCAACTTTCGGACGCACATAGCCCTGGTGGGCGGCAACTTCCGCCAGGCACAATAAGACGTCAATCCTGGCAACAGCCAGCGCGGTGGCTATCAACTGTGGATAGGAGACGCTCGCCTGGCGCAAAACATCGGCGTAAATACTGCGCTCCATCTCATCGATGCGTTCGGTTGCGCTAAGGATACGCGCTTCGTGCTCCTTCAGTTCGGGGGTGATATAACGCTCTCCGTTGACCAGTGTCTGCTTGCGCATATAGTCGGCGGGAGCGAGTGCCAGGTGTTTGTTCGTGATCTCGATATAGTAGCCAAACACCTTGTTGAACCCGACCTTGAGCGTCTTGATGCCGGTGCGCTCACGCTCGATCGCCTCCAGGGAGGCTATCCAACGCCGCGATTCACTGATGGAGGCAATCAGTTCATCCAATTCGGTATGAAAACCAGCGCGGATCAGTCTTTCATCGTCTTCGCGCTCTCCAGCGGTTTGCGCTCGAGCTAACGCTTTGCCGATCAACTCAACAACCTGTAGGCAAGAATCAAGCTCGTCAGCGAGTTGGGCAAGGAGGGGGGCATTACAGCCCTGCAAAAGTTCGCGCAGACGAGGGATGATTGTCAAGTAGTCGCGTAAGGCGACTACTTCATTGGGAACCGCGCTGCCCTGACGAACGCGTCCGGCGATGCGCTCCATATCACCCAGGCTTTGTAGACACATAGTGAAGCGGCTGCGCAAGGCTGGACTTTCGTAGAGTTCCTCCACGCTTTCGAAACGCTCTTCTAGCCGGCTCAAGTCGAGGAGCGGCTGGGTCAATGTGCGGCGTAACTGGCGCGCACCCATAGGAGTAATGGTGCGATCGAGAACACTCAGCAAGCTTCCCTGAGCTGTACCACTGCGAGAACCCTGCAAGAGGTCCAGGTTCCGCTGCGTATGAGCATCCAGTATCATGTAGCTCGTCGTGCGATAAGAACGCAGGCCTGTCAAGAGCGAGAGAAGGGCGGGATTCATCTTCTCAAGGTAGGCAATGATAGCGCCAGCAGCGCCAACAGCCTGGGGGGCCTGCGCGCACCCATAGGCATCCAGGGATTGCACAGCAAACAACCTGCACAACCTTGTTGACGAGGCCTCGTAATCGAAGAAATAGGGTGGGCAGGGAGTAACGGTCATTGTCGCAGACGGAATCTGATATGCATTGGAGCGACTACCCTCGACAACGAGACATTCCGAAGGTGCAAGGCGCTGCAGTTCAGCATCTAAGGCGGCTGGCAGTTCATTGGGAGCAAACCAGGTGACAAGAAATTCGCCTGTACTGACGTCGACGGCGGCAAGGCCAGTCTGAGTGCGCGCAGGTGCAATAGCGACGAGATAGTTGTTTTGCCGTATCGGGAGCAGGTTGGGTTCGGAGAGGGTACCCGCGGTGAGAATGCGGGTCACAGCGCGCTCGACAATGCCCCTGCCGACTTCGCCCACCTGGTCACAGATGGCGACTTTATAACCGCGATGAACCAGCTTGCCAACGTAATTCTCCAGCGCGTGCAAGGGGATTCCTGCAAGGGGTACCCTATTGTCCTCCCCGTAGCTGCGAGATGTGAGGACAATCTGTAGCTCACGGGCAGTGATACGCGCATCCTCGTCAAATGTTTCGTAGAAATCCCCCACCTGGTACATGAGGATGGTGTCGGGATACTGGCTTTTCATGCGCAGGTACTGCCTGCGGGCTGGTGTTGTCATTTACTTGCTCACTTCCCCACGGTCACTTGATTGTCACTTGATTGTAAGGAGTTTGGGATGCCTGTATTCTATTGAAACACTTGTACTTTATACTCTATTCTGTGCAGGTTGTCAAAAGGTGGCAATAGATACCCTTGGCCCTGCTGTCATCCTGAGCGCTAGCGAAGGATCTGGTTGCCCTATGTGTCTTTCCCAATTTCACATGTAGCCAGATGACACGTTGACATTACTATAACAGTATCCTATGCTAGCGAAAATTAGAAAAAAATTGTTCTTTTCCGCATACATTATGCATAACGAAAGTGAGGCAGCACAGTACTATGGGTGATCCGCGCAATACTATGGATATTAAGCCGGGCTACCGCGGGCGAGCCTTCACCTCTGACCTGACAGGTCAGGAGTTCTGGCTCGTCGTTGATAAAGGGTTCCAGCCAATGGGGCTGGTAATAGGTAACTGCATCTATTCAATGGGGGCTGTCAAAAACTGGTTAGTGGGTATCAAGAGCGGCTTCCAGGGTGAGCTAAAAGAATATTCGCAGTTGATGTACCAGGCACGCGAACTGGCGTTGAGCCGTTTGCAGTTTGAAGCCGATATGCTAGGAGCCGATGGGGTGATCGGTGTTGATGTGAAAGTTGAATACATGCACAACGGTGAGTGGATGGAGGTTACGGCCATCGGGACGGCGATACGGTATGTTGGGAGCGGCCCAAATATGCCACCAACAGGGATGGGGAGAGTGACTATTCCGGCGGGATAAACAGCGCTATAAATACCAGGTGCCTTGGAGCGCTCGTCCTTGTCATAGGCATTGACATGCCCAATCCTATCTTCTACAATCGGCGCAAGAGAGAGGAAAGCAGAGCAGATGGTTGAGCGGATAGAACAGAATATTGGCCATTATTCTCTGGTGCAGCTTTTGGGACGAGGAAACTTTGCCGATGTGTACCTGGGAGTAGATTCCTCCGAACAGCAGCAGGTCGCCGTGAAAGTGCTGCAAACGGAGTTGACCGGGAGTGAGGTAGAGCAGTTCCTCGCCCAGGCAGAAATCGTCGCAAGACTTGATCACCCACATATCGTTCGCATCATGGAATATGGCGTGGAGGACAACTGTCCCTTCCTGGTGATGCAATATGCTCCTCACGGATCATTGCGCCAACGCCACCCTCGAGGCACACGGTTGCCAATTACGACGATTGCATCGTATGTCAAACAGATAGCCGGGGCTCTACAGTACGTCCACGATCGGGGCCTGATTCACCGGGATATCAAGCCACATAATATGCTGCTTGGAACGAATTACGAGGTCATGCTCAGTGATTTTGGGATTGCCCTTGTCGCACAAAACACGGGCTACCGGGTACAGAAAGTAAAGGAGTTCGAGGGTACCATTCTCTACGCGGCACCTGAACAGGTGCGAGGCAGACCACGGATCGCCAGCGACCAGTATGCATTGGGGGTTGTCGTTTACGAGTGGCTCTGTGGGAGCTGGCCCTTTCATGGAACAGTCGAAGAGATAGCCAGCCAGCACACCCTTATTGCTCCTCCCTCTTTATGTGAGCAGGTTCCAACGATCTCTCCGGTTGTCGAAGCGGCAGTATTCAAGGCCATGGCAAAAGAGCCAGACGAGCGCTTCGAGAGCGTGCAGGAATTTGCGAAGGCCCTGGAACGCGCCAGCCGCCTGGAGCAACCAGGTGTACGATCGGGACCGCCAACGCCCTATGATCTCTCGCCGTTATCATTTCTGCCATTACAGGCAACCTCTTCGGAAGAGAGACCCGCGACGCCGCACGTTACTTTGCTCACCTATACAGGTCACTCGGACAGAATATATACGCTGGAGTGGTCACCTGATGGGCAGCGCATCGCCTCTAGCAGCCTGGATGAGACGGTACAGGTCTGGAATGCTATGACAGGGAAAAACATCCTTACCTATCGTGGACAATCCTTACAGGCACCGGCCTTTGCCTGGTCGCCTGATGGCAAATGTATAGCTTCGACCAGTGGTTTATTAGCTGAGTCAATACAGGTGTGGGATGCTGCGACAGGAAGTAACTCCGCTGGACACGCCAGGTACGATGGGCATACAGAGAGAGTGCTGGCGATCGCGTGGTCGCCTGATGGCCGGTATATCGCTTCGGCGAGCGAGGACGCCACAGTGCAGGTGTGGGATGTTGTATCAGGACGCAGCGTCTATACCTATCGCGGCCATACACTCTCGGTGAAAGCGGTGGCATGGTCTCCTGATGGGCTACGGATCGCCTCTGGAAGTGAAGATAAGACGGTACAGGTCTGGGATGCAACCAGGGGCGGCAATATTCTCGCCTACTATGCCCACCGCGATAAGGTGAATGCTTTAACGTGGTCGCGTGGTGGCACCCATATCGCTACGGCCAGCGATGATGGAACGGTTCAGCTGTGGGATGCTGCCACTGGACGGAGATCCTATAGCTATACAGGTCATATAGGCGGCGTGATTGCGGTGGCATGGTCGCCTGATGGAATACGCATGGCCTCCGGGGGCCTGGATGAAACGGTACAGGTCTGGAATGCTATTACCGGCAGTGTCATCTCCACCCATCGTGGTCACACTGATTGGGTGGGAGCCGTCGCGTGGTCGCCTGACGGGAGGTGTACCGCTTCCGGCTCGTGGGATAAGACGGTGCGGGTGTGGGAAGTGTGAGCAGGAATTCGTGGTATACTTTTTTCTTATTCTTATAATTGTCATTTTGTCATTTTGTCATTTTGGTGACAAAGTGACAAGCTGCCAAACCGCCTCATTGACAATGTGTCATCATTATGTTCTAATTGAGATGTAAAGCAGGATGGCAACGATAACAAGAAGAAAGGATCAAGATCATGGCTATACGAAAACAAGATTTTCATGATAATGATGACGACGATGACCAGGCAGAGAAAGCCAGGAAGCGCACACGCATTACCATAGATGTTAGCCCTGAAATGCGCCGTAGAATTAAAATGGCTGCCCTGCAAAATGATCTCTCGGTAGGTGAGTACATTGGACGCATCCTTGAGCAGAATGTGCCTGACGAAACTACGAAAACACTACAGAGACGCCCCGCGACTCGTATGATGCTGGAAGAATTACGTCAAGTACGTGATGCGATCATGCAAGATCGCAAAGGACAGCCTTTTGAAGACTCCACAGAAATGATCCGGCAGATGCGTGAAGATCGTTCAAAGGAGTTAGACCAGTTATGAAAAGTGTTGTCGTAGATGCAAGTATCGCCATCAAATGGGTACTCCAAGAACCCGACTCAGACGTAGCTTATGCACTCCTGGCCGAATGGATAGAAAAAGAGACTGTAATACTTGCTCCAGCACTGCTTGCTTTTGAAATCACTAACATACTCTATCGAAAGACACTCAAAGGAGATTTAACACTTGACAACGCCAAACTTGGTATCAGGAAGATACTGTTAACAGGGCTAGAATTCGACTTTACAGAAGATCCAAGTTTTGGCATAAAGGCGATGGAACTGGCAAATCAATTCAATCAGCCTGCAACATATGATTCACACTACCTGGCACTAGCAGAGCGTGAAGATTGTGAACTGTGGACTGCTGATACAAAAATGGGTAGGGCCGTGAGAGGGAAGCTAGATTGGGTGCGCTGGCTGGAGGATTATCAAATCACTCGGAATTAGTGTAACAGAATACTTTACCGCACAATAAACTGAAAGTAGCTGGATTATGGAGGAACTAAACAACCCATCTAGTGGAGGCGCTGTTGTAATGGGAAGTGGAAACCAACAGAAGCGCAACGAGCAGTTGCTGCACTTCTGTTGCTAAGCTGGTGTTTATTTCTCGCGCGACGAATAAATAAATGGATTGAGGACATCCTCGTATTCGAAGAGTTCTTCAGGTTTGAAGAAACGCTGTACCTCTACCTCGGCAGTCTCTAGCGAGTCCGAAGCGTGGACAAGGTTCGCCTGTACGCTCATGGCCAGGTCGCCGCGAATTGTGCCGGGAGCCGCTTCGCGGGCTTTGGTGATACCACAAAGGAGTCTGACGGTATCCACGCAATCCACGCCTTCAATACAGCAGGCGATGACTGGCGTGCTGCGCATAAACGTCTTGATTTCCGTAAAAAAGTCGCGACTGCGCAGGTGGCTGTAGTGTTCATCCAGGAGCTCATCCGGTAAAGCCATCATTTTTATGCCGACCAGCTTGAGGCCCTTGCGCTCAAATTTCGTTATGATTTCTCCAATAAGGTCGCGTTGAACAGCATCGGGTTTAATAAGTATTAGCGTACGTTCCATACGTTTACATTTCCTCTCTTTTCGTCTGCACCAGACTTCAGTTGTAATTGTTGCGTAGAAATAAATGAGCTATCTCGAAAACATCATACAGTAATTGATGGCAAAGGGCAATTCCCTATTGGAATATTGTCTCCAGTTCAAATGTTGGTAATAGTAGTAATCCGTAGTTAGGGGCCGCACTATTTTCTGGAACCAGGCGGTTGTGCCAGTTCCGAGAAAACAGCCAGGGATTGACAAATAAATAGCTATCTGTTATATTTTGTTATAGCATGTAGCTATACGTTATAATACTAGAGAGATTGATCTCGTAGAGACGACGCTTAGAAGAGTTAATCAAAAGGCGTACAGGTAAAAGGTACTCGGTTCACGAGGAGCAAATAGAATGAGATATCGAGGAAATGGAAGACGTCCCTGGCGTAGAGGGATAGTGGGGTTTCCCTTTGGGCTGATTTTTTTGATTGCTGTATTTTCCCATGCCGGGGGTGGGATAATGCTTGGTTTAGGGATCATCTTCTTACTAATAATGCTTGCCAGGTTTATCCTGCCAGCTATACTGGGTTCTGGGATGATGAATGGTTCGTGGATGAATAACCAGCAGGCGTATCGCCAGCAACAAAATACACAATATTATCAGCCAACCCAACAGCCATATGAAGAAAGCTATCAGCCATATGAGCAGGGATACCAGTATCAGCCGCCAGCTGTGACATATGAAGCGGATGCCGAACACCAGCAGTACCAGGCGCCTTCTTACGAACAGGCACATTACGAGGAGCAGCCTCAGGCCCAATATCCTCAAGAAATGCCGCCAATGCAGCAGCAATAAGCTTTAGCAGGACAGAAGAGGGGCCAGCGAACTTCTTCGCTGACCCCTCTTCTGTCTTTTTTTGCATGATATAATGTCTCAGAAGAACCGTGACGAGACTGTGACTAGAAGGAGCCGACAACACTATGCGATTACAGGGAAAAACGATTGGATATTTCGTCGCCCAGGAGGTAGAGGACCTGGAATTTTGGGTGCCCGTGATGCGATTGCGTGAAGAAGGGGCCAGGGTAATTGTGATTGGCCTCTCCACTGCCACGGTACATGGCAAACATGGCCTGGAGATGACGCCAGATGTGAGTATCGAAGAGGCCCCAAAGGCCGGGGCATTAGATGGTATCGTCATTCCAGGAGGTTGGGCGCCGGACAAATTACGGCGCAATCAGGGCGTGTTGCAACTTGTACGCGATGTGCACGCACAGGGAAAAATTGTTGCCACTATCTGTCATGGCGGGTGGGTCCCCATTTCCGCCGGTATTATTAAAGGTCGCAAGGCGACTGGCTCAACCGGCATTAAGGACGATATTACCAACGCGGGCGGCATCTGGGTCAACGAAGCTGCATTTCGCGAGGGGAATATGGTGTGGGGACGCGTTGTCGAGGATATTCCCGACTTCTGCCGGGAATTAGTTGCTGCCCTTGCTGAAGCATAAAGGGTCGATGTAAACAGTAGGGAAGATTGGAAGGGATAGCTGATGAGTCAATTTCTAGAGAGCCTGGCAGAGCGCGTCTTAATTTACGATGGCGCAATGGGGACGAATATACAAAACTACCAGCTGAGCGCGGAAGATTACGGAGGTCAGGCCACCGAGGGATGCAACGAATACCTGGTGCTGACAAAACCGGCGGTGATCGAAGAGATTCACGCGGGTTTTCTCGAGGTGGGCTGCGACGTCATTGAGACAGATTCTTTCACCGCCAGCCGGCTCAAGCTTGACGAGTATGGCCTGGGAGCGCTGACACACGAGGTAAACCTGACGGCAGCACGCCTTGCGCGTCGCATTGCTGATAGCTATAGCACGTCGAAACTGCCGCGCTTTGTGGCCGGTTCAATTGGTCCCACGGGTATGCTGCCTTCCTCCAATGACCCACTGTTGAGCAATATCACCTACCAGCAACTGGCAGAGATATTCCAGGAACAGGCCGCCGCTCTCTTAGAGGGGGGCGTCGATGTGCTGTTGATCGAAACCAGCCAGGATATTTTAGAGGTACGGGCCGCTATCACCGGTATCCATCGCGCCATGCGCCAGGTTGGACGTAGTGTGCCCATCCAGGCGCAGGTCTCGCTCGATACCAGTGGCCGTATGCTCCTGGGAACTGATATCGCGGCTGTGATGACCACGCTGGTAGCGCTGAGGGTTGACATCGTAGGCCTGAACTGTTCGACGGGGCCAGAGTATATGCGCGAACCGGTGCGCTTCCTGGCGGAGAACTGCCCGCTGCCCATCTCCACTATACCGAACGCGGGTATTCCGCTCAATGTCAGCGGGTTAGCGGTGTATCCAATGGAACCCGAGCCAATGGCAGCGGCCCTGCGCGATTTTATTAGCGAGTTCGGCGTCAATATCGTCGGTGGCTGCTGTGGGAGCAGCCACGAGCACCTGAGAGCGATTGTCAAAGCCTGCCGCAATGTGCCACGGCGCCCGCGGCCAATCGCGGATGCCAACTTCACGCATAAGGATTTTACACGCATCATTCCACCGTTTGTCTCCGGGGGCATACGGGCGACAGCACTACAACAGGTCCCCGCACCGTTACTGGTGGGAGAGCGTGTTAATAGCCAGGGGAGCCGCAAGGCGAAGCAGGCGCTGCTCAATGATGATTATGATACATTGCTCGCCGTTGGGCGCGAACAGGTTGAAGGTGGAGCACACGTCTTAGATGTCTGTGTGGCGCTGACGGAACGCACAGACGAAGCTACGCAGATGGCGAAAACCATTAAAAAGCTCTCCATGGGCCTTGAAGCGCCACTGGAAATCGATTCGACCGAGCCGGATGTGATCAAAGCGGCGCTAGAAACCTATCCAGGACGGGCCATCATCAACTCGATCAATATGGAGACGGGGCGAGAACGCATAGACAACGTTGTGCCCATGGCGGTTGAACATGGTTCCGCTGTGGTCGCGCTGACCATTGACGAGATAAGTATGGGTAAGACCACTGAACGCAAGGTTGAGATTGCCCACAAAATCTATGATATCTGTGTTAAGGAGTACGGACTGGCGCCCAACGCGCTTATCTTCGATGTACTCACGTTTCCAGTCACAACGGGACAGGAGGAACTGAAAACGGCGGCCATCGAGACGCTGAACGCCATTACACGGACCAGGGCTGAACTTCCCGGTGTGTTGACCATACTTGGAGTAAGCAATGTTTCGTTTGGCCTGCAACCGCACGCGCGGGCAGTACTCAACAGCGTGTTCCTCTATCACGCTGTGAAAGCAGGTCTGGACCTGGCCATCGTCAACCCACTGCACATTACACCCTACACAGAAATCGATGCTGAACAGCGGCAGCTGGCCGAAGACCTGATCTACAACCGGGACGATGCCCTGCCACGCTACATCGCCTACTTTGAGGAACACGCTCCCCAAAAAGAAGATGGGAAAGACAAAGTTGATCCGACCGAGGGTATGAACCTGGCGGAGCGCATCCACTGGCAAATCCTGCACCGCCGCAAGGAGGGCATCGAGCCGCTGATCAGCGAAATCATCGAAGAACGCGCGCGGGAGATGGGCGTTGCTCAGAGCGAGGCCGCGGTGAACGTGCTCAACACGGTGCTGTTGCCAGCGATGAAAGATGTGGGAGATCGTTTCGGCGCGGGCGAACTGATCCTGCCCTTTGTGCTGCAGTCCGCGGAAGTGATGAAACGGGCCGTGGCACACCTGGAAGGTTACCTGGAGAAAGTAGAAGGCTATACGAAAGGCAAGATTGTGTTGGCAACGGTCTTTGGCGATGTACACGATATCGGCAAAAACCTGGTCAACACGATCCTGAGCAACAACGGCTATACGGTCTATGACCTGGGCAAACAGGTGCCGCTGAATACGATTCTGGACAAGGCCATCGAGGTCAACGCCGATGCTATTGGCCTCTCAGCGCTGCTGGTGAGTACATCCAAACAGATGCCGCTTTGCGTGAAGGAATTGTACAAACGGGGACTGAACTTCCCGGTGATTGTGGGAGGAGCAGCCATTAATCGCTCCTATGGGCGGCGGATCCTCTTTGTCGATGAGCAGACAGCGGATGCGACGCCGGTGCCTTACGAGCACGGTGTATTTTATGCCCGCGACGCCTTTGAAGGGCTGGAGATAATTGATCGCCTGACCAGCAGTCCTGAGCAGCGCGCGGCATTTATTCAACGGATTAAAGAAGAGGCGCTCAAGGAGCGTTTGAAAAAGGCGACAGGTGCGACTGGCGCGACGACATCTCAGGCAGGAGAAGATACTCCCTCTGCCAGTATACAACCCGCGCTTTCCATTCCCCGGCCACCATTCTGGGGGCCGCGCGTGCTTGAGCGCATCGGCATTGAGGACGTGGCGCCCTGTATGGACCTGAACACGCTTTTCCGCCTGCACTGGGGTGGGAAAACGCACGGAGCCGACTTTACGCGGCTGGTAGAGATGGATTTTCGCCCGCGCCTGAAACGCATGTTGCTCGAGGCACGCCAACAACGCTACCTGCAGCCAAAGGTCATTTATGGCTATTTTCCCTGCCAGTCCAGCGGCAATGAACTTATTGTGTATGATCCGGTGGGGATGCAGGAGCCAGGAGGCCCGCTCAAAGCAATAGCCCGCTTCCACTTTCCACGACAGCACGAGCGCGAGCGGCTCTGCCTGGCAGATTATTTTGCCCCGGTTAGCAGTGGAGAGATAGATGTAGTAGCTTTCCAGGTCGTCACAATGGGAGAGTCTGTCAGCGAGGTAGTGCATCAATTACAGCAAGCGGGAGACTATGCCGAGGCATATTTTGTGCACGGATTGGCGGTTGAGATGGCCGAGGGATTGGCAGAATACACGAACCGCTTGATACGGCAAGAGCTGGGGCTGGATGAGCAGCGTGGACGGCGCTATAGCTGGGGCTACCCGGCCATTCCTGACCTTGAGGACCATGTGAAAGTGTTCCAATTGCTGCCAGTGGCTGCAACTATCGGTGTCGATCTGACAGAGGCATTTCAACTGGTGCCGGAGCAGTCGACGGCGGCGATTGTAGTGCATCACCAGCAGGCGACATACTTCGCCGTGAGAGAACAGGCGGCGGCGACGGTATAATGAAAGATCTATGCGATTTCCAGAGCGTATGGTATACTAAGCACAACGAAGTTTGCACACAAGTCTGTGCCATGTTGGAGAAGATCGAGCGTGAAGCACCATTATAGAATGCACTACTGCACCTGTCCCAGCGTTCGCAGGGGAAACCTGGATAGCTCAGCCCCCTGTGAACGGTATGACGTGCGCTCTATCAGTAAGTAAGTCACTGCTATATACCCCCTGCACGTCCACTGTCTGAGCTATCACCTCTCAATACCCTTTTGGCGCTTCAATGTACATACTACAGGATGCATTTGGGAAGATACCTGCGCGAGGAATGAACCCCTGCACCTATCACTACATGATGAGGAGCTTTGCTCATGATGACAACATCGACAAAACCAGTTTACCTCTATAATACGTTGACGAGAAGTAAAGACCTGTTCACGCCGCTTCACCCGCCGCGCGTGGGCATATATACCTGCGGCCCAACGGTTTACCGGGATATTCATATTGGCAACTTCCGTGCCTTCATGACATCGGACTGGCTGCGCCGCATGCTCGAGTACAATGGGTACGATGTCCTTGTGGTGCGCAACATCACCGACGTCGGGCATCTCCAAAATGATGTTGAAGAGAGTGGCGAAGACAGGCTGGAGCATGAAGCGCGCGCCACAGGCCGCTCCGCCTACGAGATAGCCGAGTACTATACGCGGAAGTACCTGGCAGACGCGGAAGAGCTGAACATCTTGCCTCCTCACGTCGGTCCTAAAGCAACCGACCATATTCCCGAGATGCAGGCAATGACGGCGAAACTGATCGAGAAGGGACTGGCGTATGTAGCCAACGGGAACGTGTACTATGATGTCAGTCGTTTCCCTAACTACGGGCAATTATCGGGGAATACCATAGAAAACCTGCGGGAGGGTGGACACGGGCGAGAGCAGATGGAGATTGCCGAGGATAAGGATGCTCCAGAAGATTTCGCGTTGTGGAAACATGGCGATGCAAGCCGGCAGATGAACTGGTCCAGCCCGTGGGGCATTGGTTTTCCCGGTTGGCATATCGAGTGCTCCGCTATGGCAACGAAATACCTGGGCGAGCAATTCGATATTCACACTGGCGGCATGGATCTGCGGTTCCCACACCACGAGGACGAGATCGCTCAGAGCCAGGGAGCCAGTGGGAAGCGGCCCGTCCAGGTCTGGGTGCATAACGAATTCCTGACGATCAGCAATCGCAAGATGAAAGTGAAGGGTAAAGGGGGAGAGAGTGATGAGATGAAGATGTCGCGTTCAATCGGAAACGTCATCCTGGTCAGTACCCTCAAAGAATGGGGCTTTGACCCCCTGGCCTATCGCTACCTGCTGCTGACCGCGCACTACCGGTCGAAGATCAACTTTACCGACGAGTCGCTGACGGCGGCACAGAATGGGCTTAATAACTTGCGCGACGACCTGGCCGCATTGCTTGCCACAGTGTCTGCGAATGGCCATGCAGCGGGCAGCACTACATGGTCAGAGGAGGCGCAGCAAGTACGAGAGGCATTCCATTCTGCAATCAATAACGATCTGGACCTACCTACCGCGCTGAGTATCACGCGCGAGGTGGCGCGAGATCACAAAATTGCCCCGGCAGAACGAAGGCGCCTGATCCTTGATTTTGACAAAGTGTTAGGTCTTCGCCTCGATACTGTTGAGGCCAGGGCTCCTCGCGAGGTGAGCGAGGAGGTGATGGCGCTTGTGAGGCAGCGTGACGCGGCGCGCGCCGCGCGCGATTGGAAGCGGTCTGACGAGATACGTGAATTGCTGATAGCACAGGGGTATGAGGTGCGCGATACTCCGAAGGGGACGGAGCTGGTTTAGAACGAGGGAACAGTGGTGGATGACGGTTAAACCAGGAGCTTAAAGCTTGATGCTTTCAAGCTCCTGGCTTACCATACGAATGGGTCTATAGCGTTAACTCTCTAGCTTATTCTGTCATAGGAATAACTCCAGTACATTGATACTTATGGAGTGGATGGTTGACTTACATGGCTACGAGCGCATCGAGCAGTTTAGCTCCATCAGGTGTACCTACGCCAGTACATGCATCCCATCCTTGCCCTGCGGAATAGCCACCGTTATTGCCACTGGTCACATCTCGCAATGCATTGGCTTGCACGAGTCGGACGTAATTCTGGTAGAGAATGGGATTCAGGTAGCCAATGGGTTTCCCTCGTTTTTGGTTAATGAGCGCGATCAAGCCTGCCCATAAAGGCGCAACTGCACTGGTGCCGCCAAACACTGCGTCTTGTCCATCGACGTGGACCCGGTACCCTGTTTGGGGATCAGCATTTCCCGCAACATCAGGTACACCTCGTCCGGTATGCTTGTCATTTATCGATGGGGGAATTCCTGCATTGGCTTGCCACGTTGGTGGGCCGAAGACATCACTGACACCTCCACCTGTGGATGAATTGACTGGAGGCGGGGAAGTCAACGTGTGCTTTCCCATCGGTTACACCATCTCCCGAACCATTGTCACCGGAGGCACAGCAGACCGTGATACCCAGTGCAACGGCTGCCTGGAATGCCTGATCCATCAATTGCATCGCCTGCGCCGTCCAATTCACTTCAGGACCTCCCCAGCTGATCGAGATTACTGTTGGGTTATACCTCGTATCATGGGTGGCCTGCGTGATGGCATCAAGGAAGCCCTGATCCGTATTTGGAGCGAAGTAGACGACGATATGGGCACCTGGGGCAATCGCACCCGCAACTTCAATATCAAGGTCGACTTCGCCATCTGCGCTATTTGGTTGTCCTACCGGGTGATTGTTTCCATGATCGACAGACACACTTGTTACCTTCGGCAGAGGGATGTTTAACTGGTGAAAATAGGTTTTGAGGTCCTTGCTCTTATAGCCTCCACCGAGCTCGATGATCGCTATACATTGACCGCTTCCATTAATGCCAGTTGGAAAGTCGTAGAGTTGGGCAAGTTGCGGTGGAGTATAGGAAGGAGTGCTTGCATTCGTCAGGGGAGTAATTGTTGCGCCAACATTGTACTTAAAGTGAGGTCGAGCTTGAGGACGATCATCAAGTCCGAAAACACCCACAACGATCTGAGCAAGCTCACTGGGAATGTGCAAGTGACCAACGCGGCCTCGGAAAGTGCCGCCTTCGTACTCATAGCGCTGGAGTTCTGTGGCGAAGGCCGTAGTCATCGCGGCTGCCGTACCTGCAAGGACAACCTTTCGACTAATGGGGTCCGTTTCGACGACGGTGAGATCATATTCACGTGCGAATGCCTCGACTTTTGCCAGGTCGTCGGGAGCAGCGCTATGAGTGGCGCTATACTCTGCTCTGGTGAGAGGTTGGCTTTGGCGCTGTACTTGCTCACTGATTGTGTTGGTTAAACTGCTTGTAGCAGGGTCTCTCAGGTAGATACTGACCTCAATATGTTCATTGGGATCTACGGGACCGACCTGACGTGCGTTAGTAGGGGGCTTTCGCTCACTGTTGGAAAGCCTCTCGTATCCCTGGGGTGGCATGTTAAGCATGATTTGCTCCTCATGTTTTTCGATTCTTTTTGCTTTGTTTGTAGAAAATACACAAACGATCTTCTATTAAACGCGCTATGAAAACAACCTCTACAAATCCATCAGTAGTGACCGGCGCTGTTGCCGAATTGGTTCTCTCAGCTCAATCTGAATGTATTTCTTCTGTCAAGACAGGTTTGGACAATAAAGCACCGTAGATTGCACTAATAATGTTATGAAAGACGAATCGAAGAATACTGCGCTTCTGATTAAAAAGTCAATATCGTTTTATTCGCCTCATAAAGTATAAGTAAGACTTATTGATTTGTCAAGTAAGCGTATTCACTCATGTAAATCGACTCACCTGACCGACCAGAGGTCAGTTGGCTCGTGTTCTGCATTTCTGCTATACTACGAAAAGTGAACAGTAGGCACTCAACAGTTCGGCATATTTCTATTGGGACTACACTCCCCATAGCAAGAGGAGATAAGCGATGGCATCCTGGTGGCAAAAAACGATAGCGGCAGTTGCAGGTCTGGCCGGATTAGTGGGTGGAGCATACTATTTGTCTGTGCGGCGTCCTCTACCCAGGAAGAAGGGCCATCTCGTTTTCAGTGGGATACATGAGCCAGTTGAAATCATTTTCGACCGCTACGGCGTGCCGCATATGTATGCCACGAATGAAGATGATCTGTACTTTGCGCAGGGCTACGTGCATGCCCAGGAGCGGTTCTGGCAGATGGAGTTCAACCGGCGCCTCGGCTCTGGCCGGCTGGCGGAGATTTTCGGCGAGCTTGCTGTAGAAACCGATCGCTTCTGTCGCCGTCTCGGAATGCACCGGGCAGCCGCGGCGGGCGCTGTGAACCTGCCTGAGCATGACAGGCGTATCCTGGAATATTACGCACGCGGCGTGAATGCATATATCGAGCGCAATAAACATAATTTGCCCATTGAATTTACTGTCCTCCGCTTCAAACCCGAACCCTGGCGGATCGCGGACAGCATCCAATGGGCCAAGATGATGGGCTGGAACCTGGGAGGGAACTGGGAAACGGAGGTTATCCGCGCTCGCTTAGTCGCCCTCCTCGGCGCGGAACGGGCGGCCAAATTAGAGGCTGGCTATGATCCCAAACACCCGCTGATCGTCCCCCCTGGCATTGAGTATCAGGGGGTTAACCTGGGGATGCTGGAGCAGTACGAACAATTGAAAGAAATGAGTGGATTTGGCATGATCGGCGCCAGCAACAACTGGGTTGTAGATGGCACAATGTCTACTACTGGCTTGCCTATCCTCTGCAATGACCCGCACCTGGGTCAGGCTGCGCCGTCGATCTGGTACGAGTGTCACCTGGTCGCAGGCGATATCGATGTAATCGGAGCCAGTTTTCCTGGCACGGCGGGGGTAGTGATTGGACACAATCAGTATATCGCCTGGGGAATCACCAACGCGGTCTCAGACGTGCAAGACCTGTATATCGAGAAATTCAACCCGGAAAATCCCCATCAATATGAATACCAGGGGAAGTGGGAAGAGGCACAAATCATTCGCGAAGAGATGAAAGTCCGGGGTAGCAAGACACCACTGATTGAGGAAGTACGCATTACGCGCCATGGCCCCATTCTCACGAAGCTGCCCCATGCTAACACCGGCAACAGTGCTAAAGCGGGACAGAACGGCGCACAAGCCGAAGCGGCAGCACTGCCGTTGGCACTACGGTGGACTGGTCTGGAGCAATGCAAGATCATTTCGGCGCTCGATAAACTCGACCGCGCAACGAACTGGGAAGAGTTCAAAGAAGCTCTGCGTGACTGGGATGTTCCACCACAAAATTTGATATATGCCGATAATGAGGGGAATATTGGCTATGTGATGGCCGGCGCTATACCCATTCGCGCAAAAGGGCAGAATCTGCTGCCCTCTCCTGGTTGGACAGGCGAGTATGAATGGACAGGTTTTATCCCCTTTGATGAGTTGCCGCAAACCTATAACCCGGAGCAACATTTCATTGTCACGGCAAACAACCGCGTGGTGGACGATGACTATCCCTACTATATTACGAACGAATGGTTGAATGGCTACCGCGCGCAGCGCATCCGTGACTTGCTCACCAGCAAAGGCAAACTGGCGCCAGAGGACATGGCGAAGATACAAGGGGATCAATACGCACTCCCCGCCATTGCAATCGTACCGCATTTGCTGAAGCTTCAGACCAATGCTGCCCTGGAAAAAGCCGCCAGGAATGTGTTACGCACCTGGAATTATGTGCTCGCTCCCGATAGCGCGGCGGCCGCCATCTATGCTACTTTTCTCCATAAGCTTGAGGTGATCGTCTTTGGTGCTATGCTCGGTGATGACGAGACACTCATCCATGGTTATCTTGGAAGAGGAGACAATATCCTGGCTTTGACGAACGGGTATGCCAGCCGCAGCAAACCACTGCTGATTCGTTTATTGAATGAGCATGATGATAGCTGGTTCGAGAATTCGGCCATTCCAAATGGTCCCCGGTCATGGGATAACGCCCTGGCCAGCGCTTTCACTGCCGCCGTCGAAGAACTGCGTGAGCATTTCGGCGACGAGATTACGCGCTGGCAGTATGGCAAGATACATACGCTGACGTATAACCATGTATTGGGAATGGTCAAACCACTGGAGAAAGTCTTTAATCGCGGGCCATATCCCCTTGGCGGAGATATCGATACCGTGAATATGGGAGCCTCGGCATTTCACCAACCAGAGGTTGTCATCGTCGTACCGTCATACCGGCAGATTGTGAACCTGGCAGTTATGCAAGATTCGCTCTCGGGCCATGCACCGGGGCAGTCTGGTCACATTGCCAGCAAGCACTATGCTGACTTTATTAAACCCTGGCTCAACGTGGAACTTCATCCCATGCTTTTCGAGCGCAATATGATTGAGGCAAACGCAGAGGGCACACTGAGCTTGATGCCTGATACCCAGGGCTAATGCAGAGCAACTTACACTTTCTTTACATTTTTTTGATAGTTTACTCAACCTCTTGACAAGGAGATAACAATCAGTTATATTAGATTATAGCAAATAGTTATGAGGTTGCTGCGATGAATTTATCTGAAAAAATCAAACACCTGCGTGAAGTTGAGGGTGAATTACGCGGCCTCAATCGTTCACTGACACAAACGGAAGTCGTAAAAATGATGCAAGAAGAACTGCACGAGAGCATCAGCCAGGCGTATCTCTCCCAACTCGAAAAGGGTAAACGCGTACACCTGACGGCGACCAGTCGTGATTTATTAGCCAATTTTTTCAAAGTCCACCCCTCATACCTGGTAAGTGATCCCCCTGATTATAGCACCGACCTGCTGAGCGATATGGAGGATGGCGCCGGCCGTTTTGAACGATGGTTGGTTGCCAGTGCAGCGGAATGGCTCACTGAGCCTGAGATTTATGCTTTTTTCCGGCACTTGAGTGCGGTTGAACATCCAAGGCGGTACCTGGCTGTTTTTGATCAACTTTTGTATCAGCCAGTCGAAGAACTGGAACGCTTGACACATATACATGCCCCAAATAAAGAAAATGGGAACAGATAAGATTGTATTTCTCACTGAGATTAACGTATATGTAAAGGGACCTTGTTTCTCTAACTGAAATTGAAGGGAGCAAAGCAATGCAAATCGCCACAGACCCGCTTTCCCTGGTTTTCCTTGCCTGTTTTCTCTTTGGGCTGCTCTTTCTCATCGGATCAGCCATTTTAGGAAACCTGGGGCATGGTGGAGGGGCGGATCATGCAGCTTCACATCATTTTGACTTACACCTGGGTGGGCACGCACAGAGCGGAGCTCCGCACTCTGTAGGGCACACCGGCGGTACACACGTAGTCAGCCAGGGATCTGCTCACGCCCCAGGACACGGGGTAACAACGCAGCAGACGACCACGCATAGTACACAGGGATCTACCCTCTCAGTCCTCTCTTATGTCAATCCTACTTCGATTGTCCTGTTCCTGCTTGGATTTGGTTTCTTTGGGTATGTTTTTCACAACACGACCGGCCTGGCGTTGCCCCTAACAGTAGTATTAGCAGGTGCAAGTGGATTAGTGATCGCGATATTGATGCTAGTTATGCTCGCCCGTGTGTTTGGCAATAGCGAAGGAGAGACAATACAGGATGTTTCAGATCGCACAGGGCTGCTGGGAAAAGTGAGCGTGACTATCCACGAAAACGGGCTGGGCGAGATCATCTATATATCCCCTGGCGGCATGCGCAAGAGCGTCCCGGCGCGCAGTATTGATGGGCGCCGCCTCGAGCGGGATCAAGAAGTAGTCGTTGTCAATTACCAGCAAGGGATTGCAGAGGTTGAGACCTGGGAACGATTTATTCATGAGGAGGAAGAAGCACAGGATACAGAGAGTGCAGCAAATGCAGCAAATGCAGCATCTCGCACGGACGAATTAGCTAAATTACGCGCATTACTTGAAAATTCAGACACTGCTGACACAGAATTAGTGATACGAAAAGACTTACAAAAGGAGTAGTATCGTATGGATCCTTTGATATACCTGGTGATAGGCGTCGCCATCATTGTGGTCGCCGTTTTTGTTGTCCTCCAGATTGTAGGACGACTGTTGCGTAAAGTTGGGCCGAACCAGGCGCTGATCGTCTATGGTGCAGGCGGGACCAGAGTTATTACTGGTGGTTCCCACTTCGTCATACCGCTCTACCAGCGCGCCCAGGATTTCTCACTGGAATTGATGTCCTTTGATGTCGCCCCATCGCAAGACCTATATACGACCCAGGGTGTGGCCGTCAATGTCGAGGCCGTTACACAGATTAAAGTGCGTTCTGACGACCAGAGCATCAAAACTGCCGCGGAGCAGTTCCTCAGTAAGCGCCAGGAAGAACGTGAGAATCTGATTCGCCTGGTGATGGAAGGTCACCTGCGCGGCATCGTAGGTCAGCTTACCGTTGAAGACCTGGTGAAAGACCCCGAGAATGTGGGTTCCAAGATGCTGAAGACCGTCACTCCCGACATGGAGAAGATGGGGCTGGAAGTCATTTCGTTCACCATCAAAGATGTTCGCGATAAGAACGACTATATCAGCAACATGGGCCGTCCGCAAATTGTTGAAATTCGCAAGCAGGCCGACATCGCGGCTGCTCTTGGTCAACGTGATACGCAGATCCAGCAAGCGAATGCCGCTCGTGAAGCGGCCGTCGCCAAATCTGCCGCCGATCAAGAGCGCGTAAAAGCCGAAGCCGAGTCGCTGGGATTCCAGGCGGAGTCGCAGCGCAACCTTTCCTTGAAAAAAGCTGCCTTTGATGCCGAAGTGAAAAAGCAGCAGGCGTCCGCCGACAAGGCCTATGATATTCAGGCCAACATGATGCAGCAGCAGGTTGTTATCGAGGCCGTCAAAGTTACAGAGGTTGAGAAGAACGCCCAGATCAAAGTGCAACAGGCCGAAATTCAGCGCCGTGAACTGGAATTGCAAGCAACGATCCAGAAGGCAGCGGAAGCGGAACGACGGCGCGTTGAGACGGTGGCGGAAGCGGAACGGCAGCGCATTTACCTGGAAGCTCAAGGTCAGGCTGATGCCGCCAAGGCGCGCGGTATCGGTGACGCTGAAGCCAACAAAGCGCGCGGACTGGCTGAGGCAGAGGCTAACCGAGCGCGTGGTCTGGCTGATGCGGAGGTCATCCGCGCTAAAGGTTTAGCCGAAGCAGAGGTCATTCGTGCCAAAGGTGAAGCTGAAGCCGACGCCATGAAAGTCAAGGCAGCAGCATTCCATGAATACAACCAGGCAGCTGTACTGGATAAGCTGCTGACAGGGATGCCTGAAATTGTGCGCGCGATTGCCGAACCATTGAGCAAAGTGGACAAAGTCACCATCGTCTCCACTGGCAACGGTGATAGCAACAATGGAATTGGCGCCAGCCGTCTCACCGGCGATATCGTCAACATGGTAGCTCAAGTGCCTGCGCTCTTTGAGTTACTAAGCGGCACGCGTATTGGTGATTTGTTGAATCGTGTTCCTGCCCTGGCGAATCAAGATGGGGAGCAAGATAAAGCCAATGGGGCAAGGGCTACTGGCGCAACGAATACCGTCGATGCTACTCCCGGCGAGAAATAAGCGGGTAGTGGGTTACAGGGGATATATATATTGGTCATGAACAAAATAATCCAGACCTCTGTAGGGGCCGATTTATCGCGCCCACCGCCGATTTATCGGCCTTCGGTGGATGTTTCGATAGCCGGATGATTTTGGGTGATCGGGCCTGGCTCTCCCATGAGGTACCAGGTCCGCAATACACAATAGGGGGTCACAGTATACATGAATCTGTTGGAACGAGTGCTTACCCTGTTAGGGGCAAATCTGAATACAATGATAGAAAAAGCAGACGACCCTGAGCAGGTGCTGCGGCAGTTGCAGCTTGATATGCGTAACCAGTTGGTCCAGGTGAAGACACAGGTTGCCACGGCCATTGCTGAGAGCCACAAGCTGCGACAACGGAGCAAAGAGAAAACGGTTGAGGCGGAGACGTGGTTGAGGAAAGCGGAGCAAGCAATCCAACAGAATAACGATGCTGCCGCACGTACGGCGCTTACCCGCTACAACGATATCCTCAAGCAGGCAAAGCGTTACGAGCAACTACAAAAGGAGCAGGAACAACTGGTGATTACGATGCGCGGCGCATTACGCCAGCTTGAAGCAAAGATCTCCGAAGTTGAGACGACGATCGAACTGCTTGTCACACGCAAGCGCAACGCATTACTTCAGCAGCGAGTCTATGATACGCTAAATAAGACAGGAGGACTGAAGGAGAATGAGCGAGCGGCTCGCGCACAGGATGCGGTGTTAGAAGCGGAGGCGCGCGCACGAGCGCTGGCAGATTTGCATGGCCGTGACCTTTCCGTCCAGCTTGATCAGATGTCTGAAGAGCAGATCATAGAGCGCCAGATGCGTGATCTGAAGGCTAAAAATAAGCCAGCACGAGATGTTCCCCTCCTTCAAGAAGGAAAACCGAATCCTTCTCCGCTGATTCCACCGGCGCCACAAGCGAACGATCCGGTGAGGAAAGTGGTGGAAAGTAGCAGGACCGCTGAGAATACAATGCAAAAGGCAGGAGGCGCCGAAACTCCCGCTAAAGAATTGGATTGGACAGAACTAAAGAAATTATTTGATTAACCCCATGAAGTAAAGGACAGTGAAGAGGATAATAAAAGCCAGGCCAATGAAAATACCAATGATAAAAGATCTGCGATTTATTTTTCGTTCTTCTTCAGTTGGAGTAGGTTTTTCGCCCATGTCTAACCTCGTTAATAATCAGTAGAGTGGGAAAATCTCCGGTCAACGCCGCTGTTCCCTCTATCTTTTCCAATAACTATTTTTTAATGGAGCGCAGTTGCGATGGCAGCTTCGACATTCGCCATTACTTCCAGGCTCTCCGATGGTTCAGACTCACGAGCGGTCACAAGCACGTGAAACGCATCTTTGTCGCTGCCAACGAGGCGTATCAAGATATGGCGATTCACGCTGGTAATGACAGTATCTTCATAATCGCCCCAGCCTCCTTCTTGCAATGACCCGACGACCCCCCGGAGAATACTACTGAAATAACCACACAAAGCTGAAATATCAATATCGTCGACCGTCACCTGGGCAATAGGTTGACCATCCAGGCCCACGACAGCAGTGGCGATAAAGCCGGTAATTGAATATCCAAGTGTTTGCAAAGCGGCGACAAGGGACGGATAGTTGCGTTTTGCAGAACGCGGGGGCGGAACTGTTAACTTCTCCAAATTTGTCAGGGTCGGGGAATCGCTCGTCTTTCGCGCGGGGGAGAGGCTGCGCAGGGAACCATTAAGCGACGCTTCTTCCTCGGAGGGCTGCCATTCAGGCGAGTTGGGCTGCTTTTTCGCGCCCGTAGCAGTTTTTGGGAGTGATTGTTGTGGCCCAGCAGGCTGCTTACGCAGGAGTTGATCAGCTTTCCCGGCGCGCGGTGCTGTCGGTGCTGTCGGCTGCCATCCCGCGAGCGATGGTTTAGCCACCGGTGTGTCCGGAACCTGGGCAGGGCTTGAGAGTGAGGAAGAGCGCAACATAGGGATTTCAGATGTAGTAGGCTGCTCTATCAGCCAGGATGGGAGATCACCACGCTGGCTTACCGGTGTCTTGCGCACAGGAGAGGGTGTGATCTTCGCCGCGGCGGGAAGCGGCAAATCCTCAGGAGCAGGTTTTTCGCTTGAAGTATCCTTGCCTGGTTGAACATTCCTATAGCTCTTGCTCAAATCCGGCATTTTTGCTGGCTGCTGCCACCATTCCGTCCCTTCATTCCTCTCAGTACTCCCGTTGCGTCCCTCGCTGCCATTACTACTGTTGACCATCTCTTCATTCCCTGCATGTTCTTTTAAAAACGCATCGTCAAAAGCATTATCCTGCGCAGCCGCAAGTGTGATAAAAGGGCTATCTTCATCTACAACGTGTGGTAGAGATAATGAGTGCTGAGGAATAGCCTCATGTTCGCCAGTTGGCTGCCGCAAAGCTGCGTACTTCGCTCGATACTGAAGAGCCTGGAAAATCAAGCGAGAGAGCGGCTGAGTGACATTTGGGGTAATCTGATCATGCCAAAGTTGATGCGTCACGGTACCGTTTTTATGTGCGGCCAGGGCAAAAAATGCTTCCTCGCCCCTCAAGGTACCGTATTCGGCCCAGATCAACTCTCCCCCTTGAAAACGCAATATTCCCCGCTCCTCCAGGCCAATACTCACCAGAAGGGCAATACTCTTGCGGCTCATGGTAATGATTTGAATGACATCTAGCAAGTCAAAAGAGTCCAGGCTAGCGGAAAAGCCCGTTTGCAGAAGTAAGCGACGCAACTCTTCTTTGAGTTGATGGAGGTTTATGGGCTTTGCCAGGTAGCTGACGACGCCGGCCTCTAATGCCTGAGTACGTTCTGAAGGAGAAGCCAATGCGGTAACCATTATCATACGTGTTTTTGGGCGAAAGGTCCTGAGCCATTGGAGCATTTCAAAGCCATCGGCCCCTGGTGTTTTGAGGTCACCAATAACCACGTCGTATTCTTCCGACCAGACCAGGCGTATTGCTTCAATCCCACTCTTGACGCCTTGAACAACATAGCCGTCTTTGCAGAGTGAGTTGACAATACTCCGGTTGAGAGTGTCATCATCCTCGACCAGGAGGATGCGCCATAGCTCGGACATCGCTGCTTCCACCTCAAATGGTTTTTGCTCGCCGCCCACCGGTACACCAGGTATTTGCCATCGTAGCGCACAACCACAAATGGCAACAATGCACTTATGCTTGCGGTATTGGGTGGTTGTATTTTACTTGCAAAGTGTATCACGATGCCACCAGGATGACAAGTATATAGGACGGTCCGGGTTGTCCCTCAATTTGATGTTCTTTCCTGAAAAATGCTATACTCGAAGCAGGTTAATTGGGAGGCGAGAGCCGCCGAAAAAGGTCTTTCGCCAGGAGGAAGTATGATTCAAGAAAATGCTCAGCAAGATAACTCGAAACGATTAGTAGGTGAGGCTGCTGCTCAACTCGTTGAAGATGGTATGGTCCTCGGACTGGGGACAGGCTCAACAGCAGCGCACCTGTTGTATGCCCTTGCCCAGCGCATCCAGCAAGGCCTGAGAATTATTGGAGGCGTTCCTACGTCAAAGGCTACCGAGGAACTTGCCCGTAAACTAGGTATACCTCTCACGACTCTTGATGCTCATCCTGAGCTTGACCTGGCTATCGATGGGGCGGACGAAATTGATCGTCAATTATGCTTGATTAAAGGTGGAGGTGGAGCGTTATTGCGCGAGAAGATTGTGGCTTCGGCGGCCCACCGCTTCGTGGTTATCGGAGATACGGCAAAACTGGTTCCAATGTTAGGTGTCCATTTTCCCTTACCTATCGAAGTCGTGCCCTTCGCGGCGACTCCCGTACACAGACGTTTGGAGTCACTGGGAGCAAAAGCCCAGGTGCGCCAGCGGGATGGTGAGACGTTCATCACCGATAACGGGAATATGATTATCGATTGTGCTTTTGCGGGCGGGATAAAAGACGCGGTGGATCTACAAGCACGCCTCAAGGAAATTGTTGGTGTGGTTGAAACGGGCTTGTTTCTGCACATGGTGGAACGAGCGATTATCGGTGGATCAGAAGGGGTAAAGACGCTCAGGCGCGAATATTGAAATCCATCGCTGCAACGAAGCTCTCACTTCTACCTACAGTCTGCAAGCGATACAAAGAAGTAATTGCATAGTTTTAGTGCGAATGATATACTTGGTACCATTCACAGAGCTGGCGATGTACTCCTGATAAATCAAAGTTGAGTGTCCTGTCGCTACAGGAGCAGGTGCACAAGGATGCAAATAGTCACTTCAATACAAGAGATGTTGAGCGCACGCGCGAAATTGACCGGTTTTAGCAAGGTCGGCCTGGTGCCAACGATGGGCTTTCTTCACGAGGGACATCTTTCGCTCGTTCGCCGGGCTCGCGCAGAAAACGATGTGCTCATTGTGAGTATCTTTGTTAATCCAACACAATTTGGTCCGCACGAAGACCTGGAGCGTTACCCCCGTGATGTACCTCGCGATTTGCAAATGCTAGAAGCGGCGGAAGTAGATTATGTTTTTATTCCCACAGCGGATGAAATCTACCCTCCAGGTTTCGTTACGTATGTTGAGCCTACCGGGGTGCTGGCTAGCGAGGGTGAGGGGGCCCACCGGCCGGGACATTTCCGGGGCGTAGCTACAGTTGTACTGAAATTATTTCAGATTGTACAGCCTCACCTGGCTTACTTTGGGCAAAAAGATGCACAGCAGGCTGCAGTGATCACTCACATGGTAAGCGATCTCAATCTTGCAATAACTCTGCGCATCTTAGCTACAATACGCGAAGCCGATGGACTGGCGATCAGTAGTCGCAATGCGTATCTTCAAACAGAGGATCGGCTGGCGGCAAGAGTGCTCTACCAGGCCTTGCTGGCAGGGCAACAAGCGTTTGAATCCCAGCCAGCTGATGGCCCTCCGGCTGTGGTTCGGGCAATGGTTGAAGCGGTCGCCAGGGAGCCGCGGGCACACCTGGACTACGCGGAGGTTAGAGACTCTCATAGTTTCGAGGTATCGAAGACGCTTCGTGCCCCGGCTCTACTTGTCATTGCGGCGAGAGTTGGCCCGGCCCGCCTGATTGACAATTTTTCACTGCGTTCAGATGGAAGTTGGGATACAGGCATTCTTATCCCAAAGTAAGGAATCAGGATGATACCCGAGCCGGGAGGGCGACCACAAGGATTGACCCTACAATGAACGATTTTTCCCAGAGGGGAGAGAAAGGAACTACCATGCGGGACAAAATGACGGTACCCGCCATCCAGGCGCGCAAGCGCGGGACAAAGCTTACAATGATGACGGCTTACGATGCTCCAACGGCACATATTGCTGACCGGGCAGGGGTGGATATTATCCTGGTAGGCGACTCAGTGGCCAATAACGTGTTGGGTTTCGAAGATACACTCTCTGTGACGCTTGATAACATGATTTACCATACAGCCGCGGTAACGCGCACGAAACCCAGCGCGCTGGTAGTGGGAGATATGCCATGGCTGAGCTATCATATATCGGTGGAAGAGACGGTGCGCAATGCGGGACGTTTAATGCGCGAGGCTGGGGCCGGAGCTGTCAAATTAGAAGGCGGACGCAAACGACTGAAAATGGTTGAAGCGCTGATCTCCAGCGAGATTCCTGTGATGGGACACCTGGGATTGACGCCACAGTCCGTACACGCGATGGGTGGCTACCGGGTTCAGGGGAAGAGGGTCGAAGCAGCACGCGAACTGCTAGATGATGCACGCGCTCTGGCCAACGCGGGCGTGTTTGCCATCGTTTTAGAGGGCATTCCCGATGTCCTGGCAGAAGTCGTGACGAAAGAAATAGCGATTCCAACGATTGGCATTGGGGCCGGCCCACACTGCGATGGCCAGGTGCTCGTGTTTCACGATGTACTGGGCTTCAACGATATAAAGCCACCAAAATTTGTGCGGCAGTACGCGCACCTGGCCGATACAGCCACCGAAGCCCTGCAGCACTTTTTCGCAGATATCCGGGCTGGCAAGTTTCCCGCCGACGAGGAGACATACCACATTGACGAGGAGACCGCGCGGGCCTTTCATGCGCTTACGCAACATGAGGAGTAAATCAGGCAAATCGAGCGAGAGGCAGAGAGATTGTGGCAAGGCTACGACGTAATGCATAAAGAGGCAGATGATAAAGAGAGGCTTCGGCCATGTTGAATTGGAATGCAAGGCCACTCATGGGACGACCATCAGGGCAACCCATCATAGGGCAACCCCAAAGGTCGCCCCTCCTATACACGACGAGAATGCTCGTCGGGTTGTGCCTGGTAGGAATTGTCGCATGCGTTTTCCTTCTTGATCCTCGAACGGTCTCGGCACATCCAGCTGCGTCCTTATCCAGTGGACCAACGTTTCAGGTAAATGCAGGGTTCAATGGACGCTTCAGGGATGGGAATTGGGTACCTTTGCAGATAGCGTTCAGTAATAACGGGGCAGATTTTAGTGGAACGCTTTCGATTGAAGACCCGGCTCCCTATAATGGAGCAGCTTTAACCTCTCTATACAAAGAGCCTATCAGTTTAGCCAATGGCGCCCAAAAACAAATCACAACATACATTCCGATTACTCTTGAAAGTCAGCTCGCCTATCAAATCACGGTCAAATTGCTCGATAGTTATGGGAATGTCGTTCGCATGCAAACGGGCACTATAACGGCGTTTGGATCAAGGGATGTTTTTGTGGGGATACTTTCCGATCAGAGCTCAGGCTTTAATCCCCTCTACAGTGTCGCGCTGCCCAGCCAGGGAGGCTCGATGATCGTCGAAACATTGAACGCCAGTACCATGCCTGACACAATGGTCGTGCTGAAAAATTTTGACCTGATCGTGCTGGATAACTTTACAACGAGCAGCCTCGACAGTAACCAGCTTATTGCATTACAAACCTGGGTCAACCAGGGAGGAGCGCTGATTGAAGTAGGGGGACCTGAATGGAAACGCACGCTTAGCGCTCTGCCTGACAGTCTCATGCCGGTAATAGTAAACGGGACTGGCACACTGCCAGCGGGAACGCAACTCTTGCCCGTGGGAGCGCCGCCCAAAGCAGGGCAAGGCCTGATCCCAATGTCAGTTAATGCCACTGTAACGGTGAGCACGGCGACGATCCGCCAGGAGGCCCTTGGGATGGTACAAAGCACAACCGTCCTGGCAGCCGGCAAGATACCCCTGATCGTACAAGAACGCGTGGGACAGGGCGCCATCTGCTACATGGCTTTTGATCCAACACTGAACCCGGTGGTTAACTGGGTCGCAGCAAGTACGCTGTGGAGGAGCCTTGTCCAACGAACATTGGGAGATAAATTGCTCTATTCCAACAATGGTTTCTCTCCCGCCACCACGAGCACCTTCCAAACGGCAGGCCTGGGCGGGTTATTACAAAATCTGCTAACAAACGTCTTCCCCTCGCCATGGCTGCTGGTAGTACTGGTACTTGGGTATCTTGTCATTCTTGGGCCGGTGCGTTTCCTTATCATACGCTGGCGCAAGAGACGTGATTGGAACTGGCGCATTTTGTTATGTAGCATTGTCGTCTTCTCCCTCCTCACGTACGGGCTTGCCATTCAACAGAAAGGCTCTTCTATTCTGAGCAATAGCGTCTCGATCGTTCAACTGAACAACGGCGGCTCCTCGTGTTCGCAATCCATCGGCGTGCTGGATAATTCCGCTCTCTACAATGTAGGCCCCGATTTATCGAGAGGCTACATTGTAGGCCCCGATTTATCGAGGGCGCAACGCTGTACGGAGGCCCACATTACCTCGTATGTGGGAGTCTTTGTTTTGAACCAGGGCGATTACCAGGTACATATTCCCGGCAATGGCCTGGTCCAACCAGTGGTAGACCAGAACGACCCCGGGCTTACCACGCAAAGTGGACCGCTGGCTACAATTGCCCCTGGACAAAATGGCACTGAGGTAAGCTTACCAGGAGTAAGCTTTTCGACGACTCGTTCGCTGCTCTCGGACCGCGATAGCCAGGTACAAGGCGGTATCAATTCGCAACTGACGCTACAGAATGGCATGCTCAACGGTACAGTGACTAACACACTCAGCTATGGTCTCAGCGATGTCTATGTGTTAATGACCAATAGCTTTGCTCGTATTGGACATCTCGCGGCAGGCCAGAGCAAACAAATCAGCCTGCGCATAAACAACGCTTCCAACAACCCTGGAATGACACTTGCCGATCAGCTCGCCGCGAGCAACAGCCTATCTACTCCGTATGTGACCGGTAATACTGGCACAACGCCGCAGACCGATTTGCAGCGGCACATGGCAATTTTGGCGGCACTGAGTGGTGAAGCGGGAAATTATGGCTTCTGTGGCGGAGGTCCATGCAGGGTAATATCCGCGCCAAGTGGAAACACCTACAACGTTTATGGGAGCCCTGGGCAGAGTATTGTAGACGGCAGTGATCCACTGTTAGTAGCAGGATCACCCGCCACGTTGCTTGGTTGGGCAGATATACCACGCGGGACAAATAGTGTGGTCGTCAATGGCACAACCCCCGCAGGTTTGCAAGAGACCCTGGTGCAGTCGCCTCTCAACATGACATTTTCCGGTATTTTACATCTGCCGGCAAACTTTATCAGTGGTCAGTTAATCGATGTACAGGGCACCAATGTACAATATCAGTATGGAGGCGCCTACATAATGACCACCGGCAGTATGACTTTTGAGTTCCCCATTCATTTTGGAGCAAAACAGCAGGTGAGCAGTTTACGGTTCTCAGAACCCCTCAATCTTTCGCAAAAAGTGAGTCTGTCAACCTCACCGATCTCAGGTACGGTAGCCGCAGCGAACCGGCTGCAGGTGCACCTGTACAACTGGCAGACATACTCGTGGGACGCCATCCCGCTCAATGGGTTCACTTTTGCAACATCAAACACCAGGGCGTACGTCAGTTCAGATGGGCGCATTCTTTTGCAATTATCAAACCAGGATAGCACAGTAGGTACCATTCTCTTTGGCAGGCCTTCGCTGGACCTGCAAGGCACAGTCTCTTAAGAAAAAGGGCAAAATGATCAAAATACAGCATGTTTCTAAAAGCTATCGCAGAGTTGACGCGCTTAAAGACCTCAGCCTGGAGATACCACAAGGCTCCATCTATGGCCTGATCGGGCCAAATGGAGCAGGAAAAACAACGCTGATTCGTATCCTGGCGGCACTACTCATCCCAAATGCAGGCCTGGTCTGGTTTGACGGGGAAGAGGTAAGCAAGACGCCGGCGCTCATCCAAAGAAAGGTTGGCTATATGCCGGATTTCTTCGGCGTCTATCCCGACCTGACCTCGGTTGAATATCTCGAATTTTATGCTGGCATCCATGGTATACCACGCAAGAAGCAGGCCAGTACCGTCAACGATTTGCTCGAACTGGTTGACCTTAGCTCGAAGCGGGATGCGCTCGTGGAGACGCTCTCGCGTGGCATGAAGCAGCGACTCTGCCTGGCACGCGCACTGGTACATGATCCAGAGGTGCTGCTGCTCGATGAGCCAGCGTCGGGACTGGATCCGCGCGCCCGTGTGGAGCTACGCGAACTCCTGCGCACACTACAGAGTATGGGGAAAACGATCATTATCAGTTCGCATATCTTGCTAGAACTTGCGGAAATGTGCACAGATATCGCCATTATCCAGGGAGGGCAACTGGTGTTGGCAGGGGACGTTGAGCAGGTGACACGACGGTTGGATGGCGGGCAGCACATTGAAATTCGCGTACTGGAGTGCGTACCCGAGACAACTGAGGCGCTCAAAGAAATCGAGGGCATCAGCAACGTCACAAGCGAGAATGGAGACGTTATACAGGCCGAGTTCATTGGAGATGACCGGGCCTTGCATAGGGTACTTGCCACATTGATCACCAAAGGCATACCTGTTGTTTCTTTCGCGCCACGCAGTAGCGGTGGTCGTCTTGAAGAAGTTTTCATGAGTATAACGGAAGGAAGCAGCCCAACATGACCTTCGCAGCCTTGCTCACCAAAGAATTACGCCTGCGCCTGCGCCGTGAACGGACCATCTGGGTGCTCATTACATACCTGCTGGTGATGACGCTGCTGGGGTTCCTCTTTATCAGCCGGACGAACATATACAACAGCAACTCAGTGAGTACCCTGGGGCTTGGTCTTTATACCCTGCTCGTGTTTGTGCAGCTTTTTCTGATTATGTTTATCACGCCTGCCTTTACCGCTACATCGATCAACGGAGAAAAGGAGCGGCAGACCTTTGACCTGCTGTTGTGTTCGCGGCTCTCCGCTTTTGAACTGGTGGCAGGCAAACTGGTGGCAGGATTGGCAAACGCGCTCTTGCTGATCGCCGCGTCCATACCACTCTTCAGCGTGGTTTTCTTTTTCGGAGGAGTGGGACCGGCGCAAGTCTTTCAGGCGATGCTGGTTTTTGTGGTCACCGCCATTGTGGTGGGTACATTCGGCCTTTTCTGCTCAACGCTTTTGAAGCGCCCGCCGGTCTCTATCGCCATAGCATATATGTTTTGTGTTATCTGGGTGTTCACGCCGTGGTTACTGAGTTTCCTGCTGCAACTTAGCGCGCCGTTTAATGGGAGCGCGCAAGGGTCTTACATTTTCCTTGGCAATCCCATTCTCGCAATGATCAGTACATTTACATTTGGAGTGGGACCTCCAATTGGGACCGTCTCACTCTTTGGCACAAGCCTGGCGCCGTGGATCACCTACACCATCATCAACCTCCTGCTGACCATCGTATTGCTTCTTCTTAGCACATGGCTTGTGAAACCCTATCCCATTAGTCGCCTCTCGCGATTGATGGAGAAACGCCCGCGCAAAGCGCGGGCAGCGGCGACGGTTTAAAGAAAGAAGGGGTGAGAAAAATGAGTAGCGCAGCATCGCCAGGCCAGGCCAGGGTTCGTTTGGGCACAGCTCGCATCGATGGCGAGCCGTTATTAGCGCAACTGCGTCCCTGGCGCAGGCGGCTGATACTACAGCAGGCCCTGACCTGGACGGGGCGAGGCGCCATCGTGGGGTTTTCCCTGGCGTTACTAGTGCTGTTGACCGCACGCCTCCTGCCATGGGCGGCTGCTCCGTACTGGGCATTCGGTATCGGGGTAACTTGTATAGCGGTTACATTTGGCGCTGCCTTATGGTTTCGCCCCTCGCTGGCCCGTACCACGCGGCTGGTAGACACCCTGCTGTCATTGCATGATCGTTTGAGCACAGCATGGGAGATGCGCAACGAAAACGCACCACTTTTCGGCTTGCAGCGACGCGACGCGCTCAAGCAATTGGGGAAACACTCGCCACGAACAGCTATTTCACTGCGACCTCAGCGTTCCAACCTGATTATCGCCGGTATTGTCGTTGTTCTGCTGGCATTACTGCTACTTCTGCCAAATCCCATGACGGCGCTATTGCAACAACAGGCGGCATTTCAGGCACGGATCGCGAAACAAATTGCCGCAATTGATCACGTACGGTCAGTGACCCTGCAACAGGCAAACATGCCGGCGACAGAACGTGCGCAAATCGATCAGATTTTGCGCGAACTACAGACAAAACTGCAAAATGCGCAGAATCAGGCGCAGGCACAGCAGGCAATCGCCGAAGCACAGGCTCAACTCAACCAGCTGCGCGATCCTCAGGCGGCCAATAAAGCACAGGCTCAACTGGCCGCCAGTTCAGCGCTGCAGGACAGCCACAATACTAATTTGAGCGCAATAGGTCAGGCACTGGCCAAAAATGATAGCAAAGGCCTGGCCGACGCGCTAAAGAACCTGGCCGCGCAAGTGAGCAAGATGACGCCGGCACAACGGGCGCAGCTTGCGCAGCAGTTGGAACAGGCGGCGAACCAGGCACAACAGAACCCAAATCTCAGTGCGGCACTACACCAGCTTGCCCGCTCGGTTGCCGGCGGCAGCACAAGCGAGATCTCCGACGCGAGCAAAGCCATACAGGCAGCCGCGGCGCAGGACGCCGCAACGCAAGCCCAGAACAATACCATTAACCAGGTCTCACAAAGTCTGCAACAGGCGGCCAACGCCCTCACCTCAGCCACAGATGGGACCACCGCGCAGAATCAGAACCAGGCACAACAACAGGCGCAGGGGCAACAACAGGCACAGGGACAACAACAGGGAAAGGGTCAAGGGCAGGCATTACAACCGGGGCAAGGCAGCAAAGGTGGATTGGGAAATGGCGGCAGAGGGAACAACCCCGGCAGTAAAACAGGGAAGAACGAAACGGTCACTGTGCCAGGGCAGATTGGCTCTGGCACCAGCACACAAAGCAATGATGGCAGCAACGGCGTCGTGCAGAACGGTAGTACCGTCCCATATTCTCAAGTCATCCAGCAGTATAGTCAGATGGCACACGACGCCATTGATAATAGCAGCATATCACCATCGCTCAAAGATCTTGTTCACAGCTATTTCAATACATTAGAAGGGCAATAGGAAGCAATGGCAAATACAAGTGAAAATACTGCTCCCCAGGTTGGCACTCAGATACCAGATGACCGTCTGCAGAAAGGAAATGATGCACGATCTGCTGTCAGCGATGCTCAATACGAAGGGCCGAGTGAGGCCGACATTACAGAGTTCATCGATATCGCGCAGCAGCTGGAAAAAGAACTGACTTCCATTGTGATTGGTCAGGAGCGGGTTGTGCGCGAGTTACTGTTAGCATTGCTCTCGGGTGGACATGTGCTGCTGGAGGGCGTGCCGGGGCTGGGCAAGACATTGCTGGTGCGAACGCTGTCAGAGGCGCTCTCGCTCAAATTCGCGCGCATTCAATTTACACCGGACTTGATGCCAGCCGATATTGTCGGTACAACGATCGTCAGCGAGCAGTCAGATAATAATTCGAAGGGGAGTAAACGTGTTTTCAGCTTCCAGGCTGGCCCTATCTTCGCCAATATAGTACTGGCCGACGAGATCAACCGCGCGACGCCCAAGACACAATCGGCTCTGCTTGAGGGGATGCAGGAGCGAACTGTGAGCGTTGGCGATACCACGCGCCCATTGCCGAAACCCTTCTTCGTGCTGGCCACGCAGAATCCACTGGAAATGGAGGGAACCTATGCCCTGCCGGAGGCCCAGCTTGATCGCTTCCTCCTCAAAATTATGGTGCGTTTCCCCAATCCCAGTGACCTGCTGCAGATCATTGATTCGACGGTGGGCATACAGACAAACCAGGCAAAACAGGTCGCCTCGGGCGAGCAACTACTGAAACTGATTGAGACAGCGAAGGCGGTCCCGGTGGCAACGCACCTGAAGGAGTACGCGGTGCGCCTGTTGCTGGCAACCCATCCTGAGCGGGAGGAGGCACCCGAGAAGGTGCGTAGTTTTGTGCGTTACGGGGCTAGCCCACGCGGCTTACAGGCGATGATTATGACGGCGAAGGTGCGGGCGCTGCTCGAGAGCCGCTTTAATGTGTCCCAGGAGGATATCAGGGAAGTAGCGCTGCCGGCGCTGCGGCACCGCTTGATTTTGAATTTTGATGGCTTAGCGGAGGGGATTACGCCGGAAGAGGTGATTGAAGGGGTTATTGGGGAGATATAATCAAGGATAGAAAATAGGAAAACAACATGGTGAATGAACGTGCAACTTCACGTTTTCCATTGGATTCCGGGGTACTGCAAAGGTTGGATAGCCTGGCGCTTTTGACGCGGAGGCCGATGGCAACGGGAAGGCCAGGGAGGCGGCGCTCGCCGCTGGCTGGCTCATCGATGGAGTTCGCGGACTACCGGCGTTACACACCGGGAGACGACTTTCGGCGCATCGATTGGCGGGCTTATGCACGGCTGGAGCGGCTCTTCCTGCGCGTTTTCGAGGCCGAGGAAAATCTGACGGTGACAGTGCTGGTGGATTGTTCCGACTCTATGTCTTACGGCCTTCCAACGAAGGCATCGCTGGCGATGGAACTGGCGGCCGCGCTGGCCTATGTGGCGCTGAAGTGCGAGGATAGTGTGATAGTGGGGGCGTTGACGGATAAACTGACGACATACCGGCGCGTGGGAAGCGGCAAGAACGCGGTGTGGAGCGTTGGCGAATTCTTGCAACGTTTGCCGCGTTCAGGTACCACCGATTTGAATCGCGCACTGTATGATTTGGGAAGGATTGTGAACAGGCCGGGACTGACGATCGTCATCTCTGATTTTCTAGCTCCTGGCGGCTACCAAACGGGGATACAGGCGCTGCGACAATTACGGCAGGAAGTGGCGCTGCTACAAATCCTGGCACCGGATGAACTGGAACCGGACATACAGGGCGACTGGCAGCTACAAGATAGCGAAGGCGCAGGAAATGTCGATGTGAGCGTGTCACCGGCAGTCTTGCAGGCATATCGAGCGCGCCTGGCGACGTTCACACAGGAGCTGGCTGCATTTGCCCATAGCTACGCTATAACGTATACATTGATTTCGAGTGACACCACTGTGATTGACGTTGTACAGCGTATATTACGGCAGGTTGAACTTGTCAAATGAGAGATAGCGGCCGTCCTCGCGACTGCCAAAGAAAGAGATGTGATGAGTTTACTCGTCCCTGCGGCCCTGGCCTTTGGCATCATCATTCCCATCATACTCTTGCTCTATTTCATGCGACCGAAGCGGCAGAACCGGGTCGTCGGCAGCACGCTGCTGTGGCAACAGGCGCTGCAAGACCTGCAGGCCAGCCGACCGTGGCAGCGTTTGCGTATCACGCCGCTGCTACTGCTCCAATTACTGGCCGCGCTGGTGATTGTGCTGATACTGGCGCGGCCAGCGATTTTCCTGCCCAGCCCCATTAGCGGCGACACGATCATCATTTTGCAGAGTTCGGCGAGTATGCAGGCCACCGACGTGACGCCCAACAGATTTGAAGCGGCTAAAAGTCAGATAGCCGATCTCGTCGATGGTCTTGGGCCCAATGATCACCTCTCTCTGATCAGCATGGCACACACGCCACAGGTATTGATTGCCTCGTCACAGGACAAAGGCCAGATTACAGCGGCACTGCAACGGGCGAAAGTGACAAATCAGGATGCCGATCTTGAACAGGCGCTTTCGCTAGCAATAGCGCTGGCGACAGGACGCACGAATATACAGGTGCTCGTGGTGGGAGATGGACATGTCGTGGCTCCTGACCAGACATTGGTTGTGCCTTTCCCCGTGAGTTACCTGCGCATTGGCACCGATGCTGCCAACGCGGCTCTATTGGCGCTGGCCTCGCGTTCTTTGCAGGGAAACCTGGTAGCGCTGGCGCAGGTCGCCAACTATAGCCACGAGCAACGATCGATACCCGTTGAGCTGTATGCCGACGGCAAGCTGGTCAATGTGCAAACCATTACCCTGGGAGCGGGAGCCAGCGGCGCCATCCAATGGGGACCCCTACCGTCCCTACCACCCACTACACGCTACCTCCACGCGCAGATACTCACACAGGATGCCTTGAGCGTCGATCACGAGGCGTGGGCTATCGTCGGCGGGTCTATGCATGGGCGGGTGTTGCTGGTCACCAAGGGCAATAACTTCTTGCAGGCTGCGCTGCTGCTACAGTCGAATATAGACCTGTATAAGACAACGCCCGATAAGTACGTGGTCAACGCCGGCAATTTTGATTTAACCGTTTTTGATGGCTTTGTGCCCGCGACATTGCCTACTGGGGGGGTGTTCTTTATCAACCCGCCTCAAGGCTCGTACATCTTCGGCCAATCAAGGCCACAGATACGGGTGAGCCACATAGGCACGGGGAGCGCGGGGAGCGAAAGCAGCGGTTTACTCGACAACGTGGATTTGAGCAGTATCCACGTACTGCGCTTAAGCCACCTTCTCGTACCAGCCTTATGGGCACAGCCGGTGATCGTCACGCCCGAAACGCCTCTGTTAATTGCCGGAGAAAACAATAACAGGCGCATCGCAGCGTTGAGCTTTGATCTGCACAATAGCGATCTGCCGCTTCAACCGAGCTTTCCCATTTTGATCTATAACCTGGTTAACTGGTTTCTGCCCCCTCCCGTGGCTGGAGATGGACAGGTATCACCAGATCTTCCTGTGACGGTACAGTCGTGGCCCGGAGCCGACCGGGTAACGATTAACGGGCCTGATCAGCAAACCGTGACGGTTGCGCCGCCGTTTCCCGCGGCGCCATATGCACAGACGAACAGCATTGGCATCTACCAGGTCACCCAGCGCGTTTATGGCCAGGAGCGGCAAGGTGCCTTCGCTGTCAACCTCTTTGACCCGCAACAATCGCGCCTGGCACCGGCCAACCAGCTGCCAGTGGTGCACAGCATCAATTTTGCGCCTGGGAATAACGGGGTGCCACGAGTGCTACGCGAAGTTTGGCCCTGGATCGCCGCCCTCCTCCTGCTGATTCTCTGCCTGGAATGGTGGCTGTTTAGTCGCGGCTACCGCTTGCAGAGCACAGCGGCAACAACAGCAAGTAAGGGTAAGGGGGGATATACACGCGTTGGCCAGACACGCTCAAGGAATACTCCCAGGTTTATTAGCGAAGCCCGGGATCAATTGGAGAAGCGCTATCGAGTTGCTAGGAAGCGTCTCACAACAGTAACGAGGCGAAGAAAAAAGGGAATGTATCGTTGATTAAGGATCGCAATGCTGACATTTGAACAGCCTTTGCTGCTCTTACTCTTAGTGCCGGTCTGTATCCTGGTGTACATGGCGTGGCTCAATAGGTCGCTGCCGTTCCCCAGAGGACAGCGGCGCCTCATTCTGGTCTGTCGCCTGGCGTTGTTCACACTGATTATTTGCGCACTGGCGGGAGCGTCATGGTCGCAACCGGTTTCACGACAATCGGTGGTCTTCGTGGGAGACATTTCGGCAAGCACATTACCGCAGCGAGCCTTTATCGAAAGCTGGATCAACGCTGCGCTGAAGCACAAGGGGCCTGACGACCAGGTAGGAATCGTCGCGGTAGGACGCAACGCGCTCGTCGAACAGTCTGTTCAGAAGCAGATCGACTTCAATCAATTTCAATCCACGCCCGATACGAATTTCACCGACCTGGCGGCTGGTCTTCGATTGGCCGCGGCCATCCTGCCAGGCGACAGCCAGCGGCGCATCGTGCTCTTGAGCGATGGACGACAAAACCTGGGAGACGCGCTGCAGGAGGCTCAACTCTTGCAACAGGAGGGTATCCGACTGGATATTGTGTCCCTGCCTGACTATCATGGTGCTGAGGCACGTATTGATGGACTCGATGCGCCAACGGAGCTGCGTACGAATGAACGCTTTCTGCTGCACACACGACTATTTAGTAATGTCGCACAGCCAGCCACGCTGCGGCTATATCTCGATCAATCGCTGTTGCTCCAGGTGCCAACACAATTAGTGGTAGGCACGCAAGAAATCACTTTCAGGCTGCTGGCCCCAACGCCGGGTTTCCACACCTTCAGGGTCACACTGGAGGCAGCGCACGATACCTTCCCCGGTAATAATGAGGCAGCGGCATTTGTCAACGTACAGGGGCCGCCGCATGTCCTTGTCATCGAAGGGACGCCAGGTGAAGGACACAACATCATCGCGGCACTGCAAGCAACGAGAATACAGGTCGCGGTCGGGACCCCTAACGACATCCCGGCAACGCTCGATGGATTGGCAGGGTTCAGCGCCGTTGTGTTGGCGGATGTGCCAGCAATTTCTCTCGGTACTGCGCGCATGAAGATTCTACAGGCCTACGTGCGCGATCTTGGGCGAGGGCTGGTGGTAAGTGGAGGGGAGAGCAGCTATGGCGTGGGAGGATACGCCAACACGCCGCTGGAACAGACCTTGCCGGTTCGTATGGATATCCCGCAGCACAAGGACACGCCAGGCATCGCGGTCGTGCTGATTGTCGAGAGCCTGGAGGACAATAGCAGTATCAATATTTCCAAAGAGGCCGCCAAGGGGGTGGTCGGACTCTTAACGCCTCGTGATCAGGTGGGTATCTCAGCAGCATGCGGCGGGCTTGTATCGGCCATGCAGCATGTCACCAACCGGGCGGCAATTGACCACGTGATTGATACAATGGAGCCTTGCGATCCCGAAAGTTACCTGCCCGATCTGATCAACGCTGAAACGGCGTTGCGCAGCACGAATGCAAAAATTCAGCACGTGATACTGCTAGGTGACGGCGATACTTTTGAAAATTTCCAGTTAAATGCGCAGTTGCTGAAAATGGTGAGCGAGCATATCACTGTTTCAACGGTTGCTACCAATGCCTCCTCCTACCAGGAACTCGGTTTGATGCAACAGATTGCGTCGCTCGGAAGAGGCCGCTTCTACCGGGCGGATAATCCCAGCGCTGTTCCGCAAATCCTGCTCAAAGAGACCCAGGAGACGACACGGCGAGCGATCATCAATGAGCCATTTGTGCCTGCGCTTGTCAGCAATCATCCTATAGTAACGGGTTTGAACGCTTTTCCGGGGTTGACGGGTTATGTAGCGACGACTCCGAAAGCAACGGCGCAAATGGTGCTCATCAGTCACAAAGATGATCCGCTGTTAGCCACCTGGCAGTACGGCCTGGGACGCGTGGCAGCCTGGACGAGCGACGCACTGGGACTGTGGACGGCAAACTGGCTGCGCTGGAGCGATGCGCCACGCTGGTGGGCCAACCTTGTAACCTGGACATTGCCCTCTCCTGATAGTGCACTCAATGTGAATGCCACAGTAATCGGAGACAGCGGCCACATAACGGTCGATATTCCTCCTGGCACAACTACAGGATCAACTGTGCGCCAGCAAGTGCAGGTGAAGATCGTCACGCCCAATCTCGCGCAAGAAACGATCAGCTTACAGCTAACAGCCCCGCTTCGCTGGGAGGGGAACTTCCCAACTATACAGGTAGGCGCGTACTTGCTGCAAGTGAACTGGCATGGTACGGCGGGCCAGTTGGCAACAACGACAGGGCTGGTGGTGCCTTACTCCCCTGAATTTCGTACGTCGGGAACAGATATACGCTTCCTGACGTTACTGGCACACGCCGGAGGTGGAGCGCTGCTTGGTCCAAACGACAGCAGAGAGGCATTCACCGCCAACCTGGCACCAGTATCCGCGGCTGTGCCCCTGACATTCTTGTTACTCACTTTAGCGGCGCTGCTGTTGCCGATCGACATTGCTGCCCGTCGCCTGGCCAGTTTAGAGTTCCTGGTGATTGGCTTCCAGTGGCTACGTGCGCGGTTGCGACCACGACTGGCGGCACAAGGGATACAGGGTGGCGAAAGCGCGATTGATGCGACGGCATTGGCAAGTGTACGGACGAAACGCGAGCAGCAGCGCAAGCGGGCCACAAGTACGAAAGCCCAGGTGATGAATACAGGCGAGAAGAAGGGAACAACTGCGACAAAGACCCGTGAGGGGCAGGCCACAAGTTCAACAAAAGCGGAAAAGAACGCAGTGAAAGAGGCAGATGCTACAGTAGCGAGCAAGTTGCTGGACGCCAAACGAGAGCGGGAGAAAATGAGAGGGCGGAACAAAGAATAGAGTTTTCATTCTACCCAAAGAGTTACTTTAACAAACTATCTAACGCCTCCCTTGCATCCGCTTGACCTTCCAGTGACTGGGTGAGGGCAGCACGAAGGGCTGCCGCGAGCAGTATGCCCAGTGTCCGGGCAGCAGCCATACCAGTCCGGGCAGCTAGCTCACCCAGTAACGTGGCGATGGCATCTTCGCTTCCACGAGGATCTGGCTCCGTTAGTAACTTTCCAGCACGAATACGCAGCACACCATCGTAAGCCGCCATTAACGCTCCTTTGAGTGCCTGGGGCGATTGGGGCACCTGCTGAAATTGATGAGGAGCAAGGATTTCTGCTACCGCCTCCATACGATCCAGCACGCGGCGGGTCATATCATCGCGCAGTACACCATAAAAATCTTTCTTCGACTGAAAATGGTGATAGAGCGAACCGACAGTGACACCCGCTTCGGCAGCGACGCTATCGACATCCACTTCATCATAACTTTTTTGACTGAACTGGTTTATCCCTGCTTTTATCAGCCTGTACTTTGAAGTACCAGGGATGGGTATATCTTCGCGCATAGAAAATCCGTACTAGGTTGTTATTGACAGGAGAACATAACTATGTTATGCTCAGGATAACGTGGTTATGGTACGTTTGTCAATACACAAGAGTAAAGAAGAAAGGAGGAAGAATCATGGACGGCAAATTGAGCATTACATACGTGCCCGTGCGCGATTTGAAAAGTTCGCTGAAGTTCTATCGCGATCAGCTTGGTTTAGAAGAAGCCTGGCGCATGGGTGATAGCACCGTTGCATTTAAGCTCCCCGGTACTGATATCGAGTTGATGATTGACCTGTTCGAAGAGGGAGCGCCCGATACAGTGGGGCCAATGTTTTTAATCCCTTCTGTAGATGCATTCTACGCCGCTAATCAGGGCACAATGGAATTTGTGCGCAAGCCAGCCGATATCCCTCCTGGGCGTTGGGCCACTGTAAAGGACCCTTCCGGGAATTGTCTCTACTTCTATGACTCGAGCAAGTCTCAATAAGGCAATCAGGCTATCAACTGATCTATCCTCGCATTTGATTGTCCGGGCTACACCATTTTGAAAGGATCAATTTCAATGTCAACAGAGGAAAACAAGGCTATTGTGCGCCGCTATCGCGAGGCTCACACCTCCAACAACCTGGCTCTATTGGACGATATTGTTGCTCCAGACATCATCAGTCATTCTGGTATACCCGGGTTACCTCCCGGCCGCGAGGGTGGCAAAATGGTGCATCAAATGTTTCTCTCCGCATTCCCTGACGGCGTGTCGACGACTGATGACCTGATCGCAGAAGGCGACGAGGTTGTAGAGCGTTTCACTTTCCGTGGCACAAATAACGGCTCTTTTATGGGCGCTCCGCCAACTGGCAAAAAGGTTACTACGACTGGAATTTCCATCTTTCGCATCGCGGGAGGCAAGATAGTGGAACACTGGGGTGAGAATGATGCGCTAGGTACTATGCAACAGCTTGGTCTTATTCCCATGCCCGGACAAGGCTGATTAGATGTAGCGATGGCAGAGAGCATACAGGACAAAGCTCGAGCTTTGTCCTGTATGCTCTCTTTCTCTGAAAGGCACACAGTTTGATCACGATGATACAAGTCAAGTAGAACGACCTCTGCATTTGACAGGCAATACGCCAGCATGTTAGACTCCGTGCAGAGCTTTATGCGCGCGAGAGGTTCAAAGATTGCTGCCAGAGGGGGCATCGTTCCTGGAACAGGTGCCGTAGCCGCCTTGGTTAGCGCGGCCACAGGTATCAAACCCTACTATATTGGCAAGCCGAACCCGCTCATGATGCGCACTGCCTTACGCTCACTGAATGCCCATTCCGAGGATTCTGTGATGATCGGTGATCGCATGAATACCGATATCGTTGCCGGACTTGAGAGCGGATTGCGCACCATCCTGGTACTCACCGGAGTCACCAGGCGTGAGCTGGTGGATCAATTCCCCTATCGTCCTACCTGGATACGAGATTCTATCGCAGATATTGAGATATAACAAGTTTTTCTCCAAAAAAATACCGAGCAATGTACTCGCTACATGCCTCAAATTAGCGAGCATCGGCTCAGTAACAGGAATAGGTATGAGCTTCTTTAAATGTTGCAGGTGCGGTCTCTAAGTCTTGATCAACTCGTTCAAGTCCCGGCCAAGATCCTTGAGTAGCACCATTGCGGCATTCCTACCAGGCGCTCCGGTGACCGAGCCGCCTGGATGAGTGGTGGCGCCCGTCTGATAGAGTCCTGGAATCGGCATGCGGTGCTGAGCATAGCCAGGTACTGGTCGCAACGTTTCCGACTGAGAGGGTCCCATGTCCCCTCCATGGCAACTTCCATGCCAGTTGTGCCGGTTGTAGCGTTCCAGGTCAAGGGGGCTGCGTATCTCAGAAGCCAGAATCTTGTCATCGGTCAGGTTGGGCGCGTACTGCCGCAATTGCTCAAGGTTGTTCGCAGCGACCTCCTCCCTGATCTCATCCCATTTCTCAGGCCCTTCACGCAACGCATAGGGTTGTAAATTGATCACCTTGACCATGTGCTTGCCCTCGGGGGCACGGGAGGGATCTTCCACGGAGGGAGTCAGCACGAGCAGTACCGGCTGGTCAGTGGCTACGATGCCATGATGAAAGTCGCTTTCCACGCGCAGTTGCCGCCCGGCAGTTTGTGCCACTCCCCCTGCCACTATGGACAAACTGCCTCCTTCTACCGCGAACTTCGGTGGCTCGGTCGTCGCATAGTGAGCTAGGAACATCGTCCGGCCAGCCTTATAGGTCTCCACGCCATACAGGAAGCCATCGCCCCATGCCTCTGCGGGCGCCATCTGCACCAGGTGCTTGACATGTATGGTGGAGACGACAGCAAGACGAGCGCGGAACTGTTCACCCGATTCGGTCTCGACGCCTACACACTGCCCACCCTCGAGAATCAGCCTGCTCACCAGCTTATTAGTGAGGATAGTTCCCCCGTGGTCCTCAACAATGCGCTTTAGCGCCAGGGGCAGGCTCCCGGATCCGCCCTTAGGAATAGCCCAGCCATTGCGCTGTCGACCTGCTACAAACGAGTAGGCAAGCAAACCTGTTCCGGGTCGCTCGGCTGGCTGCACCGTCCCTTCCGCGAACCACACCATCCACGACTTCACGTGCCAGTCCTCGAAGGCGCTGTCAATGATATCCCATGCTGAGAGCGCCTGGCGACGCATCCAGATCACACCCTGGGGATGTGCTGCCAGTTCCTCAACGACCGACGAAGCCCAGCCGGCAGGGGTGTAGCGAATCCAATGAAAGATCGGCGCCACACTTCGCCATTCGGACATCATCTTGCGATATGTCTCGGCATCTCGCCGGGAGAATTTGCTGATCCCCTCGCACGTGCGGTCAATATCCATCCACTGGGTAATATACGTTCCATCCGGGAACACCACGTGGGAGACCGGGTCGGCCTGGATATATTCCATCCCATACTCGGCCAGCGGCAGTTCCTGGTTGCTCCAGATCGGGCTCTGCATGAAGATAGCATGCGTGGTTGAGCAGGTGTCATGAAGGAAGCCTGGCAGGGTCAGTTCCTCGGTCATGGTATTGCCGCCGACCACAGGCCGGGCTTCGAGAACCAGGCAAGAGAGACCTGCTTTCACCAGGTAGGCAGCCGTAATCAGGCTGTTATGGCCCGCGCCAGCTACCACTACGTCAAATTGCTCTGTCATCCTCATCTCCTCATTCGTAGGGGCGTGGGCTTGCCCCGCCCAAAATAGCCTTCCATGATCTCCTCATTCGTAGGGGCGTGGGCTTGCCCACCTACTCCAACTAATTCCAGAAAGGGGTTGCCAAAAGGGGAAAAAGAGAGGACAATCTTTTTCAAAAGAATCTTTGAAAGAGAAAAAGGAGACCTCCCTATGTCGTATGATACCCCTGGACAACG
>VBHI01000247.1 GCA_005881495.1 Chloroflexota bacterium
TACAGAAGTTCGTAGCGGCAATAATTGGGCAAGCTGAAGATAGATCCACTCTTGCAGCCACTCTGTACTCGACTTGGCTGGCGCTTGCTCTAGGAAGTGTTCAGCTTCTTCATATCCCTGAAGGGCATTTGCATGAGGGGGGCCTTGAGTGTCGGCAGGTGCCTCCTGCCATGTGACGGCGTTCTTCCGTTGCAGGCGCGCCCGCCAGATATACTTCTGTGCTGGGATGTAGGTCATTGCACGTTGATAGGCTTGCCTCGCCTCCTGGAGCTGTCCCGTGATCTCGAAGACATCCCCCATGTCCTCATACAGGAGCGCTACTTCCTGCCACTGTTGCTCTTGCAGTACATGCTCCCGTGGGCTGGCTTCGAGGAGTGTAACGGCTTGCTGAAATGCTGTAATGGCTTCTGTGTGCGCATAGATCCGCATAGCGACCTCACCAGCACGTCGATAGTAGGGGGTGGCCAGTTCTGGAAGCCTCGCACGCTCATAGTGGACAGCAATCTGTCCGCCGATCGCACCCAGGTCTTCCGCATACACCACCTCGAACGCCTCTGCGGCACGACGATGCAAGAGGCGCCGGTGTGCGGGACTCAAGGAATCATAGGCCTGCTCTCGCAGCTTGTCGTGGCTAAAGTCATAGGTCTCAGCCGTTCCCGTTCCTTGTTCCCGCACAATGCGCCTCTGCCATAATTCATCCAGCCCTTGCACCACAGCATCTTCGCTCTGCCCACTGGCTCGTGCAAGCACGGAGAACGTAAACTCGCGCCCGATAACCGCAGCCATGTCTGCAACTTCACGGGCCAGCGGGGAGAGTTGTGCGAGCCGTGTAGCGAGCACTGTCTGCACCGTTGGCGGAAGCATTGAGGCAGGTTGTGTGAGCAGAGGGAGTGGACTGCCGGCAACAGGTTGTGCTCTTTCGTGTTGTTCCAACGTTCCTGCCCGCACCATCTCAACCACGAACAGCGGGTTGCCTTCTGTCTCGCGATAGAGCGTGTCGCTCATGGCTGGATCAAGCTGGCTTCCCGCGACGTGTTCTGCCAGGGATGTCGTCTCAAGAGTAGTGAGCGGCCCAAGCGCGACTTCTGTCACCAGGCCATCTCGTTGCAGTGCTCCCAGGAACGCTACCAGGGGATGCCCAGGAAGTGTCTCCTCCGCGCGCACCGTCCCGATAAGGAGCAAGCGTGCACCCGGCTCAAAACGCAACAGGTAATGCAGCCATTCGAGGGTCTCGTGACAGGGCTTCAAAAAAGTGTTGGCGCTGCCACCCCTCCGTCATGGGAGCGGGACGAGGCAGTTTTGGTCGTTTGACAAGCACCTCCGGTACCAGCCGTGCGATCTCCGTGAGCCAAATAGGATCGAGGGCTGAGAGGCCTGTTTGTAATGCCTCCGTGCGCAGCCAGCTGGTCACAGGAGCATAGACCAGTTGTCCCACAGCGGCATAACAGCGGGCGCTCGCGGTGGCTAGGCCTTGTCGGCTGACCCACGCCTCCATCTCTTCTGCCAGCCGCGTCTTGCCGATGCCCGCCTCTCCGGTGAGAAGCACGATGCGCGGGTGCCCACCTGCGGCCTTGCGCCAGGCCTCCTGGAGTTGCCGCCACTCCGCTTTGCGGCCGATCAGTGGTGCGGCTGTACCTCGTGAGGTGAGCGGGCCGGTCGGAGCCCTGGGGGAGGTAGCCGACTGCATGAGCGATTCGTAGACTGCACGCGTGGCCTCGCTCGGCTCCGTCCCCAGTTCGCGCTCCAGGAGCTTGGCGCAGGTGTGGTAGACGCGCAGCGCCGCGGCTCGGTCACCACGCAGGGCAGACAAGCGCATGAGTTGCCGGTAGGTTGCCTCGTGCAATGCGTCCTGGCGGAGGAGCTGTTGCGCTGCCGTGATGGCGGCGTCATAGTCCCGCTCCGCTTCCAGAAGCACTATCAAGCGTTCCGCAGCCCGGAGAAACGCCTGGCGCAAGCGGTCTCGTTCAGGCAAGATCCACTCCTCGTAGCAACTGGGCAAGAGGTCCCCGCGGTACAGGTGCAGCACCTGCTCCAGGGCCTGCCGCATCACGGTTGTGTCCTGGGCTTGCTCTGCTTGCTCGGCCTGGACCAGTGCCTGTTCCATATCCTGGATATCCAGGGTGAAGGCGCCATCAGTAGCTGGCGCAGATTGGTATGGGCTTGCGCTTCGGTCGAATCGGGCCAGAGGAGAAAGGCCAGGTGAGAGCGATCCTGGGGTGCGGTGCGATGCAGCACGAGGTAGGCGAGCAAGGATTGTACACGGGGAACTGTGATCGTTGTCACCGGTGTCTCGCCCGATACCAGCCGGAAGTCACCGAGGAGATGGATGTGCAGGGTTGGAATCACCAGAAGCTTCCCCTCTTAGATACAGGCAATCTGCTCAACGGCGTGTTACAAATCCTCTTTCGCTCCTTTAAGGCATCTTAGCGGCAGTATACCACGTCCATTGATGGACGTATAAAGATGCTGTCGCAGAGGGCAGCGCTTTGCAGAGATCAAACACCCGGCCCGGAAGTTTGATATGACTCGCTATTGAGATTGCTCCTCCGTCGATTCTGCTGAAACCTCTCCATTCCCTGTCACTTCCTGCGCCAGCGATTGAGCCACTACGCGCAGGCGACGGATCTCAGCCACTGTTCCATAGACCTTCTCGAAGAGTGATCTGTTCGCTTCAATGCCAGCGTGAATAAGCCATGCTGCTGCGTCGCTTCGTGTCGAGCGAATGCCAGCTTCGATCAGCGCGTCGACGGCATCCAGGTCGCGCCCATCAATGCGGCAAGTCACAACGTTGCTCTTGGGCGGGGACTGCTCTGCTGCCTTCCCGCCGCTTGCCAGGGCAATGGCCTGGAAGGTCTGAGCCCGCACTTTCTCCAGGGTCGTTCCAAATGCCCTCAATAGCCCTACCGCGATACCCTCTCCCTCGCGTGTAAGTCCCAGCAACAGGTGTTCAGGAGCTATTTTCTCCTGCCGGAGATGCCCTGCCTCGTTAAACGCCAGGGTCGTCGCTGCCACCGCGCGTGGGGTAAGGCCGATCTCTCCAATCACTGCTTCTTTACCAGGCCCAACAATAAACGTTACAGCCCTGCGCACGGCCTCAAGTTCGATGCCCAGGCTATGCAGGACGTTATAAGCGATGCTTTCGCCCTCACGCAACAGGCCTAGCATCAGGTGTTCAGTGCCAACATAATTATGGTGCAGTTCTCGTGCTTCCTCCTGCGCCAGGTCCAGCACAAGGCGCGTCTTTTCGGTGAACTTCTCCGCAGATATGGTTAGAGTTACTGATCCTTGCTCGCCTTGTGTCTGAGTATGCTCGCTCATAGTTTCCTCCTGATCTCCTGGCTTTTATTAGAAAGCAACGGGTAGTTTGTAAATAATTTACAATCTACGTGCAAGTATAGCTATTTATATCAGTTCTGTCAAGGGTCTCTCACTAGAAAAGAGTAATACTGTATACTAGAGGAAACCATAGCCCTTTTTGTCGATAGCATGAGAGCGGGAGAATGTTCAATGTCACAAGTGGATGGAACAGGCGAGCGACCCAAACCTAGGCGGCCCACCAGCCTTGGCGCGGGAGCGGTAGTCGTACACGCCGGGCGCGTACTGCTGGTGCGCAATATCTTTGGCGTAACAAAAGGGCGTTACCTGTTACCGGCAGGGCGCGTGAACATCGGCGAGTTGCCCGATGCTGCTGCCGCTCGTGAGACATTCGAAGAGACGAACCTGCGGGTAGAGATCGAGGGTCTGATTGGGCTGCGCATCTGGGTCATGGATGATGGAGAACACAACTACTTTTTCATGTTCCGTGCGCGCCTGCTTTCACCTCTCAGCGATCTGCAAGCCAATACCGACGAGATTGATGATGCCCATTTCTTCTCTAAAGAAGAGATGGACGCACTTTCCTTAGATGAAACATGGGCGGGAGCGATTGCCGTTGCCTATAAAGCGCTCGAACCAGGCGCAACGGTGTGGCCCAACGACGCCGCCCTCTCTAGCGACTCGGGAGTCGATTCGCCCGAAAGATGACGAATCTGGATGTAGTGACCCGATTTATCGCGTCCACGGAGCAGCGTTGAGCGACCCCTCAAACCATAGTACCATCTGGCTGTATTTTTGTCGTTTACCCAGTGTTTCATCAATTACCGCGCTATACTATCGTTTAAGAAGCTATTGATGAGATGTCGTTCTGGATAGCGAGGTAATATTTTATGGTGTCTGTCGCAGTCATTGTACTGTCGCTGGTAATCATACTTTTGATGGTTAGCAACCTTTTCGTTAGTGCATCCCGCACATATCGGCAGCAGCAGAAAGTAGAAGTCACAGAGGCACAAGAGGCACACACGGCAGATACGCAAGGATTGGTGCTTGTCCACACACAACTTGGCATGCTGGTCAGCACCCGCAAATCTCTGGCTAGCCCTGGCTTTACGCTTCCCCCCCATTGGTATTCCCGCCTGCGTACATATGTCTCGCTTATCCTGTTATTGATGGTACTGATAACGTTTTGTATCCAACGCGGCCTGGCCGACGGAACGCTGCAAAATTTAAGCCGTGGGCTGACATACTTTGGTTCCACTCAATTCAGTACCAACGATATTCGAGCCGCCGCTCATGTGACTGCGTTGAATGCCTCACAACAGCTTGTGCGCATCTCACAGCTCGACCCGGCACAATATAACTCTAACTCGGAATGGAATACCTGGGCCTATTCCGCCTGCTCAACCGCCTCGATGACAGAGGTCTTTGATGCCTATGGTCGTCACTTTCGCATTACCGACGTGTTGGCAGTGGAAGCGCAGATCGGCGCAATTACTCCGCAGATGGGATTGCTGGATCCTTCAGGTATACAGCAAACTGCCGCGCAGTTTGGCTTTAAGACGAACTGGGGCAACTCGTGGACACTCGACCAGGTCATCAATACCGCGAACTCGGGGAAGCCGGTGATCGTCGGCTTCCCGCCGGACAGGTACGCTGGTGGCCATCTACTCGTCGTAATCGGCGGCGATAGCACCAACGTGTACCTGGCAGATAGCTCCTCCTGGAATCACCGGGCGCTGACGCACGACCAATTTTTACAATGGTGGGCAGGATACGCGGCAGTAGTAACACCAGAGTAGCACTATTTTTACAAAGACAAAACAAGGGGACAACCAACTTCGTCGATTGCCCCCTTGTTTTGTCTCTCTGAATAAACACTACCCGCCAGCCGGCCCACCTTCTAAGCCAGGTCTGGTCATGCTGGCCGGGTCGAGGATACGGTCAAGTTCCTCCTCCGAAAGATTCGTTTTTTCACGTGCCACCTCGCGCACCGTTCTCCCCATTTTATAAGCCACCTTGGAGATATCGGCGGCTGCGTCATAGCCAATGATGGGAGCAAATGAGGTGCAGATAGCCAGGCCGCGCTCAACCATCTCGGGGCCTCTGCCGGTCGCCTGCAATCCCTTGATACACTGCTCGGTAAAGTTGCGCGCGGCAGACGCGAGCAAACTGATCGATTGCAGCAAATTGTAAGCCGCGACCGGCATCATGACATTGATCTCGAAATTGCCGGATTGCCCCGCGATGGTGATGGTGGTATGATTGCCTATAACCTGGGCACAGACCATACACACCGATTCGGCGATAACCGGGTTGACCTTGCCAGGCATGATCGAGCTACCAGGCTGCACGGCTGGCAAATCAATCTCACCGATGCCGGCGCGCGGACCAGAACCGAGCCAGCGAATATCGTTGGCAATCTTCATGAGGCTGACCGCCAGCGTATTGAGCGCGCCGCTGGCCTCGACGATATTGTCGAGCGTGCTCTGCGCCTGGAAGTGATTGCTCGTCTCCCGCACCGTGACGCCGTTCATCTCCGAGAGAATGCGGCAGACGCGCACCGAAAACTCCGGGTGGGTATTGACCCCTGTACCAACCGCTGTACCACCGAGGGCCACCTCCGACAGTTCTTCCTGGGCATGGCGCATCCGGCTAATGCCGCGCTCGATCTGCCCGGCATAGCCCAGAAACTCCTGCCCCAGCCGGATGGGCGTGGCGTCCTGCAAGTGCGTACGACCCGTTTTGATGACCGGCATGAACTCGTCCGCCTTCTGCTGCAAGGCCGCCTGTAACTGCTTCAAAGCCGGCGCCAGGTCGTCCTCAATGCTCACCAGCGCGGAGAGATGCATCGCCGTAGGAATCACGTCGTTGGAGGACTGTCCAAAGTTGACATGGTCATTAGGGTGCACCTTGCGGGAGCCGCGCGAGCCACCCAGCAGTTCGCTGGCACGGTTGGCGATCACCTCATTGGCATTCATGTTGGTCGAAGTGCCTGAGCCGGTCTGAAAAATATCAAGGACGAAGTGTTTATCGAGCTTACCATCGATAACTTCCTGCGCGGCGCTGACAATCGCTTCCGCTACCTGCACATCCACCGTCCCCAACGCTGCATTCGCCTGGGCAGCAGCCTGCTTTATCTGGCCTAAGGCGCGAATGAATTGGCGCGGGAAGCGCAGATCGCTAATAGGAAAATTAAGGACGGCTCGCTGGGTACTGGCGCCGAAATAGGCATCAGCAGGCACCTGCATCTCACCCATCGAGTCGCGCTCAGTCCGCGTTTCTCCTTTTTCACTCATATATCTTCTCCCGAAAGCTTTTTTTCATAGGGGAAAATGTTCCATACTGTAAGAACTTGAGAGATGTATCTCTAGAAAATATTATACCACTCCGCTCCCTGTGAAGTTTCAGGTGTGGCAGCAGTTGCAGACTACCTCACCCATTAGCGGGTTGTATCTTTTGGCTTGACGCGTGGCGCAACCGGTTCATGTCGGTCCGCGTGCAGCGCACGGATTTCCGGAAGCGCATGGAGTTCGCTGATGACACGCGTCAGCGCCGGTGCGTCAGATGCGCGGCAGAGCAGTTCAATCGACTCAACCTCTTGCCCGCTCAGCAATTGGAGTTTCTCTACGGTGACCTCGTTGCGTACGCAGGTGTCATAGACGCTGGCGATAAATTGGGGTGTTACGGCTGTAGCTTCCAGGTGCAGGTGGTGGATGCTTGATGCAGGATGAGGCACGAAGGCACGTTCTACGTGGTAGAGCATGTGCAGGACGAAAAGCGCGAGAGCCGTTGTGACCACGGCCTCGACAATAAAACCTGCTCCACAGGCCATGCCGATGGCAGCTACCACCCAGATGGCGGCTGCGGTGGTGAGTCCTTGCACTTTCTCCTTTTCGCGGCTCAAGAAGATGGTGCCTGCACCCAGGAAGCCGACACCAGCCACGATATTGGAGGCGATACGTGTGGGATCGGCCGAGACGTGAAGGGAGCGAGCGATGTCTACAAAACCATAGGCCGAGATGGCGGTAAAGAGGGCCGAACCGAGGGAGACGAGAGCAAGCGTGCGCATGCCCGCTGACCGCTCATGGATTTCGCGCTCCAATCCGATGAAGGCGCCAATGAGTAAGGCCACCATCAGGCGCAGCAGGATGACGGGGAACGAGATCATGGCATTTTACCCTCCGTTGGTGCAGGTTCGCTTTGAACAAGTGGGTCCATCGTAAGAGACGACGAGAATGGAGTCGATTCACTCACGATACTATTATAGCACCTACGTCCAGGGATGAGCCAGGGGTGCCAGGGCACGGTGATGAAGCTGCTATCATGTTTGGCGAACAAGCTGGCCGAAAACAGCATCTACCGGTGCAATTCGCCTATTTCGAAAGGCTTGCCAGCAATCTGCATGCAAAGAGCGAAATCATTCATTGTAATGGTATACTAACAATTGACAAGTTCGACCAAATGACAAGTTCGACAAGTCGAAAGGAGAAACACTATGCAACTTGCATGGAAGGTCGCTGAAGGCAGCAAAGTCAGGTTGAAAGATTACGATCCCAACTTTGTGGATAAGTATACGGATCGCGCACTGGCCTCAGCAGAGTTAGAAAAGCTCAGTGAAGAACTTGGCGTGTTACAGCAGTTGTTGGCGGCGGCGCAGCATCACAGCGTGCTCATCGTACTACAGGGGATGGATACGAGCGGCAAAGATGGCACGATTCGCCAGGTCATGGCGCAAGTCAATCCGCTGGGATGCGAGGTGCGTTCGTTTAAGGGACCTTCGTCCAGGGAACAGGTGCATGATTACCTCTGGCGCATCCACCGGGTCGTTCCAGGCAGAGGCATGATCAGCATTTTCAATCGTTCCCATTATGAGGATGTGCTGGTGGTGCGTGTGCATAACCTGGTGCCAGAAACGGTGTGGCGGCAACGGTACGCAGCCATTAACAACTTTGAGCAAATGCTGGCCCAGAATGACATGATTATTCTGAAGTTCTATTTGCATATTAGCTTCGAGGAGCAGGAACAACGCCTCCTGGCTCGTCAGGAGGATAGGACGAAAGCCTGGAAACTCTCGTCGGCCGATTGGGTGGAGCGCAAATACTGGAACGATTATCAACAAGCCTATGGGGATGCGCTCTCCAGGTGCAGTACGGATGAAGCGCCCTGGTATATCGTGCCTGCTAATCGTAAATGGTATCGCAATCTGCTCGTGGCACGCACACTCGTTTCTACCTTGCGTCCCTATAGGAAGGAGTGGCAAGCCAAATTAGTGAAGCGGGGAGAGCAGGAACTTGCGCGGATAGAGAAGGTGCAGCAGGCGGGAGAACGTCCCGTTGAAGCAAGCACGACAATACATAGCTAGTCGTCACTTGCTACAGCATGGCACTTCCGGTTTGAGAAGGAGTGGCTGGAAACGTACAGCAAGATAACGCGCTAACCGCCTACTTGACACAGCAAGCAGAGGAAGGCCGACTGAGGCCCATCCGGGCCAGGCGGCACAAGAAGACGCCATCTAGAAAGGAGAAAGATGATGCAACTGGCATGGAAAGTTGAAGCAGGGAGCAACGTCAAGTTGCAGGACTATGATCCCAGTTATGTTGATGAGCATACGGATCCCGCCTTGGCGAGGGCAGAACTGGAACAACTCGGCAAGGAACTGGGTGAGTTACAGGAGTTGTTGGCAGCGGCCCACCATCAGAGCTTACTCGTCGTGTTGCAGGGGACGGATACCAGTGGCAAGGCTGATACGATTTTCCAGGTCCTCTCCCGAGTCAATCCGCAGGGATGCGAGGTGCGTTCGTTTAAAGTCCCTACAGCTCGGGAACTGGACCATGACTTCCTCTGGCGGGTGCATCGGGTCACTCCAGGCAGAGGCGTCATCGGCATTTTCAATCGCTCCCACTATGAGGATGTGCTGGTTGTGCGCGTGCATAACCTGGTGCCACAAGAAGCCTGGAGTCGCCGCTACGCCGCCATTAACGACTTTGAGCGCTTGCTGGCTCAGCATGACATGATTATTCTGAAGCTCTACTTGCATATGAGCTACGACGAGCAGGAAAGACGCCTCCTGGCCCAACAGAAGAATCAAACGGACGCATGGAAAGTCACAACGGCTGATTGGGCCGAGCGCAACTACTGGGACGCGTATCAAGAGGCCTATGAGGAGGCGCTCTCCAAGTGCAGTACGGATGAAGCGCCCTGGTATATCGTGCCTGCTAATCAGAAGTGGTATCGCAATTTGCTCGTGGCACGCACACTCGTTCATACCTTGCGCCAGTATAAGGATGAATGGGAGGCGCAATTAGTGGAGCGTGGAGAACGGGAGCTTGCGCTTCTAGCGCAGCTCGGACATCTACAGCAGACTGGAAATCGTGAGAATAAACGTCCAAAGAAAGCTCAGAAAGCTCACAGTGCTACTTAGCTCGCTCATCCCTTTACTGTGAGCTAGCCCCTCTTTCGGAGAGTGGGGAAAGAGGTAGTTCGACCATTGGCGATGTGATAGAACGCGAAGAGCAGGGCCATCATGAGTGTCGAGAGCCAGAGTGGTAGGCCTGCGCCCAGTTAAAGAGCTGGGAAGTAGCCGGGAGTGCAAATGAAGCCAATGAAAAAAGAGGCGTAGGTATCACCTTGTCAGATTGGAACGCAATGATCGATGGCAGTAGAACACAGCGCACACTATGAACGAATGAGTCTAGAAGAATACCTTACTCTTGTGGAGCAAGACCCCGAACACGCCTATGAATATCTAGATGGTCGCGTCTACATGATGACAGGTGGCAGCCCTGATCACTCGATCATCGGCTCCAATCTGAATGGCCAGCTGCAAGCGTTCCTGCGTGGTCGCCGCTGCATTGTCTATAATTCGGATGTCTATGTGCAACTGTCTGAGCAGTACCGTGTCTGTCCCGATGTGACGGTGAGTTGCGATCCACGCGATCGAGGAGCACAAGAAGTCATCCGCTATCCTTCCCTGGTGGCAGAAGTCCTCTCTCCCACCACCGAAGCGCGCGATCGCGGCCAGAAGTCCTTGCAGTATCGTTCCTGCCCCAGCATTCAAGAATACTTGCTGATCAGTTCTGAATTTCCCCTCGTCGAAGTCTTCAGGAGCGAGAAACAGGGGTTTTGGTCGCTGTACACCCTCGGACTAGACGATACCATCGAACTGACCAGTCTCGATCTTCGCTTCCCTGTTGCTGAGCTCTACCAGAATACCTCTTTTCTCGAGGAAGCGAACGAGTAAGCAGATGAGAACGGCCCTCTTGAAATCCTTGCTCGTTGCAAAGTTGAGCTAGAAGAGGAAAAAAAGGAATTTGACTACCCCAAGAATAGATTAGTTGCAAAATCTGAAAAATACAAGAATGCAATAATTACAGGAGATATGGTTCATATTGTTGTGATTTTGAATTTGAATCGAGTATACTAGTAAGTGGAAACCTCCAATATATCATCAAACTCTCGAAGATGGAGGGGAAGGGCAGTATGTCTCGTATCCGCCGTTTATTCGCTGGCATTATCCTCTTTTTCATTGTTGGAGTAGGTACAGCTTGGATTCTCAGTATCATGAGCCTTATCTCCAACGCTCGAAAGCGAAAACGCCTAAATCAGTTAGAGCAGCCCAGAAGCTATTTTCTGCATTAAAACAAAGTAGAGATCAGGACGGACGCTCATTCAAATTAGATACATTGCCTGCCATGATACCCCTTACAGTATGTGATTATGAAGATCCACCTGATTCAGAAGGACGATCGATTATTGATATGTACAGAGAACACCCCAATTTGTTGATCTTGGGGAAACCGGGTAGCGGAAAAACTACGTTATTGCAACAGCTTACTTTAGAGCTTATGGATAAGGAATTAAGAGAAAGGGAAAATGACGAAAAGGCCAGATGGTTGCCAATCTTTTTATCCCTATATGACTGGGCAAAAAAAAGGAAGCCATTCAAAGAGTGGCTCACCCAACAACTGTTGGACAGTCTCTCCATCCATAGACTTGACAAGTCGCTTATTCATTATTGGGTGAGCAGGGGTAATTTCATCCTGCTCTTGGATGGCCTAGACGAGATGAATGAGGAAGACTCTGAAAAGTGTATTGATGGCATCAATACATTTAGTAAGGAAACAGATTCTCCTTTTGTTATAAGCTGTCAACTTGATCGCTATGAGAATTTAGAGAGAAATGGACATATCCTAAACGTAGGTCAGAAAACAGTGGTCGTACAAAATCCCAAGCCATCACAGGCACAGAACTACCTAAATCAAGCGGGAGCAGAAAGGTTAAGTCGATTCTATCAAGAAAAGCAGAGCCAGCATCCCAAGGAATTTGCTGCTAGACCTCTCATAT
>VBHI01000248.1:0-3109 GCA_005881495.1 Chloroflexota bacterium
TAAGGCGGCCTACGCGTTTTCGGTGGGGCTGCTGCTGGATCCGCACAATCCGGTGACGCAGCCGATGGCGGCGGCGATGGCGGCGGGCATGACGCCGCCGCTGGGGCTGGCCTTGGCGACGGTGCTGTTCAAGAATCGCTTTACGGCAGAAGAGCGGGAAGCGGGGGTAGCGGCGTGGGTGCTGGGGGCGTCCTTTATCACGGAAGGAGCCATTCCCTTCGCGGCCGAAGATCCGTTCCGTGTGATCCCGGCGGTCATGGTCGGCTCCGGGCTGACCGGGGCGTTGTCGATGTTCTTCGGGATCCAACTGCATGTCCCACACGGAGGCATCTGGGTGATGTTCATCCCCGGTGTGGTCAATGGTCTGCTCCTCTACCTATTGACGATCGTTATCGGAACCATCGTGACGGCAGGGATGCTGTTTGTCCTCAAACGCCCCATTACTGTTGAGGCTGAGGAAGAAGCGGAGGCTGTGGCTGTCAAGGCTGCCTGATTGATGCGCCGCAAACAACGGGCAACGAGCAGCGCCGCTGCTCGTTGTCTGAAGGGAGTGTGTTCATCCTGAGCACTACCCCTTACACACTTGAAGATTATTAAAGGACGAAAACCCTGCAGTGCGATCGCGAGGGAAGCCCTGCAGGCCCGCTCCCTGTCTTGACGCTACCAAGGGGCGGCTTAGCTATAATGAACTATACCTTCGGCAATGTGCAGGGGTACGGACTCCCTTTCAACCGTAGGTTTTTTGGGGCAGATCGTCACATTCGTAGGGGCGGGAGAGGGGTGGAGTGGAGTGGGGACGCTTGCGTCGCCCATGGGGGGCAGGCGGGAGAGGGGCGCAGTGGAGTGGGGACGCTTGCGTCGCCCATGGGGAACAGGACGCCGGGCGACCCAAGGGTCCCCTCCCTTCTTCCCTGCCACCCCCGCCCCTACGAGGCGAAGCGGCTTCCCTGCTCGTTTCACAAAATACCTACCCTTGAGAGGTACGGACTCCCCCAGAAAGGATGAGCTGTGTTATGAGTAAGGTGCTAGCGGTCATTATGGCCGGGGGCCAGGGCGAGCGGTTGAGCCTCCTCTCACAAAAGCGCGCCAAGCCAGCCGTTCCGTTCGCCGGCAAGTATCGCATCATTGATTTTGTTTTGAGCAATTGTGTCAATTCCGGCATCGTTGATGTCGCCGTACTGACCCAGTATCGCCCCCACTCGTTGCATGACCATATCGGCATCGGCAAACCCTGGGACCTGGACCGGCAGCAGGGCGGCGTTCGCCTGCTCCAACCATATAGAGGGAACCAGGAGTCGGATTGGTACCAGGGCACCGCTGACGCGGTCTATCAGAATCTGGACTTCATCATGGAAGCCCGCTACGACTATGCGCTCATCCTGGCCGGTGACCAGATCTATCGCATGGATTATGGGCCGATGATCGCCTTCCATCAGCAGCGCAGTGCCGATGTCACTCTAGGCGCAGTGGTCGTGCCTCTCGAGGAAGGACACCGCTTTGGCATCCTGGAAACTGATGCCGAGGGGCGGGTCCTCTCGTTTGAAGAGAAGCCCAAAGAACCACGCGGCACCCTGGGTTCGATGGGCATCTACGTGTTGGATCGCGACACACTGGCCCGCGTCCTCATCGAGGATGCGCGGCCAGCTGAAGCAGGCGGTACCCCCACTCAGCATGATTTCGGCCACAACATTATCCCGGCAATGATGGCGCGGGGCGAGCACGTCTATGCCTATCCCTTTACCGGGTACTGGCAGGATGTGGGTACGGTGCACTCCTACTGGGAGACGCATATGGAACTGCTTGGTGATCGCCCTGCCTTCGACCTCTATGATCCCTCGTGGGTTATTCATACGCGAAGCGAGGAGCGGCCACCCGCCCATATTGGCAGCGGGGCGCAAATCGTCAGTAGTCTGATCTCGCATGGCTGTATCATCAAGGGACAGGTCGAACACAGCGTGCTCTCGCCGGGTGTGGTCGTCGAGGAGGGTACGGTTGTCAGGAACTCCATCGTGCTCTTTGACACCGTTATCGGTGCTGGCAGCGTTGTTGACCGAGCGATCCTGGATAAAGAGGTCATCATTGGCAAGCACTGCCAGATTGGTTACGGCGATGATATGACGCCGAACAAGCTGGAACCCAGTCGGCTGAACAGCGGCATAACGCTCGTCGGAAAACGCACACACCTGCCGGATAACCTGAAGGTGGGACGCAACTGCAAGATCGGCACCGACCTGCGCCCGGAAGACTTTGCGAGCGACACGCTGGCAAGTGGTGAGACGATTGAAGACCGCACCTTCGCGCATGGCTGGGAGCGCGAGCTGGCCCGCAGAATATCTATCGAACCCTAGCAGACGGGCCGTTCGGGAGGTGCCAGCTCCCGCTCCCGTTTGCCCGTGTGCCAACTGTCAAAGCAGAGCCAAACTGGCCGATGAGGTTAGGGCAGAGTATATAGAGTGCGCCAGCCATGTTTGCTCTGGAGGGTTCTTTTTGTATATTTATATTCAGTAGAGACACAGAGAAGGAGGATTTAGGTGTATGTTGAATCGACTCTTTGTTTCCACCCCTGAGACTGCTCCTCCTACTACTATTCGCCGCCCCCGGAAGGGTGCGATCATTGGTGCTGGTCAGGTGGGAATGGCCTGTGCCTATTCCATGTTGATTCAGAGTACCTTTGATGAAATGGTCCTGGTTGATGTAGAGCGGAACAAGGTAGAAGGGGAAGTGATGGACCTGATGCATGGACTGCCTTTTGTCCAGCCCGCAACGGTAAAAGCCGGAACCGCCGCGGATTGCCAGGGAGCAGATGTGGTGATCATCACCGCAGGTGCTAAACAAAAGCCCGGTGAAAGCCGCCTGCAACTCCTCGGGCGCAATGTCACCATCTTCAAAAACCTCATTCCTGAACTGGTCCAGTCCTGCCCAGAGGCAATTTTCCTCATCGTGAGCAACCCCGTCGATGTGATGACGTATGTGACTTGGAAGCTTTCGGGCTTACCCAGCACTTCCGTCGTCGGCTCTGGAACCGTTCTGGATACGGCCCGCTTCCGCTATCTACTGGCGCAAAATCTGCACCTCGACCCGCGTAGTATCCATGCCTACATCATTGGAG
>VBHI01000248.1:3247-11751 GCA_005881495.1 Chloroflexota bacterium
CAGGCAATTTTGCGAGATCAACATCGAGTGTTAACGGTGAGTTGCCTCACCCATGGCTTGTATGGCATTGAAGAGGTGTATCTCAGTTTGCCAGCCGTCGTCAATCGGCAGGGAGTCGGGAGCATTGTTCAGTTGGCTTTGAGTCCCTTGGAGGAGCAACAACTCAAACACTCGGCCCAGGTATTACACCAGGCGATCGAAGAGCTAGAGCTTTGAGGGAGAACTGACATACATGTTGTGTAAGAAGTAGATCACATTGTAGTTGCCTACAATTTGGACGAAACAACAATACACACGAAACACACGAAAAGCTGAAGCTAGAGGTGCAGAACGCGCTCGTTGCTGGCACATAAAAAGGAGGCCGGGCATGATGGCACAACAACACGATAGCTTGCCAGATCAAACTTTCATCCGAAAGCAGGATATTCCCTCCATCTTGAGCGACTTCGACCTGCACTTGTTCGGACAGGGGAAAGAGTATCGCATCTATGAGAAAATGGGTGCCCATCTCCGCACCGTCAGCGGGGTGCCAGGCGTCAACTTTGCGCTCTGGGCTCCTAATGCACGCTCCGTCTCCGTGATCGGCGACTTCAACGGTTGGCGACATGGGGCCACTCCTATGCACCTGCGACACCAGGATTTGGGAGTCTGGGAATGCTTCGTGCCAGGGTTGACCGCGGGAGCACTCTACCGGTATGCCATTACCTCGCGCTTCAACGACTACACAGTTGAGAAGAGCGATCCCTATGGATTTGCTGCCGAACTGCGCCCGCAGACGGCCAGTATCGTCGTCGATATCCACCAGCACCAGTGGCAAGATGAGGCATGGATGCAGGAGCGTGCCCAGCGCCAGCAATTATCTTCACCGATCTCCATCTATGAGCTAGATATAGGCTCATGGCGGCGCATGCTCGACCGGCCGGGAGAACATCGCCTTCTGATCTATCGTGAGTTGGCGCACACGCTGGCCCCCTACATCAAAGACCTCGGCTTTACCCATGTTGAACTGCTACCAATGACTGAGTATCCCTATGATGGCTCGTGGGGGTATCAAGTGACAGGGTACTTTGCTCCTACCAGTCGCTATGGCTCCCCGGAAGATTTCCAGTACTTGGTGGATTACCTGCATCAGCAGGACATCGGTGTCTTGCTGGACTGGGTGCCCTCGCACTTTCCCAAAGACGGCTTTGCCTTGAGCTATTTTGATGGTACACACCTCTACGAATACGCGGACCCGCGCAAAGGCGAACATAAAGAATGGGGCACCTATGTCTTCGATTATGGCCGTTCCGAGGTGCGCAATTTCTTGCTCGCCAGTGCCCTGTTCTGGTTGCGTGAGTACCATATTGATGGCCTGCGGGTCGATGCCGTCGCCTCCATGCTCTACCTTGACTACTCGCGCAAACCAGGCGAGTGGATTCCTAACCGTTATGGTGGGCGGGAGCATCTAGAGGCAGTCGATTTCTTGCGTCAACTGAATGAAGCGGTCTACGCCGAAGAGCCCGGGACGATCACCATCGCTGAGGAGTCAACGGCCTGGCCCATGGTCACGCGTCCCACCTATATGGGAGGTTTGGGTTTCACTCTGAAGTGGAATATGGGCTGGATGCACGATATGCTCGACTACATGAGCCTCGATCCAGCCTATCGGCGCTATCACCAGACAAATATCACCTTTTCGCTGATGTATGCCTATAACGAAAACTTTGTGCTGCCCCTCTCGCATGATGAGGTGGTCTATGGCAAAAAATCGCTGCTTTCGAAAATGCCCGGGGACGTGTGGCAAAGGTTCGCCAACCTGCGGGCCCTCTATGGCTACATGTGGGGACACCCGGGCAAAAAGCTCCTCTTCATGGGAGGCGAATTTGGGCAATGGCGGGAGTGGAATTACACGCAGAGCCTGGACTGGCATTTGTTCGAACCGCCAAACGACGCTCACCATGCTCAATTGCAGCAGTATATACATGACCTGAACCAGCTTTACCAGCACGAACCAGCTTTCAGCAAGCTAGACTACGATCCCGCCGGGTTTTCCTGGATTGACTTTCACGATACCGATAATAGTGTCGTGTCTTTTATGCGCTGTAGTAAAAATGTTGATGATACACTTGTGTTTGTCAGTAATTTCACTCCTGTTCCACGCCACGGCTATCGGTTGGGAGTACCAAATCCAGGGGAATACTATGAACTGATCAATAGTGATGCCACACGCTATGGTGGTAGTGGGCTGGAGAACGGCCAACTAATGCCCAGCGGGCCGATCTACTGGCAGTCCTGCCCGCACTCCATTCTTTTAACTTTGCCGCCACTCGCGACTGTAATACTGAAACGTCGGCCAAAAACTTGGGAGTAGCCGCATAAGCTGAACAAGAAGCGAAGCTTTGAATGAACTCCTTTCCGGCAAAAAAAATTGTCATCCTATCGCCCTCACTATATTGCTCTGCTTTTCTGAAACATTAACCCCAGAAAATGTATCTAAAGGTATGGTGAGATATATTTCACATGTTTAAAGGCCTTGTTACTCAGGTAACAAGTCCTCAATTCTACGATTGAATAAGGAGTTCTTCGTGAAAGATAGTTCCCTGCTTGGTACGCTCGATGTTAATCTGGACCGTCCCAAGATCGATGATGCTTCTGCGCGTACCAGGCACAATGAATACGCGGAGTTGAAACAGCTTATCAGGAATGAAGGCTTGTTGGATAAACAGCCAAAATACTACGCCTATAAAATACTCTCAACTGTAGGCTTACTGGCCTTGTCAATAGCCTTCCTGCTTCTGGTACACAATTTCTGGTTGCAGTTACTCAACGCCGCATTCCTGGCTTTTGTCTTTGGCCAAATCGGTTTCCTCGGTCACGATGGCGGTCATCGTCAGATTTTTAAAGCGACCTGGAAAAATGATGTCATCATTCTACTACAGGGCAATTTGCTGGTTGGCATGAGCTATTCCTGGTGGAACAATAAACACAATGCGCATCATAGTCATCCTAACCAGGTTGACATGGACCCCGACATTGGCATTCCGGCTATTAGCTTTACAGAGGAAGAGGCCCTTAGCAAGCGTCATTTTTTGCGCTTCCTGGCAAAATATCAGGCATTCTTCTTCTTTCCTCTACTCACTCTCGTCGGTATGGATTTGCAACGCGTCAGTATTCTCTACTTGCTGAAGACGAAAGTCCAGCGTCCTGTAGCTGAAATCTCATTGATTATCCTGCACTATGTCCTCTACTTCGGCCTGGTCTTCTCCCAGCTGAATCTCTGGCAGGGGATTATCTTTATCCTTGTTCATCAAGCCCTCTTTGGCCTCTACCTGGGTATGACCTTTGCACCTAACCACAAAGGTATGCTCATTCTGGAAAAAGAAACCAGGATGGACTTCTTGCAACGGCAGGTAATTACTGCTCGTAACGTCACATCCAGTCCTTTTAATGACTACATGTATGGTGGACTCAACTACCAGATTGAGCATCATCTCTTCCCAAGTATGCCTCGCAACAACCTGAAAAAGGCGCAGAAGATCATCAGGGAGTACTGTGTTTCACACTCAATCTCCTACTATGAAACCAGCTCAATCCAGTCGTTCAAAGAAATTCTGTCGTTCCTGCATGAAATCGGTGCACCATTGCGTCAAAAGACCCCTCCTCGTAAAGAAGTAGTGGAGGGCAGTGCCCTTGGCGTGAAAACCGTTTAAGCCGTCTAGCCTATCTATATAGAGAAGAAAGGCCGAGGAGCACTCTTGTAGGATGCTCCTCGGCCTTTCTTCTTTTGTTATTCTTTCGATGCTTCTTCTACAAAATGGACCAGCGTCTGCATATCATCGATTGCTCGTGAAGACACGGGACTATTCGTTCGAGGCACACTTGCCAGGGCTTCAGATGCTAATCTACATTGTTCAGCTAGAAATGAGCGGCAGTACTTTTTTGTCTGAGTTCGCTCGAAAATAGTCAGTATCTCCTCGACCTGCTCGCTTGTTAAAGCTGCTTCTTGCTGATAGACCTCGCGTAAATAGCGCTTGTCATCCGCATGGGCATGTTCCAAAGCGTACAAGAATGGTAGGCTCTTTTTGCGACGATAGACATCCCCAGCCGGAGTTTTTCCTGATTCCACTGTAGTGGCCCACACACCAAGCAAGTCATCACGCACCTGAAATGCTACTCCCATAGCATGACCAAAGCCCCGCAACCGTTTGATTGCCTCCTCATCACTCGTTCCCAGGATGGCTCCCATCTCTGCTGCGCAGGCTATCAATGCAGCAGTTTTTCGACTGGTCATGTCCACGTAGGCCGTGACAGCGATATCTTGCCGCTCCTCAAAGCTAATATCGAGATATTGGCCCTCAGCCAGTACAAGACAGGCGTGATCAAGCACGGCTCCAAGACGAGCTGCAATTGCTCCCTCTACTCCCTCATCCAATACTCCCCACAGCGTCAAACGGGCTAACGCAAAGAGTCCATCACCTGTATTGATCGCTTGAGGAATACCCCAGATTTTCCATAACGTTGAACGATGACGTCTCTCCGTATCACCATCTTCAATGTCATCATGAATAAGCGTGAAGTTGTGTGTAAGCTCTACCGCTGCCGCCGCGGGTAAGGCACGGCTCAAATATACTTCCGTGCATCCCTGCTGACCGTAGGTAGACGCGCTAGCGAACTGAGCTTGCCCTGAGCCACACTTGCTCTGAACGGAGTGAAGAGGTAGCGAAGGGTTGCAGGGATGGCTTTCAAACACTTCCGTAGAGGTTGTCAGCCCCCATGCGCCTGAAGCCTCGTATGCTAAAAGTAATAACGTTGGCCGCAAGAGTTTCCCAGGATTACTCGACACCGGCGAGAAGGTAGTATCCACCCAGCCCAGGTGGTATTCAATCTGACCATAAAATGCCTGTAGATCGCTTGCTCCCGAACTGAGAGCCGCACCCCTGGCATTCATCACCGCCCTGCGCAGTGCTTCTTGAATCTCTCTTTGATGCCGTAATAGCGTTACTTGTAAAGCTGTAGTCATTGTTCTCTTCGCTCTTTGCTCTGTATCTCGTCTATACCTCAATATTAGCGATGCAGATAGAAAAAGATCGTTGCCACTATCGTTCCAATCACCACGATCCACCGTGTCAGCCCCTTAATGCCACCCAAAAGATAGATCGGTGAACAAATATCACAGTAGCGTGCAGTATATTGGTAGCGATGACCCCGTAAACCCTCACGTATAATAAAGACATCATCAATTTTTCGCTCCGTATGCAATTCATCACATACGTAACGCCCACAACCCTTACAGCGGCATTGATCAACGAAGTGTGATGTGCGTGAGATAGACCATTGGTCGGGATAGACTTGAGCGCTACACACGTAACATACCTGGGTATGCGCCATTTTCATTTGCTTTTCGGCACACGGTGAATGCTGTTGCTTTGGAAAGTGATCTTGACACAGGTTATGGCGACAATCTGGACAGCGACCAAGGGCCTCTTCAGAACATTCATTACAACGACGTGCCACATTTATCATGCGTTGACGCCGGTTTTTTACATCAGTATCATCTTGCATACGTTTTTCCATTCCACCTTGTAGGAATAAGATTTGAATACCCTAAGTTATAGATTCATATCGTTACTGTCTTTGGATAACTATAACATAGCCATTTGCATAGAAGCAATCAAAAAGGTATCATGTCAGAATAATGTACGGGCATCCCTGCGGGCGCCCTGGCTTGAAGTCCCGTGAACACAGGAATATACATCAATGCAATCGGTACCATCTCCCACTATTTGGGGCAATCATCGCTTGGACTGGGGCCAGCACACCTATGTCATGGGCATAGTCAATGTCACTCCTGACTCCTTCTCTGGCGATGGCCTGGTAGACGCTTCGCGCTCACAAGACGAGATCATACATCATGCTGTGACGCAAGCACAGAATTATGTCGTCGAAGGCGCTGCCATGATCGATGTCGGCGGTGAATCAACACGCCCGGGTGCTGCACCTTTAGCGTTAGAGCAAGAACTTTCACGCGTTATCCCTGTTATCCATACCTTATCTATCACGCTTCCCAAAGAGACCATTATCTCGATTGATACCTATAAAGCTGAAGTTGCAAAGCAAGCTCTCGATGCTGGAGCCTCACTGGTCAACGATATCTCCGCTCTGCGCGGTGATCCTCACATGGCGGCATTGGTGAGTGAGTACCGCGTACCCGTGGTGCTGATGGCCAATATGCGTAACTACCAGAAGCGTGAAATCGTCAGTGATGTTACTCGTTACCTATCCAGCAGTATTGACTATGCGTTATCTGCTGGCATTCCCTGGGACAATCTGATTATTGATCCCGGCATAGGCTTTGGTACCACCCCAGCGGAAAATCTCACTTTGCTTCGCCGCCTGGGAGAACTTCGTGTTTTAGGTCGTCCTATCTTGCTTGGCACATCGCGTAAATCAACTATAGGTATTGTGCTAGGTGGTTTGCCTGCCGGAGAACGCCTGGAGGGTGGCGCCGCTACCATAGCTCTTGGTATTGCACAGGGAACTGATATTGTGCGTGTCCACGACGTACGCGCCATGATGCGCGTCGTTAAAATGACCGACGCTATCGTGCGACAGAACTGGCAATCCTTTGATCCTTCAATCCAAAATCAGGAAAAGAATACATGAACTATCAAGAATCCTTAGCGTATCTCTACAATCTCAGTGATTTTGAGCGTACAGGTCATTACACTCGCAATCCAGAAGAAAATCTTCCTCGCGAAGCTTATTTGCTCGCGCACCTGGGAAACCCTCAACAGAACTATACCTGCACCCTTATTGCTGGCACAAAAGGCAAAGGTTCAACTGCAGCCTTCATAGAGCAAGTCCTGAGCAGGGCTGGACTATATATTGGCCTCTATACACAACCCGACCTGCATACCTTTCGTGAGCGGATCCGCGTCGATGGTCGCCTCATCAGCGAAAATGAAGCCTCTGCACTCCTAACGGAACTTCGTTCTGTAGTAGAACGTATCCAGCAGGAACAGAAATTTGGCCCATTTATCACCTATGAAGTGGCGACCGCACTGGCCTTGCTCTACTTCAGTCGTCAGCATGTTCAACACGCGGTGCTAGAGGTCGGTTTAGGAGGACGTTTAGACGCAACCAACGTGACTGAGCCTTTGGTCTCCGTAATTACTTCCATCAGCTACGACCACATGCAGATTCTCGGCAACACCTTAACCAGCATCGCCACAGAGAAAGCCGGCATTGTCAAGCCAGGCGGCCTGGTTGTCACCTCTGCACAATCTCCAGAGGCCCTGCTTGCCATTGCAGCCGTTTGCCGCAATCAACACGCGAATCTTGTACGCATTGGTCCTTACGCCGGTGATCTCGCCATAACTGCAGTCAGCGCCGGGCAATTGCCAGCACCCAGTTACACCTATCGCCTTGAGAAGCGTACAGAAAAACGCCAAACTTTCACCATCTGGGCGCCCGAACAGACCTATGAGGGACTTGAAATACCTCTGGCAGGTGATCATCAGCTCGAAAACGCCACTGCTGCTCTTGCAACCCTCGAACTGCTGCGCAAAAAGGGTATAGCGTGGGATGAAACAGCATTACGTGCGGGCTTCCAGGCTCTGCATTGGCCTGCACGTATCGAGGTCATCGGGCACGCTCCCACCGTTGTCGTCGATGGAGCCCACAACGCTGATTCTATGCAGAAATTAATTCAAGCCCTGCGCGCCTCATTTATCGGCGAGCGTTTGATCATGGTGTTGAGCACAAATCACGATAAAGACCTGGTTGGCATTGCGCGAGCATTAGCAGGCATCGATATTGTCATTCTTACCCGCATGGTGAATCCTCGTGCAGCCACGATCGAACAATTGAAGTCTGTATTCGCCAAACACGCTCCAAATGTGCGCGTCTATACTGCGCCAACCAGCTGCCAGGCAATGGATCTTGCTCTTGCTCTCGCCAATGACAACGATCTGCTCTGTGCGACTGGTTCCCTCTACATAGCCGCGGAGGTTCTACGCTGGTCTGCGTCTCGCGGAAACAAATTAATCGCCTCGGCAATTGAGGGTGTAGATCATTAACTGCGATGAAGCCTTCATCGCAGGTCAACCTGAAAGCGACGATTGGCCTCACTACACTTCTCGCCAAATAGTGTCTGAAACCTAATTATCTCTATCCTTGCGCCACGGTGCATCCGAACGACGCATCCAACGTCCATTGAAGAAGATATAATTGTCCTCTTTATCAAAGAAAGAATCCGTCAGCTCCGCTTCTTCCCACGCTCCAGCCGTTCCTGCTTCCTGGTCAACCGCCTGCACCAAAAAATCGAGTATTTCTCGGCCATCTCCCAGATCCACTCCTGGAAAATGCTCCTCGTCAATATCTCCTTCCAGTTCAACTTGATTGCCAGCCTGGTTACCGCGCAAGACATAATAAATATACATACTAATCTCTTTCCCTCGCTTCCTTTCGTACTCAGCCATCCTATTATCCCACATAACCAGCCAGTCTCCCATTGTTTGACT
>VBHI01000249.1 GCA_005881495.1 Chloroflexota bacterium
GACCAATAAGCATCAACCTAAGAAAAGCCCATCAAATGCAGTAGGGGCGAGGGCGCGGCAGGAGGACGGAACGGTCATGCTGAGGGCAACGAAGCATCTTGAGGCCCTTAGGGACAGACCCTTCGCTGCGCTCAGGGTGACAAGGGAACCCTGTCATGCTGAGCACATTCGCTCCGCTCAGTGTAAACTCCGCGAAGCATCTCGAGCGCCACGGGAGAGAGACCCTTCGCTGCGCTCAGGGTGACAAGCGGGGAAGCAGCAAGGGTGACAACCAGCGGACCGCTCTGCCGAGCGAGAGAGACCCTTCGCTGCGCTCAGGGTGACAGGGCTGCGCTCAGGGTAACAGGGCTGCGCTCAGGGTGACAAGCGGGGAAGCAGCAGCCAAGTTGGGCGTACACCAGCTGCGCTTATCATGGACCTGTTTACGCCTCAGTGTACTAGAGACGTTGGACAACTAGGAGAAAGAACGTATGCCACTGGATCCACAAACTCAGGCAGTATTAGAGATGATGGCCGCAATGAGCGCGCCCCCTGTACACACTCAATCCGTTGAAGAAGCGCGCCAGGCAATGGCTATGATGGCCGTGATGGCCGGCGAACCAGAACCTGTGGGCAAGGTTGAAGACCGCGATATAGCCGGGCCGGAGGGAACGATTCCGGTACGCATATACACGGCAGAGGGGAAAGGTCCATTTCCTGTGCTTGTCTTCTTTCATGGTGGTGGTTGGGTCGTTGGCAATATCGAAAGCCATGATGCTGTTTGCCGCACGTTAACAAATACGGTGGACTGCATTACCGTTTCGGTGGACTATCGCCTTGCCCCCGAATACAAATTTCCTGCAGCGCCAGAGGATTGCTACGCGGCGACTAAGTGGGTTGCAGAGAATGCTGCTACTTTCAGTGGTGATCCTGCACGCGTTGCCGTTGGGGGCGATAGCGCAGGCGGCAACCTGGCTGCAGTCGTGTCGTTGATGGCTCGTGACCGGGGTGGCCCCAGCCTGGTGTACCAATTACTGATCTATCCAGCCACTTATTATTACCTGCCTGGTACCCCTTCCCTCGAGGAAAATGCCGAGGGGTATATGCTCACCAGGGATGACATGATATGGTTCCTGGATCACTATCTTTCAAGTGAGGCTGACATTAAGCATCCCTATGCATTTCCACTCCAGGCGGGGGATCTAAGCGGCTTGCCACCGGCAATGGTGATTACCGCCGAGTACGATCCCTTGCGGGACGAGGGAGAAACGTACGCGGTTCAAATGGAGCAGGCAGGGGTAACAGTTCAAGCTACCCGCTACCATGGGACGATCCACGGCTTTGTTAGCCTGGCAGCGATGATCGACCTGGGGAAGCAAGCTCTGACCGATGCTGCTGCTGGACTGCGTTCAGCTTTCGGAGATGATTAGATATTCTGTTCCCTCTTGCGGATGTGGCAGCCGTCGGCTGCCACATCCGCAACATCACATGAAGAAGTTTGTAGCGAAAGGCAATTTCAGGCTAGCTGGGCAGGGGAGTTACGGAAAAGGCCAGGATGATGCTGCCTGTCTGGGTGTTCACGCTCGATAAACAAAGTGCGTAGCTGCCCTTCAACACGGTAGATGGTATGACCTGTTGCAATTTGTCATTGATCTGTTTTTCAAAAATGGATGCGAAGCCGGTGATGGGAATGCTGCCATAATCGGCTTTGAGGATATGCATTTGCAGGTTACATGCATCGGCGTAGGGCTGAAGCACGATGGTAATATTCTGAGTTATGGGAACGCTCAGTACATTGTACTGGTATGAACCGGTGATGGTCATCTGGTCGCCAGGGTCAAACTGTACCTGCAGATTGGTGATCTTTCCCGGTATGCCCGCGTCTTGCAAACTTTTTTCGGCGATGGGGCCAATCAAGGTTGCATCAGCCTGTACGGTGATATTGCCGGGTTGAGGGGGCGCAGTAGTAATCGGGGGGTTGGTGCCGGACATGGCCAGTATAAGCAGTAGTACGGCTGCTATGCCCACCGCTATGCCTAAGATAAAAGTGAGCAAGGCAAGGGCAATACGTAAGGGACGGCGCTTTTTGGCGGATGGTGGGACGGGGGTGGTAGGTGCTGGTGTGTCTTCAGGCGAGACTGACTCTTCGGGTGTACCTGGTAAATAGGATGCGTTTGGCTCTATTGGGGTGGTTTTCTCTTCTGCCATCGATTTCTCCTCCGTCATGCTTTACTCAGTGCTTGTGAATTATTAGGTCAGTCTATATTACATTTTCCAATATGATGAGCGCAAGTTGCCAAAGAGACCATCTGAAAAGTTGTAGAATGGAGGGGCGAATAACAAAAAAGTGAGAAAGGATTTGGAGCCATGGTGATTAGAGTGTGTGTAGCGGGTGCAACTGGCTGGGCTGGAAGTGCGGTGACAGGCAACATCTTAGCGTCGAGCGAATTTCAGCTGGTGGGGGTGATCGCCCGCCAAAAAGCTGGAGTCGATATTGGAGAGGCACTGGGTCGTGGGAGGGTGGGCCTGAACATCGTTGCATCGCTGGAAGAGGCTCTGGCGACACCGGTCGATGTTATCATTGACTACACGAGGCCTGACGCGGTGAAGGCCCGTATCCTGACAGCGCTGGACAAAGGTGTGCGGGTGGTCGTTGGTACGTCAGGGCTGACGGCGAGCGATTACGAGGAAATTGAGCAAAGAGCACAGGAACGAAAACTGGGGGTTATCGCCGCTGGAAACTTCTCCATTACGGCAGCCCTGGCAAAGCATTTCGCTTTGATTGCGGCCCAATATCTGCCTTCCTGGGAGATCATTGATTATGCTAGCGCGGATAAAATTGATGCACCCAGCGGGACGACGCGCGAACTGGCTGAAGCATTGGCAACCGTTGCCCAAAACCAACTGACTGTTCCGCTTGAGCAAACGCACGGTCCCAGGGCGGCACGTGGAGCGACAATTGACGGAACGCAGGTCCATTCTATACGCCTGCCAGGCTATATTATTGCGTTTGAAACGATCTTTGGGCTGCCCGACGAGCGCCTGAGTATTCGTCACGATGCCGGATCAAGTGCCGAGCCGTATGTGGGTGGCACACTGCTGGCAGCGCGCAGGGTAATGGAGGTGCGTGGCCTGGTGCGCGGATTAGACCAACTCCTTTTTCATTTGTGAGGTAACCTCCTTGACGTAATAGGACTAATTATCTACAATGGGCAGGTGGAGTAATGACACCTTCCCGGATTGAGAATCAGTCTGAATGTGAAGGGAGGTATGTATGGCAGATCGCGTGGGAGAGCAACTGGGGAACTACCGCCTTGTGCGTTTGTTGGGACAGGGGGGCTTCGCCGAAGTATATCTGGGAGAGCATATTTACCTTGGTACTGCTGCTGCCATCAAAGTGCTATATGCCAAGTTAGCAAGCGATGATTTTGAGCACTTTCGCAAGGAGGCGCGCACTATTGCTCGGCTGGTGCATCCTCATATCGTGCGCGTGCTGGACTATGGCATAGAGGGCACGACTCCCTTTCTCGTCGTGGATTATGCCCCGAATGGCACCCTCCGCACGCGGCACCCTAAAGGAGTGCCTGTGCCATTGCCGACTGTTGTCAGTTATGTGACGCAAATTGCCGAGGCTTTGCAATACGCGCATGATCAGAAAGTGATTCACCGGGATGTCAAGCCGGAGAACGTGCTATTTGGTCGAAGGAATGAAGTTTTACTCAGTGATTTTGGTATTGCATTGGTAGCGATGACTTCAAATTATCGCAGCACGCAGGGGATGCAGGATATGGCGGGTACCATTGCTTACATGGCCCCGGAGCAGATTCAAGCCCAGGCGGAGACTGCCAGTGACCAGTATTCGCTTGCTGTAGTTACCTATGAATTATTGAGCGGAGCGCGACCCTTTCAGGGAGCATTTACGGAGGTCGCGGTGAAGCACACATTGGTGCCTCCGCCCTCATTACGTGAGAAACTGCCCATGATCTCCGCCGATGTCGAGGCGGTGGAGATGAAGGCTCTTGCAAAGGATCCAAAGCAGCGCTTTGTAGATGTACAGACCTTCGCGGCTGCTTTGGAGGAGGCCAGCAGGAATGCCTCGTCGAGGACTACTTTTCTTGGAGATATACCCGTTTCCCAGGAACAAGGAGCTTCATTCTCACCGGAGACGATTGTACTGTCACAACAGGAAGCACAGGAAGTCTCCCCGACGGCTCTTTTCACAACGCCTGACGTGGCACAACAGCCATCAACAGATGAATTGTTAGCCGATAAGCCTGCAACCGCCGCGATGATTACGCCTGCATTTGAGCAGAAGGAAGCGGTGGAAGCGGTGGAAGCGGTGAATACGCCCGTATTGAAGGAGAAGGAGACAACCGCGCTGACATCGCAGCCTCCACACAAGGGGATATCCCGGCGTGCTGTGCTGGTGGGATTGGCCGGAGCGGCTATTGTGGGCGTGGTTGGCGGCGGTATTGCCTTGCTAACACATCCGCTGGGATCGCAAACAGCAATACAGCCCGGGAATGTTCCGCCGGGTACAAATGGAGGAACGCTCTACACATTTCGTGGCCATAGCGGCTGGGTATGGTCGGTGGGCTGGTCACCCAATGGGGCGCGCATCGCGTCAGGCAGCGGGGATGCAACGGCCCAGGTGTGGGATGCGACGAGTGGTGGTCATCTCATCGTGTATTCTGGCCATTCCGATTCCGTTTACGGAGTGGCATGGTCGCCTGATAGGAAGCGCGTCGCCTCCGGGGGATTTGATAAAACGGTGCAGATTTGGGATGCGACTTTTGGCGATCACTACTACACCTATCACGGTCACAGCGGCTGGGTATGGGCGGTGGCATGGTCGCCTGGTGGGAAACACGTCGCCTCGGCGGGGCAGGATACGACGGTGCAGGTGTGGGACTCGGCGAATGGTCGACACGCCAACACGTACCGGGGTCATTCTGGCTTTGTGCATGCCGTAGCATGGTCGCCCGATGGGAAGCGTATTGCTTCGGCCAGTAGCGACGGGACGGTGCAGGTGTGGGATGCTGTTACGGGCGTGCGGCTCTATACCTATGAGCCCTATTTTACAGACATATGGTCGGTAGCGTGGTCGCCTGATGGGAAGCGTATTGCCTCGGCCAGCGACGATAAGACGGTGCAGGTATGGGATGCGCTGGATGGCTCGCACCTCTACATTTATACGGGTCACACAGATTTTGTCTATGCTGTGGCGTGGTCACCTGATGGGAAGTATATCGCTTCAGCAGGGGATGATAAGACGGTGCAAGTGTGGAGTGCAATTGATGGTACACTCGTGTATACGTATCGCGGCCATACAGCCGGTGTGCGTTCGGTGGGCTGGGCTCCGGATGGGAAGCGTATTACTTCTGGCTCCTGGGATGAGACGGTACAGGTCTGGAAAATGGAATAGATGGAATGTATAGTATAATGGCTGAGATATATCCGACGGACCGTGAATCGTTGGAGCGCGACTGCGATGTGGAGTTCTTTATCGCCAGCGGGCCGGGTGGGCAGCACCGTAATAAAGTAGAGACAGGGGTGCGGCTGTTGCATCGTCCGAGCGGGATTATTGTGATAGCTACCGAACGGAGATCACAGCATGCCAATCGCGAGATGGCGTTTGAGAGGATGGCTGCACGGTTGGAGGAAGAGCAAAAGGTGGTGATTCCGCGAAAGCGAACGCGCCCCAGTGCGGCTAGCCGGCGGCGCCGGATTGAAGAGAAGCGTCACGTGGGTCAGATTAAGAGGCAGAGGGCTGCTCCTCCTTTGCAGGAGTAGGTTTTTGAATGTGTTATGGCGTTGTGGGTAGGTAGCGGGGGACGTGGCGGACCCTGGTGCCTTGTTCGAAGGCGTAGGCGAGTTTGATTAATGTTGGTTCGCTGTAGGCTCTGCCGATAAAGGTCAGACCCACGGGAAGTTCAAAGGTGTATCCCGCGGGGACACTGATGGCGGGGTAACCTGCCAGTGCAGCGGGTTGCGAACTGCCGCCTACAGAGTGATCTCCATTAATGAGGTCGATGCGCCAGGGCGGGATGCCGCCAGGTATGACGAGGGCATCCAGATTACAGGTATCCATGACCAGGTCGATGCCTTCTTCACGTGAGAGACGGTGGTTCTCAGCGAGGGCTTCGAGATAGATAGGCTCGGCGAGAGAGGTGGTTTCCTGGGTCATCAGGAGGAGTTCTTGACCGAAGTAAGGAAGCTCTTCTTCAGCGTGGGCAATGTTGAACTCGATGATGTCTGCGAGAGTGCGAACCGGCGATTCGGTAAGTTCGGCCAGGTAGGCGTTGAGATCGGCCTTAAATTCATGGAGCAGTACGACCATTTCCGCATTAGACGAGGACATTTGTTTGGCCGTCGGGATGTCCGCCGGATCGATGATCTCTGCTCCCAGCTCGCGCAATTGCTCGATAGCCCTACTGGCTATTGCGTCAGACTTTGTATTGTTGCCAAAAAATGTCTGGCGGGCGACGCCAATGCGCGCCCCACGCAGGCCGTTGGGGTCCAGGAATTGCGTATAGTTGGTATAGAATTTGCCTGCGCTCTCCTGTGTGGCGGGGTCGCACGGGTCAACACCGGTCAAAACTCCGAGCAGAGCAGCAGCATCGGATACGGTGCGACCAAATGGGCCAACAGTGTCCTGGCTATGCGCGATGGGAATGACTCCAACGCGGCTGGTGAGACCAACGGTCGGCTTGATACCAACGACCCCATTGGACGAAGCTGGACAGAGGATCGAGCCATCCGTTTCAGTGCCTAATGATGCGACGGCTAGATTGGCGGCGACAGCTACTGCTGATCCTGAACTTGAACCGCAAGGTGTGCGATCCAGCACATACGGGTTAAGGCTTTGCCCTCCACGACCACTCCACCCGCTCGATGAGGCAGTGGAGCGAAAGTTTGCCCATTCGCTGAGATTTGTTTTGCCCAGGATGACTGCTCCCGCTTTGCGCAGACTGTCCACCACAAAGGCATCGCGTGGTGGGCGTGAGCCTAACAGGGCGAGCGATCCTGCAGTTGTTTGCATCGCATCTGCCGTGGCGATATTGTCTTTAAGAAGAATAGGAATGCCGTGAAGGGGACCTCGAGGTCCTGTGTGTTTGCGCTCCTGGTCTAACTCTTCTGCTATGTGAAGTACCTCGGGATTGATTTCAAGGATTGATTTCAAGGAGGGGCCATGCTGGTCGAGTGCGTCTATACGTTGAAGGTACATTTCAACGAGCTGACGAGAGGTAAGCTGGTCCTCGATCATTGCGTTTTGCAACTGAACAATTGTTGCCTCTTCCAGGTGCTTAAAGGGATCTCTCTGTTCCAGGTTCGTCACTGATCAATCCTTTTCATCGTTGCGGCTAAAATGCTAGCAAGGCCGAGTTACGCCTTGCTAACGTTACTATCATACACTATTTATGTTTGCTTGTCTAAGGTCTTAAGTATCAGTAAGATTATGTTGTAAAATAATGGGGGACTGTGGCATTATAAGCGTATTACATGGATGGAGTTGCATAGATGAAGGTAAAGAAGCTGGTCACCTGGGGTGGCATAACGCTTGGGGCACTGGGAATGGGGCTGGCGATCAAGAGCTTGCTGCCGCAGCGTTTTTTGACAGACGATTGGGTTGAGCGAAAGCCAAGTCAGCCATTAGATACGGCGAGTTTTCCTGAAGTCGAAGTATCATTTTTGCGTTGTGGTAGTATTACCATCCCGGAACCGATAGCCGTGCGCGGCGCATTCACGCTGGCTCCACGTGTTATAGCCCATAGCGCGGTATTAATACGCCATCCGAAAGCGCTATTTTTATATGATACGGGTCTGAGCAGCGAAATTGATACATATCTCGTTGACCAGTCACTCTTCTTTCGTAAGACCCTGGGGCATTTCCAGTTAGAACAAACGCTGGGCAGCCATCTCAAAGAACGGGGGATTGAGCGCAGCGATCTCGATTTTGTCTTGCTGTCACATCTGCACTGGGACCATGTTAGTGGTATTCCTGATATTCGAGGCGTTCCGCTGCGTATCAATCGCGTTGAGTACGAGGCGGCGAAACTGGGTTTGCTTGATGCGGGCAATGGACTTGTGCAGCGTTTATTGGGTGATAATCCAATAGAGTTCTTTGATTGCGCGGGACTTACATATGAGAGGTTTCGTTCCAGCTTTGACGTCTTTGGGGATGGCTCTATAATACTGGTCCCTCTGCCGGGACATACCGCGGGAAACACCGGGATGTTCGTCAATCGGTCCAATGGACCACGTTTGTTCCTGTTGGGCGATGCGGCCTGGGTTTCGCAGAACTATCTTCGTCCAACAACCATGCATCCCTTCATCTGGTCTCGCGTCACCAGTGACGATGCCATGGCTCGCCAAACCCTGATCGATCTGCACTACTATGCACTGCGACATCCTGAGATTCCCCTGATCGCAATGCACGATGCCGAATTACAGGAGAAGTTTATGAAGTCAGAACGGCTTATCCAGGCAGTGGGTAGAAACACATGAGAGCAACGGATATTGTGCGCAAAGACAAGGAACAGCCTGCTGGATTGATGCGTCTCTTAAAGGGAGCGGAGATGCGCAGGTGGCGAAAACCTGTGATTGGCTATGTACTCACTTTCCCTACCGTTGCCCTGGCTACTGTCCTCGTGATGTTGATGAAGTACTATTGGCCGCGTTTCTATTTCCCTGGTGACGCTATCTCTCGATTATTTTTACATTTCCCCTGAATATCAAATTGGTTTTCCAAGGTGGAATGGCCTGATACAAATTTTGCCATTCTTCTTGATCGGTATTTTGATCGCCATCATCTCTGGTCAGCGAGAAGCTGCGCGCAGGCGTGCTCTCTTTGCGGAACATGCGCTTAAGGAACATGCTGATAATCTTGAGCAGGCCAATCAAGAACTGATAGAGGTCAATGAAATGAAAGATCAGTTTATTTCGATGGCCTCTCACGAGTTGAAAACCCCCATCACTACTATTCGCGGGCAGGCACAACTTATGTTACGGCGTCTCACAAAACAGAAAGAACTATCGCAAGAATTTGCGGATGTGCGCACTGCTTTAGAGAAAATTGATGAGCAGACGTATCGCTTAAGTGCCCTGGTGGACGATCTACTCGACCTGGGAAGTATTCGCGCGGGCAAGACTGAATTGCGTCCTGGGCGCTGCGACCTGTGTGAAATCTGCCGCAGCGTGGTCGATGAACAGTGTCTTTTGACGGGGCGCGTGATTGAGGTAGAGTTGCCCGAGGCACCTGTGATGCTGGAGGCCGATAGTGAGCGACTGAGCCAGGTTGGTACCAACCTGGTCAGTAATGCAATCAAGTACTCGCCGGATGGGAGTCCTGTCAAGGTGAGTGTAGTGAGGCAAGAGAATACAGCACGGCTCGCGGTACAAGATTTCGGGCAGGGTATGGAGAAAGAACAGCTGAAACATATTTTTGAGCCGTTTTATCGTGCTCCAGAGGCGCAATCGTCGAAGAAAAGCGGTTGGGGGCTTGGCCTCGTCATCTGTAAAGATATTGTCGAGCGGCACGGCGGGCGTATCTGGTGTGAGTCGCACGAGGGAGAGGGCAGCACGTTTTATGTGGAGTTGCCGCTTTGGTCTCTTTAAGCAGGCTTTGGGCAGAAGACTACGAGATATAGCAGGAGTGGTAGGAGTCAAATCAAGACTGACTTAGTGGAAGAAGAACCTGATTGATGCTACTGAATATATGTCATAGAAAGTTGGACAAAATAAAACCTCCTGAATGCAGTGTTCAGGAGGTTTTGGCAGGGGTGGCAAGGCTCGAACTCGCGACATTCCGTTTTGGAGACGGACGCTCTACCAACTGAGCTACACCCCTTTATTTTGAATTGGGCGGAGAGGGAGAGATTCGAACTCTCGGAAGGCTATTAACCCTCAAGCGATTAGCAATCGCTCGCACTAGGCCACTATGCGACCAGCCCAGCGGCTTCTCGTTTCACCGCCGAAGGTGACTCACCTGATTGCTCAGGCCCCTCTCTTCGGCTCGACGAAGGCCCCGTCCGGGCCAGCACCTGCAAGCCGCGTTGCAGGATGTTTCTTGCCGCATTCTCGTCGCGGTCGGCAATATAGCCACAGAAAGGGCAGACATGCGTACGGACACTGAGGGATTTTTGCACATACTCACCACACTGGGAACATTTTTGCGAAGTGTAATGAGGGGCAACGGCAATTATCTGACGTCCAGCACTTTCAGCCTTGGCTTCAAGATAGTGTCGGAATATCCCCCAGGATGCATCAGCAATGGCAGAGGCCAAACAATGGTTGCGTCCCATGTTGGCCACCTTCAAGTCTTCAATAGCGATGGTTTGATAGCGGTCGATGTAGTAGCGGGAAGCTTTATGCAGCGTATCCTGACGCTGGTTGGAGATGCGCTCATGGATACGAGCGACAAGATGTTTGGTGCGTCTGCGCCTCTTGCTTCCCTTCTTGCACCTGGCAAGTTTGCGTTGAGCCTTGGCCAGTTTCTTGGCACTCTTCTTGGCATGTTTCGGGTTCTCAACCATGTGTCCATTGCTATCGGCGACGAGGTAGCGAAGGCCCATATCAAGCCCAACGGCATTGCCCTTCTGAGGCAGGAGTTGAGGGGTGGTTTCACAGACACATTGCACATACCAGCCAGAGGGACGCAAGACGATGCGCGCAAACTTGAAGGTGCCTTCCATCGGGCGGTGGACAATCACACGGATACGCCCACCCATTTGCTTGGGCGCCTTGAAACGTCCGTTATCCAGGCCATTAGCCGCATCGCGGAATTGAATGCTATTCCAGGCATGAGGCCCCTTGAAGCGAGGGAAGCCAACCTTATGGCCTGCCTTGCGCCCCTGGAAGAAGTGAGTAAAGGAGCGATGAAGACGTTTGAGGGTAGTGTCTACCACCACAGCAGGCAAATCAGGATGCGCCTCTTTGCCATGGTGCTTATCTTGCTCATACAGATGCATCTGTTTGCCTGTTTCTTGATAGTGCGTAATAAGCTCCTCAAGACAGGCGTTATACATCTTGCGCGATGCCATCAGGGTATTCATCAAGG
>VBHI01000250.1 GCA_005881495.1 Chloroflexota bacterium
GTTTTGCCCTCCAACATGAGCATTTGCCCTCAAATGTGAGCACTGGTACGAACGTACCTGGGCAAACCGCTCCACATCTAGGGTATCAGCAGAGAAAGTTGTAAATACCTCGAACGCTCCGGGCAGTTGCCGCGTCCTTGTCGTCTGGATATGGTCTGATCATCGGCTGCCAGACGATACTCTCTGAGACATGCGAACCGTGAGACAGAACGACAGGCAGAACGAGGATTCCTGCAACCATCTCTCATCAGCCTGCAGAGCGGTTCTCGTCTTTCTCATCGGTCAGCGCTTTCCCTGGTGGCTTCCCGCAGCCGTTGCACGTCGCGCATCGGGGGACGCGCGACGTGGCTTTTGTACTCGCGATTGAAGTGGGAGGCGTCCTGGTACCCCACGCGATAGGCGGCACTTGCCGCGTCAAGGTCTTCGCTCAGTATCAGACGGCGGGCGAACTTTCGCCGCAGCCGCTTCTGAAATTGCAAGGGACTCATCACCGTGACGGCTTTGAAGTGGTGATGCAACCCCGAGACGCTCATGCCCAGTTCTCGCGCGAGCTGCTCGATGGGAAGTGGCTGGTCAAAGTTTTGACGGAGCCGTCCAACAGCTCTGGAGATGTGGTGGGTGTAGCCACCCAGGACCGCAATGTGGTAGAGCCGACCACCCTTCACGCTCCTTGCTAAGACGTCTGTGTGACAAGAAATGCTGGTGGAGATGAGAGGAAACGTAAACACCGTTCCGTTCGTGATATAATACAATCGGAAAAGATGAGGCGCTTGTTTTTGACACTATCGAAGCTTGCCACTTTCCCACTAGAAAACTCTGCCAACACCTGGGGCTTCGCTTCGTGCTGACACTGAAAAACCAGGCTATCTTGTATGGAAATGATACAACTTGAGCTGTGGGCAAGTTTTCTGAGTGGCATTTTGCTCGTCAATGGCTTAGCCATTCACTGAGGGCGTTTCATAACTAGGAATCCCCCCACAGATGAGCTAAAACCCGTTTGGGAGAACGGATGAGATCAGGACGGTGGGCATGCCAGGCAGCCAAAGCCACCACGATGGAGGCGGTATAGGTCAAGGCCACTTGCCGGACAATGGTCGACCAGCCCGAGTAAGGAGGCCGTTGTAAACAAAAGAAGAGGAAGACACGGCCAAAGAAGCGTTCAATGGAACTGCGTTTGCCCAATTCCTCTTTGGTCCAGGTGGGTGGGAGGCAGGAACGGTTCTTTTGGCGCTTGGGATTCCAGGGAACCACCGCAATGGCTCCCAGCGTGGCGTGGATCCAGTGAATGAGTTGAAGGCCCCAATAGCCGGCATCCAGGCGGATGATGCGTGGGCGAATACGGTAGAGGCGGACGGCCAGTTCCAACAAGGGACGAGCAAAGGGAGCATCATGACAGTTGGCTGGGGAGACCAGGAAATGCACCGGCAAGCCGGAGCCACGGCAGAGCAAGGTATGCACCCGATAGCCGCGTAGCAGTGGGCGGGGATGGTGGGCGGGAGCATGACCGGTGGCGGCATCGGGATCCGTTCTGCGCCAGGCCAGGATGGGAGCACTATCGATGATCAGATCGCGCGCGCCGATCAGATGGCAGCGCACGGCACGCCAGACGGTGAGGACGAAAAGGGTCTCAAAGGGAGGCGCTCCTGCCGCTTGCCAGCGTTTGCACAATTGGGAAGGGCTGGGAATGCGCGGCTTGCCATCTGCGTCGAGCGGCAAGCCACAGGCCAGGGCCAGAGCAGGCCAACTGGCGAGCCAGTCATGCCTGTCCTGGTAGGAGAGTCGCCAAAGCGTTTTGAGCAAGGCGATCAGCAGCAACGACTCTTCACGGTAGGTACGCGGGCGACCGCCTGTCCCTTTGGGTAACGGCGGCGGACAGCGCCGATGCGCCATCTGAACGGCCAAGCGGCACAACGCCAACAGGTGCAAGGTTTCGATCAAGCTGAGGGCATTGATATGTAACGCCCGCGCACGCTGGGCCTGAGCCTGGATTTCTCGACGGTGGTATGATGGGGGTGGAACCGGTGCCTGTTCGTTGCAAATGGTAGGCATCATCGACTGACTCCTTTGGCGAGGGAGCTAACCTCGTCTGGAGTCAGTTTACCCTACTTTTTGACAATTAGGAAATGCCCTCATTCACTGTGAAAAACAACACCAAAAGGACTGGATGAGAGAGCATATCCATACCCCTGATGAGAAAGGGCGAAGATGTCTGAGCAACGTATGGTTCCTTCTTCCGTATCAAGCTATGATCTTGATCCCTATCTACTGGCTCTTCCTCCCTTCCGTTCAAGTATTGAGGCTGGCTGGAAAGGGTTGATGCTGCGAACCTATCGGGGGCCTGCGGAGGTGGAGAGCATGATTGTTCCTGCCGTTCCCGATGCCTCGCTGGTGATGCTCACTCAAGGCGCTCTGGGGTTCGAAAGTAGATCTCTCGGGGAGGAGTGGGAAGCGATCCATGTGGGTGTGGGGGACTGGTTTTTAACGCCTGGAGGCGGGGCACCCTACGAAGTGCGCTGGCACAAGACCTCTGCGGAAGACCTGCACATCCTCAACCTCCATGTGGATGCCACCTTGCTCAGTCATGCTGCAGAACAGCTTGCTGATCGTCTTCCTGCCCGCATCGAACTGCTGGAGCGCTCGGGTTTTCAGGACCCTCTGCTGACCCAAATGGGGCTCGCATTGCAACGGGAACTGCACGCCCCAACCGCAGCAGGCAAACTCTATGCCGAAACCGCAGCACAGATGCTTGCGGTTCACCTGTTGCGGCACTATCTGACCACCGATCTCTCCATCAAAGACTCTTCGCACGGACTCTCTCGCCAGCAACTCAAGCGGATCGTTGAGTATATTGTCGCCCACCTCGACCAGGATCTCTCCCTCGATGCTCTCGCCCAGCAGCTTGGGTTCAGCCCCTATCACTTTGCTCGCCTCTTTCGAGAGACCACTGGAGAAAGCCCGCATCAGTTTGTGGTGAGCAAACGCATCGAGGCCGCACAACAGTTGCTGAAAACCGCTGATCTCCCCCTAGCTCAGATCGCCGTAGCGGTTGGGTTTCCGAACCAGAGCCACTTCTCCAGAGTCTTCAAACAGCGACGGGGCATCACACCTGTGCAATATCGACACGATCACTAGAACAGAGCACGTTTAGCACAAAAAGAGCAAGAATAGGCAAGCTTGTGCCCCTGTTTTCTCGTATCATGGACGGAGTCGATACGTACGTCGCTTGGTGACAGAGAGTGTGTCGGTGTTTGAGAGATCAACTTGCCTGTTCGGTGGTAGAAGAGGTGTGTGGACGACTCCCACAGGAATGACGCTCTGATGGTTCGCTCAGACAACGAGCACATCAACAAGGCTGTGAGTTGATTTCAGAGGCTCATTTGGTCTCCAGTGTCAGGGATGCAGTACATTGATAGGGCATGGAGACCTACCTGACTGACAACAAGAAAAGAAAAAGCACATAGGTAATCAGAAAGTAAGGAGAACATGACGACAGAGAGAACAAAGACATGGTTTGTTACTGGCGCTGATCACAACATCCGCCACGACCGGTATGCCGAAATGATGGCGGCAGTCAAGGCTTTTTTGAACAGGGCTTGATAGCTTCGGCAAAGAACTAAAGTCGTCTAAAGAGAAACTATCGAGCGTATAGAGCATAACAATAAAATCTAGTCAAACCAGGAGTTTACATGACAGATAAGAAAGTTTGGTTTATTACCGGCGCAGGCCGTGGAATGGGCGTAAATATCGCCAAGGCCGCTCTGGCCGCCGGGAACGCGGTCGTCGCAACTGGCCGCAACACCGATACTGTCACCAAGGCAGTCGGCAAAGCGGACGACCTGCTGGTTGTCAAGCTCGACGTCACCAGCCCCGAGGGCGCCGCGGCGGCGGTCACGGCGGCCGTGGATCGATTCGGCGGCATCAACGTCCTCGTCAACAACGCAGGCAACTTCTATGCCGGGTTCTTCGAGGAGATCACCCCGCAGGACTTCCGGGCACAGGTCGAGACCCTCCTGTTCGGCCCGCTGAACGTCACCCGCGCCGTGCTGCCCGTCATGCGCGCCCAGCGCTCGGGGCTCGTCGTGACGATCTCCTCGACTGCCGGCATCCGCGGAGGCGAGTTCCTCACCGCCTACGCGGCGTCGAAGTTCGGCGTCGAAGGCTGGATGGAGTCGCTGAACCCCGAGGTCGCGCCCTTCGGCATCCGCACGATGCTCGTCGAGCCTGGCTTCTTCCGCACGGAGCTGCTCACGCCGGAGTCGACGAACTACGCCGAGCCCACGATCGAGGACTACGCCGAGAAGACCAAGCAGACCGTCACTGCGTGGAGCGGCATGAACGGCTTACAGGGAGGGGATCCCGCCAAGCTCGCCAAGGCGCTGGTTCAGCTGGCGAGCCAGGACGAGCCGCCGCTGCGCTGGGCCGCCGGTGCCGACGCCGTCGAAGACTTGGAGCAAAAGGCCCAGCGTTTGCTCGCCCAGGCCGACGCCTACCGCGACCTGTCTTCGTCGCTCGCGCTCGACGACACGAACGCCTGACCCAACACGAGCCCGCCGGTCGGGCCGCCGAACGTCCGTTCCGGCGGCCCGATCCCAGTGGCGCCAGGCTGCCTCGACACTGGGCGTGCGATCGCCTGGAACTACAGAACGAATACAAAGGAGCTATCTTATGAAACACGTCTCTCTGGGTGGGCTGGACGTCTCCCGCATCGGCCTGGGCGCCATGACGATGGCCGGTGTCTACACCACCGGGGCGGGCCTCGACGACGCCGAGTCGATTCGCACCATCCACCGCGCGCTGGACCTGGGCGTCACCCACATCGACACCGCTGAGATCTACGGCCCGTTCCACAGCGAGGAGCTGGTCGGGCGGGCGATTAAGGACCGCCGCGATCAGGTGGTAGTGGCGACGAAGTTCGGCCTCGTCTCGCACTCCGGTGGCGGCCCCGGAGTCACCGACAGCAGCCCGGAAAACGTCCGCGCCGCAGTCGAGGGCTCCCTCAAGCGGCTGGGCACCGACCACATCGACCTGTACTACCAGCACCGGGTCGACCGCAACACTCCCATCGAAGAGACCGTCGGCGCTCTGGCCAAGCTGGTCGCTGAGGGCAAGGTCCGCTACATCGGCCTGTCCGAGGCAAGCCCCGACACGATCCGCCGCGCCCACGCCGTGCACCCGGTCGCAGCGCTGCAGACGGAGTACTCCCTGTGGACCCGCGACCCAGAGACCGACCTGCTGCCGTTGCTGCGCGAGCTGGGCATCGGCTTCGTTCCCTACTCCCCGCTCGGTCACGGCTTTCTCACCGGCCAGATCCGCTCCGTTGACGACTTCGCCGACGACGACTGGCGCAAGACCAACCCGCGCTTCACCGGAGAGAACTTCCAGCGCAACCTGCGTATCGTCGATGAGGTCGAAGCCGTTGCCGCCGAGGTGGGTGCCACACCGGCACAGATTGCTCTGGCCTGGTTGCTCACCCAGGGCGACGACATCGCCCCGATCCCCGGCACAAAGCGAGTCGCCCGCGTCGAGGAGAACACCGCCGCCGACGGCATCGAACTCAGCGCCGAGCAGATCGAACGGCTGAACAACCTCACTCCGGCTGCCGGGGAACGCCACGACGAAGTGCACATGGCCGCCATCGACCGCTGACCACCCTATGGAGATGACGCCGGCCGGGGCACGCACGCTTGAGTTGTCGCGTGCCTCGGCCGCGGACACCCCATCCGTTCACCGGCTGAGCAAGGACGAGCTGGTCGAGACGACCACCACTTGGCGCCCTACATCAGCTCTCATCGACTGAGAGAAAAAGACATGTGGTTTTGCCCTCCAACATGAGCATTTGCTCTCAAATGTGAGCACTGCTACAAAATTTCCTGGAAAAACCGCTCTCCATCAGGTATACTTTTCTCCAAATATGTAAATTGCGTTCCTCATCGAGAGAGTGACGAATCGTTGGAATGCGGAAGACGGACGCCCTTGGAAGGCGGGGTTGCTCATGGTCGCACCGACTGTCGAAGGCATTGATCTGTTCAAAATAGCGGGCCGCTCCATTTCAGGATGGATTCCGAGCCTCAAAACGGGCACCACTCTCAGGCAGCCGTTCTGTAGCCAGCTCGAAGAACGCCTCTTGCTCTGGCTCGACTACCATCCCCAAGTGAAGAACTACGCGCGTGGCGACATTGGCCCGCAGTTTGCCACGACGTACCGGTTGCCGACCCCGAAACACGCACCATTCGCGATTGGCTACACGTTTGAGGACAAACCCCATCACTACCTGCCTGATGTGGTGGGAACTTTGACGAACGGGAAACCGTTCATCGCCGAGGCGGGCATGGAGGATGACAAACGGGGGGATCGCAACCTCGCCAAAGCGGAGGCCGCACGAAGGCTCGCACGTTTCCAACGGGGCGTCTTCTGGATTGGGACCGAGCGCACACTTACCAAACGTCGCCACTACAACCTGGTCTTCTTGCATGCCAGGCGCAAGACGTTTCCCGCCTTCGCTGACATTTCCGTTGCCTTGCAAGAGGTCTGGCCTTGGGGAGAAATGGCCCCTGTCTGCGAGGTGGCGAGCCGTCTTGAACACAAGTTTCCTGCCACGCTTGTGGAAGCGGCAATCTGGAAGGTGGTGGGAGATAGCGCGGCACAGGGACATCTGCTGGTCGATCTAGAGCAGTTCACGCTGGATCGCACTCTTCCCTTGGCCCTGCTCCCACCTGATGCTCCGCCTCTGGTTCCTGATCCCCTCCCTGACACGCTCGAACCTCTACCGACACAAGAGGTGGCAACCATCTCACGCACGCCGCTCGCCCTCGTTCCGAGTCCGACGTTTGATGCCTCTCGGCTGCCAGAGCCACAATGAGAGCAATTTCACCGCAATCTGCGGGCCGTTTCGCAGGTGCTGGCCGGGGCAACCCAAACCAGCGTAGCAGAAAAGGAGGGTATTCCCCGTTCGACTCTGGGACGGCTGGTGAGGCGGACCCGACAGCTCGGTCAGATTGCTTGCGTGCCTCATGGCAGCTATACCGGAAAAACAACGATGCATCCTGCTTTCCAGGAGTGCATCCGTCGGCTGTATCTGCTGCCCACGCGGCTGTCCATGACCGCAATCCGGGAGCATACGGAGATGCAACACGTGGCGACGCGCTTGTCGGAGGAAACCGGCAAGCTGGTCAAACTTCCCTCCTACAAACAGGTGCGCACAGAAGTGCAGCGCTTGAAGATGGAGCCGGAACTGGTGGCCGTGCGCGAAGGGGCCAAATCGGTTCCTCGTGAACGCGAGTCTGCCGAGTCATTTGTGCTTTCCATTCCGGCTCCTGCGCTGCTTACCCAGGTTGATGAGCACACGATGGAACTGTACGTCGTCACACCCGATGGGACAACGGTCGCCAGCCGGGTGCATGCTGCCGTGCTCGTGTGCGTCAAAACAGTAGCGATCCTCGGAGCGGTCCTCTCCCTCGGCCCGCTCAAGGAGGAGGATTATATGCGCTTGTTGAAAATGGCACTTGAGCCGAAAGATCGGCTCGTCAGCCTCGCAGGATGCCAGCATTCTTGGCCCTGTTCCGGCAAACCAGCCATCGTTTTTCATGACCGGGGCAAGATCTTCACCTCTGAGCGGGCACGGCAGGTCTTAGAGACGGTGTGCAAAGGTCGTCTCCTCCTGCTCTGCGAGCGACTGGAACTACCCTCTTTCGTGTGCAATGCTCTTGTCAGGCACGTTCCTGCCTCTTTCCACACCGCCTCTCAGCTTGCTCCTCTTTTTCTCCCCACGCTCTTTTCTGCCTTACACCTTTTTCGCTTTGACGCTTGAGAGATATTCCTTCATTCCTACTCTTGCTTGCTTGGTGTTATCTCGTTGCGCAACTCGTGGGAAAGGCACATCTTGGTAAAAGGAACGGCATCACCCGATGACCCGACCCTTAAAGACTATTGGCAAAAGAGAAACGCGACAAAAGTCAAAGACCTCACCCCCAGTAGACAAAAAATTGCCAGGAAACAGCATGGGATATGTCCAGAATGCAGAAACACACTCTTCAATGAGGAGAAGTTGCATGTGCATCACAGGATACCAAAGGCTAAGGGTGGAAAAAACGACTATGGCAATCTCGTATTGGTACACTCTTTCTGCCATCAAAAAATCCACGTCGGAGAGGATGTCAAAGATGAGTTATCGGAGTAGGGAAGTTCGTGATTTGCTTGAGCGGCTTGAAGGGAGACTTTCACGAGCCGTTCTGAGGGGGCTGAGGGGCAGCAATGCCCACTCGGCTACCCGACTGGCCACCCTGGAAACGGTGTATCAGGAACTTTTCCCGCAACTCAACTTACGCCGGTGGTCAGGCTCGATCTACACCTGGCTCACGCAACCGGTCCTCGACCCGACCCACTCTGGCCGGGTGACGATGGATTACCTGATGTGCGCCGCTT
>VBHI01000251.1 GCA_005881495.1 Chloroflexota bacterium
CGCTTATAGAGCGGAAATAAACATCGGTGACGGAAGACATCGGCACCGCGAATACAGCTCATTATTCGCGGTGTTTTGGGCCTCAACCGCTGGTAATGCCCAATTTTACGGCGAGAAACAGATCCGATGAGCTGCTGATAAGACGATCTTCTGTCTCAACGTTGTTTTTTGTCCGACTGCTACCGGAACCCCGTGGTAATTGCGGTCAATGTTCGACGGAATTCACCCCAATGCTCGAATTTTGCGGTCAATGTTCGAACACGCCAGAGCGACAGTGACTCGTATCGCTCCCAGAGGGGAAGACGCCAGGCAATGGATAGAAATCTATACTGCATCTTTTGTTTGAAAAATGATATGTCCTATGAAAATGAGGCAGAGCATGGAAATGGTGTCGAACATTCACCGCAATTTTTTTGCGGTGAATGTTCGACGCAATGGCTCTCAGCCCAGTATTTTCGTTCGATGATTCAGCGCAATTACCACCCCGACAAGCTCTTGAAAGAGCCGGGCCATATTATGGCACCCTTGTTCCCATCGCTGGAAAATGTAGGGGAGGTAGGGATCAAGTTGACTCACATAGCGGTGACGCTTGGGCTCAGGAAAGGCACCAGCAGCCAGCCAACGTTGAACGGTTCTCAGGTGGACGCCGATCTGCTCTGCGATAGCACTCTGCGTCATCCCTTGCTCATGTAAAGAGATCACCTGCTGATAGAGAGCCATGCGATCTTGCTGATAGGCCGACGGAACCTCTTCAGCCTTCCCAGAACGCCGAGCTTTTCGTGTCTCTGGCCAAGCTGGAGCCTGTTCCTCAAGGGCTTTTTGGACCTGCTGCTTGCGTGAAGCTGAGAGATGGCGAGCCAGGAGGTCCTCTAAAGCCTCTCCGAGATTTTTTAAGAGATGGAATCGGTCCACACACTGCATGGCCTGGGGAGCGCCTTCTCGTGCAGCAGAGGCATAGGCACCTCCACGATCCCGGCTGACCACCATCAGATCAAGCTGTTGACGCATCCAGGCTGCCGAAGTTTCTACCTCCCGATTGGGTAAGAGCTCCACCACCCGCCTGCTCTCCAGGTTCACGAGGATCGTGCCGAAGCGACAGCCACGCCGAAACGAAAAATCGTCTATCCCCAGATGTGTATTCCCAAACGGGCAGCTAATCTGACACCCCCTTTGCCGCAGGTCGCCAGCCCAATGGAGGTGATCTGCTCACAGTACCGAATCGTCATCCTGGCCCACGGCTCCACAAAGGCTGGGAGCCGCTCCGCAAACACTTTCCGCTCACAGATGGGGTTGCGGCAGTAGAATTTGCGAACCGTGAGCAAGAGTTGAACCCGGCGTCCTGCACAGGGCACATCTCGCAAGGTCCGCTGATAATGACTCTTGATCGACGATGACCGTTGAGAACACAATGGACAACATGATGTGGGATGTGTGGCAACGACGGTAATGACTAAGCCGTTTTCAGTGATCTGGATCTGCGAAACCTGCATCCCTTCAGGCAAAGAAAGCAAGGAAGTCCCTTCCATCACAACCTCATTCTTGGTGACAAAACAATCTTCGAGAGGTTCTTCTAGAAAAAATGATATCATTCCATGTCAACTTGCTGTTCTCTACAAGGCAAGCGAGCTGTGTGCCCCCAAAGTGGCCATGAGCCATTCGGTGTCGTAATTTTAACTATTGTCTGTCGTATGGTGCGAGTTCAACCTGAGTTTGGATCATCCCACGCGATGCGCAACGAGTATAAGATTATGCTCAACTTGATGCCGTGATACAATACAGAATAAGCCTATATCCTAACACAAGAGAACAAAGGAGTTGCTGATGCGTCTGGCCATCCTCTCAGACATTCACGGGAATCCTGTAGCCCTGGATGCCGTTCTGGCCGATATTCAGAGCCAGAGCGAGGTTGATGCTTACTGGGTGCTGGGTGATTTCGCCGCTCTTGGCTACGATCCGGTGACCCCGCTTGAGAAGATTACTGCCCTCTCTCATGCCAGTTTCACACGTGGCAATACGGATCGTTATGTGGTGACGGGGGATCTCCCGGTGCAGCCGGAGAAAGCACTGGAAGATCCAGCTCTGCTGCCAAAGGTCATCGAGGCGGCAAGAAGCTTCTCCTCGACCAGGGGCTATGTCAGCGCTGCGGGCTGGCTGGACTGGCTAGCACAGCGATGACAAACTGGAACAACGGCTGGCTGGCTGCGAGGCGGACCTGGTCATCGTCGGGCATACCCATGTTCCGCTCGATCGTCAGGTTGGCAGGATACATGTCATCAATCTGGGCAGCATCAGCAATCCGGTCACATTGGGCCTCCAGGCTTCCTATGTGCTTCTTGATGCCGACGTGAATGGCTACAGCATACAGTTGCGGCGTGTAGATTACGACCGCGAGGCAGTCATCAAAGCCATCGAGCAATCACGTCATCCCACCCCCTCCTTCCTGATCGGGTTCATGCGCGGGGAACGAGTTACCTCATCCGATCCGGGCTTCTTCCAGGCTGGCAGACATGCTAAGAACCGGGGGGAGAAATAGGCGCGGGAATACCAAAGCAGATGGAGATTCAGGTAGGATAATCACCATCGCAGCCACTTCTCTGCTTGATGAGATAACCTCGTTGCGCAACGCGTGGGAAAATAAGGATGCGTTTTTGTCCCAGATCAAGTATACTACTCTTGGTTATCTTGATGCGGCCGTTCAATAACAGTAACAATTCAGCGGGAGTTTCCAGGGGCTCTCCCTGACACTTGTAGGAGTGCAGAGGGCAGCGCCGTTTGCCAGGGTTAGGGGCCACGCATTCGCGGAATGCAATGGCGAGTCCCCGAAAAACGCTGTTTCCCTTTTTGCAGTCGCTGGCGGCTAGTCAAAGAGAGTGGGAAGGGACATCTTCCCTTTGTCAACCAATTACCTATTTTCATGCAAGGAGAAAAAAATGGCAGAACCAAAGAAGCGAGAAACCAAAGCAAAACGCTCCTCGACCAACAAGAGCAAGGTGCGTGAGGCAGCCAACCAGCTGCAAAATGCAGCAACTACGGAGGCAGCGGTAGGTGTCCTCAACACAGCCGAAGGTGCTGCGGATTTACAGGCTGCAAGTGATTTGTCAAAGGCTAGCCGTGACTCGCTGGCAAAAGGATCCAGCGATGCAACACGAGGTGCCGATGCATTAAGAGCCGCACGACGGCAGGCCAGGCGTGGCAGAAAGGCCGCGGCTGAAGGTGAACGCGATGTCGCCCAAGGCAGTGAACTCCTCTCCGCATCCGAAGAATTAGCCATAGAGAGCGCGATAGTCAGCGAAATGAGCGCTGACGATTTGGATCACGGCATGAAACTCGCCTCGATTGCTGGACAGTTATGGGCAACCAGCAATGTACTGTCAAAGTTCGGCATGCCCTTAATCGCTGACTTTTTGGAAGACAAGGGCTATGATTTGCAAGATCTTGCGGAAAATGTACTCTTGCGCTCGGGTGCAACACAAGGGCTGGCAACAGCAATGGCAGAGACAAGTGCCGAAGTCGGCGAACTTGGCGTCGGTGAGGTCGCGGAGGGTATCAAACAGTTTGCCGAATCAGAAGCATTGGAGAACCAGAGCGGCTTGCTGGCTGATGCAGGTGAGCAGTTGACAGAGCAAGGATTAGAGGAGGTAGTAGCTTCGGAGGAACTGAGTGAGGCCGCAAGAGAGGTACGAGCTGAAGGTGTTGCTCAGATAGCTACAGGCGCCGAGGAAGTCGGTCAAGCTGAAACAGCGAGTGCCGTTGCCGAAGGGCTCAAGTAGAAAAGGAGATATTGTAGTCAAGCACCCAGTATTCTTTTCTATCGATTGATGTTCGGGCTTTTTTCATATGGAAAATAGGAGAGGAGAACGTATGGACACCATATACTCTCCTCCTTCAATCTATCCAACTCAATTTTTATACGTCTTAAAATCAGGATAGACGTAAACATTTCTATCTCCTATCGCTATCTCCTGCACATCAAGGACAGGACCGGACGGAGTCAGCGGAGTATCCTTCATCAGTTTGTTGTATAACGACTGAATTGGATGAGCATCTTCAGCACCAAAGGACACTTCATTCACCAACCGTAACACCTGGGGCCACGTTCCCCATGCAGCACGTCGGTCAAACTCTGGTCCATCAAAAAAATGTGCGAGATAGCGTCCAAGCACAAAAATGTACGTTTTCTGCACCTTCAAACGCTTCACTAGCTTTGGATCCAGACGCGCGAGCAATGCGTTGGCCCCATTGCGATTCAGCCATTGCACACAGGCCAACACCTGTTTACCCGCTTTATAAAAGTAGTCCCGCTGCCTTATCCGCTCCTGGGGCGAATAGGCGAAGAGGTCCTGAGACTTGAGTTCAAACAGGGCCAGCACTCCCGTCTTGCGATCAAAAATGAGGGCATCTACATCCGTCGTCAGGTCGCCTTGCACCCCTCTTAGTTCTACACTGTCAGCACTTCTCACGAAGCGTTTGTCCGAGAAAAGTTGATACAGGTCCTGCCGAAAGACCTCTTCATGCAGGTGAGATGCCGTATGGTACTCGTAGGAGTGCAGCCGCTTCAGTTCCCGTGTGAGAAAAAGGAAAGGTTCGCTCAGCAGCCCCGTTAACGACCATACAAGATGCTGCTCATCAAGGCGAAGCAACGGAGGTGCAGGTGTACCCGCTACAGAACAGTGATAGGAGACATTTTCATGAGAAAGGCTATACGCGTCTACAACACGACGAATGGCTGCACTATCAACTCCAAGCGTTTCAGACAGAGCCTCGATCAGTGCAGCAGCAGCATGAGGAGTAGCTAACAAAGCTCTAAGGGTATATGAAGGGTGCTGCACAACAAATGCTCTGCATAGGTCGAGATGCTTCAAAGCCCAGCCAATGAGAACAGCCAGGACATTTCCATACAGTTCAACCGTGCAACCACCAATCAGCGTTTGAGCAGGATACAGAAAGTGACAGGCCATTCTCTTTACCCGCAACATGCCCAACCGCATATAATAGTCGTCAATCTCTTGCGTCGTTCTATAGACGGTCACATCTGCTTGCCATTGACTGGCAAATGCGTCTAGCTGTTGCTGGATAGACACTTTTTCCACAGCAAGTTCCTGCATCTCGCGCTCGTAGGTTTTGGCAAGCGCATTCGTCCACCATTCAATGTCTTCGCGCTCTCTCCACTCGGTAGGCATTTTCTTGCTGGCTATCCAGACAGAGAAATCCTTCTGTCCTCCCTGCTGCATCCTCATGAAGCCAGTCTCACAATGCGCGAGAACTTGCTCACCTTCTGTCAGGCGATCACACTCCAGCAATGCCTGATCCGCCCAGGCATCGAGTGTGCTATCAGTGACAAGAGGAGAAACATATGGAGACTCAGCGGCATTGCCAAAACAGAACTGTAGTGCCTTATGCCAACCTGAAGAGTACAGGTATGAGTTATGCGCAGTAGCACCCTGAGTAGCAGCATTCAACGTATCTTGCAACTTGAGGTAGTGCCAATCTCTAGCGCTTGTAAGAGCAACGACAGCACTGCCCCTATGGGCGGGAAAAGTCTGGCGAATGCGCTCCTGCTGTTCATCTATCAATTGACAGAGTTGCTCTTGTTTGGAAAGTGAACTCATCTTCGATCCTTTATGTATGCTATTCCCAACGCGAAGCGCAACGATAAACGCTTCTGCATCAAGAAAAGGTAACAGTCAGCCAGGGCCAAGAACATAGTTTATTCTCGGCCTACAACGGAAATCATGCTCCTACTGACGTTACCTAGCACACTGGCGAAGTCATGAGACCAATTTACCTCCTGCCGCCGCCGAAAGCCCCTGACTTCTAGCCATGGGGATGAAGGCGGCGTTTCTTTTTGGAGTGGGGTGGTGGGGCATAGGTCGGATCGTTCCACACGAGATACACCTCGACGGCCCGCCGGATCACCTCCGCCATGGCGACCCCTTCCTGTTCTGCTTGCACATGCAGACGTTCGAGTTGCTTTTCTGTGAAGTAAACATTTGTTCGTTTCATGCTCATGCTCGCTTGACATATGCCATCTATGCGTGTATAGTGAGTATAGCAGAACACCAGTAGAAAGGCAAGAGGCATGCTGATCTACGAGTACAAACTCGACGGGAATACCGCACAATATGCCGTCATCGATGAGGCGATCCGGGTGGTCCAATTCATCCGCAACAAGTGCGTGCGCTTGTGGATGGATACTCGTGGGATCAGCAAGAATGATTTGCAATGCTACTGTGCCGAGCTTGCCAAGGAATACCCTTTCGCCCGTCGTCTCAATTCTCAGGCACGCCAAGCCAGTGCAGACCGTGCCTGGTCTGCGATCTCGCGCTTCTATGAGAACTGCAAACAGAAGAAGCCAGGCAAGAAGGGCTATCCACAGTTTCAGCATAATAACCGCTCGGTGGAATACAAAACCACGGGATGGAAACTTGACCCCGATGGACGACATATCACCTTCACAGACGGCTGTGGCATCGGGCGCCTGCGGCTCGTGGGAAACAAACATCAACAGATCGAAGCCTTCCCCATCACCCAGATCAAACGAGTTCGCATTGTGCATCGCGCCGATGGCTACTATTGCCAATTCTCGGTGCAAGCGGATCGCACGATTGAACACGTTCCAACAGCGAGGCAGGTTGGCATCGATGTCGGCTTGAAAGCGTTCTACACCGACTCGGAGGGCAACGCCGTCGAAAATCCCCGCTTCTTGCGCACGGCTGAAAAGAAGCTCAAGCGGTTGCATCGGCGCGTTTCCAAGAAGCAGAAGAAGTCCGCTAACCGTAACAAAGCCCGCCAGCGGTTGGCCAAAGCCTATCTGAAAGTGCAACGACAGCGTGAAGACTGGGCCCGCAAAACGGCCAGCACGCTCACCACCTCTAGCGATCTGGTTGCCTATGAACACCTTCAGATAGCCAACATGGTCAAGAACCACACCCTGGCGAAGTCGATCAGTGATGCCGCCTGGGGGCGGTTTCTGTGGTGGGTCAACTACTACGGGGGACGGCATGCTATTCCGGTGATTGCCGTCGCCCCGCAGTTCACCACGCAAGACTGTTCGGGCTGTGGCAGGCGAGTCTCGAAGTCGCTGTCGGTCCGGACGCATGTCTGTCCCCAGTGCGGTTTGGTGCTGGATCGGGATCAGAATGCCGCCTTGAACATCTTGGCAAAAGCACTGCACGGTACCGGAGGGCATTCGGGAACCGACGCTCCGATGAGAGCGTGAAACGCTTGGGGACAGGCGACCGCTACTGCGAGTGGGAAACCCACTTGTGGCAAGTCGCCTGGAGGAACCAAGAACCCCCTTGGCTTGAGCCATGGGGAGTGTCAGTTTGTGGAAAACTGGCTACTCTGTCCAGAAGGAGTAAGCAACTGCATGGCAAGACCATATTCGTAGGTGTCGACCAGAGGCAGCCAGGGAAAATCGGTATGCGCGGCGCTGTTGACCGCTAGCAACACCCCGAAATGCTCCAGAAAGTAGGCAATAGGAGCATGTGTCAGCACGGGTTCGGCCACCAGGCAGCCACCAGCGATATGAGGCCCTGAGATGTAGCGCACTGCTGAACTATCACCCTGAAAGAAATCTTGCGCTGCAACACATGCAGGATTGTCGGCCAAGGATACCACATCGGCTGGCACTCGTACGATAGTAGACGACCCACTGTAAATATTCAGCGGCGGAGCTTGCAATGCGCCAATGAGCGGCGTCACCTGCCAGCCGGAGTTCATCCTGGTAATGCGCAGCAGGATCGGGTGCGCGCCAACTCCAGCCTCGCCTTGATCAATGGGCTGATTGCGGGCAATCACGCGTCCATCTTGAGTCGCATAGTCCCATGTCGGCTGTACCAGCGCCACGCTCAGCCACGTGCCAGGCGTTTGTGGTAGCGGCACTGGCGTAGAATCGGGAAAGCGCCAGGGGACAACACACAATTGCTGGCATCGCTTGCTATCGATAACGAGGTCGTTCGTCATAATCGACTTCATGTCGAAATTGAAATGTAGTGTAGCAATCAACGGCTGCCGCGCTGTCGTGTACGACTCCGCCAGGTACAGTTCTCCTGGTCGCACAGGTACGCTGTCACGAATATGGTCAATGGTCGCTTGCACCGTTGTCACCAGCGATTGTTGCAACGAAACGGGCAGCTCCGAGAGCGATTCGCCAAGTAGCAACAGTACAGCAGCTTGATCGTTATGTCGCACGCTTAGCTCATATGGCGCGTAATCGCAGTTGTCGCCGAAGGAATACGGCGCTGAAATAGTGCATGACTGTTGGCGAAAAGGATAAGCTGTCCATGTAATCACATGGCTGCCAGGAGAGAGGGCCAGCGGTGGATCAACACCGGGGCGCGGCACTTGGAGTAACAAGTGCCCATCAATAGTTACCCGCTCCTGAGGAACATTCACCTCCAGATAGTAGAGATTGCTACCTCGTATTGGAGGCAGTGTCGGTGAAGGAACAGGGAACAGGCGCTTCAGCGCACTGCGCGGTATTGTGCCTATAGATAGCATGTTGTTCGCCAGTATAATCAGAAGGAGCAGCACCATGGCAACAGCCATCGCGCCCCGCGTGATAAACGCACGCTGACGCGCATGCCCGTACAGATTATGCCACTGGTACTTCGTCCGTTCGTTCGCATCATCGTAATCAAGTGGAATGATCTGCACAGACGCATCATCTGTATCATTGGCGTTTTCGGGTGTAGTTGGCGGTTCTAACTGCTGATCCATCCGTGTCCTATCAATTTGATATGAGCGTGTATATAAGTTCTGATACCATCTACCTATGAGCATCTATCCAAACAGTAATCACAATCAGCATGAGTATATCATACCCTTCAGACACGCTTATCCACACTCCTCACCACAGTTCACCATCCCTCACGATAATCTATAGGGGACATACGCAGTACCCAATGATAGCATTTAACAAACTACACCGGACAACTGTACGGGCCGATTATGCACATTGACGAATTAATCCGGACACTCGTAGGGGCCGATAATGCACATTAACTATTTAATGCGGACACGAATTCGCTCAAAATGGCCGCATTAATTTGTTAATGTGCATTATCGCGCCCACCGCCGATTTATCGGCCCCAATAGGCATCAACCTATGTCACCCTGAGCCGCAGCGAAGGGTCTCTCTCGCTGGCCCTCGAGATGCTTCGCGGAGTTGACACTGAGCGGAGCGAATGTGTATGAGTTACTCACATCGTAACCGCTCCGGTTTCCCGACATCGTAGCCTGCTAAGGAGAGGAGAAGCTACCATGGCGAACGCGCCGTTCTTGGGCCGTGCGCAAGCGCTGCTCAGCGCGTGCTTGCTGCATCATGAGTTGCACAAAAGCTTCGAAGGACAGCGCCGCTCCAGACAGTCCTTTGAGCGGCAGGGATTTGAGAAGCTTGGTGTCTTGGATGACGAGCCAGGCCTGCGCTTTGGCCGACAGGTGCAAAGCCACGCGGTGGCCAGCCAACGGCCGACCTACATAATAGTCTTTCAGATCGATGCTCACCATCCCCTGGCGGTTGACCGTGCGCACCACCGACAAGCCGTCGCTGACCTGCAGCCAGCGATCCGGGTTGACCACGTCAGGCACCGCAGGCAGTTCGGGCAAGGTGGGAAAAGCGGTGCGTGGCGGACGGTTGCCACAACTGAGCCCCCGGTGGGGACGCTCGTCGGTGTAGTGCTGGGCGAACTGCTCGGTGACCGCCCGCACCTGCTCCACGGTTGCTGGACGGTGCACCGCCAGGCATTCTTCTTGCTAGCTGCGGTGATAGCGCTCGACGAACCCGTTTTGCTCCGGGTGATGCGGGTCGCAGATGCGCACCGCCACGCCCAGGCAGTGACAGAAGCGCACCAAGGCCGAAGGAAAATCGCTGCCGCTCGGACTGCTGACAAAGCGCACGTCGCGGTCGAAGGTCAGTTGCTGGGGGCGACCGTGCGTGCGCAACAGGCTGGCGACCTCCTGCAGGGTAGTCTCCGCGGTGAAGTCCGCCCGCACCTGGGCCCAGACCAGGACGGAGGTGCCCATATCGACCGTGTTGAGCACCTCGACCACGTGCTGCCGCTTGCCAAAGGGATCAGCGGGCACGGTGGAGGCATCTTTGAAGTCCAATTGCCACTGGCTCATCGGGGCGGGCCGTTCCCTCGGCTCCTGCAGGTGTGGCAGCCGCTGTCGGATGCGTCCGGCCTCGCGCAAGAGGCGAGAGATGGTGCGACTGGAGCGTGGCAGGCGCTGGCCCGTAGCGGCCAGTTCCACATCGCGGGGGAGATAGGAGAGCAGGGCTTTGGGTCCCGGCGTGCGTCCCAAGCCTTCAGGGGGCTGATCGCGCAGCTGGAGGAGGCGGTCGACCACCGCCTCGCTGATGCGCTCAGGTGGGTGCTGGCGCGCTCGCGACTGGCTGTGCAAGACGGCTTGATCCTCCGGCGGCGCTTCCCGCAAGCGCTTGACCCATTTCTTGACCCAGCCTTGCGACATGCCCACCGCTTGGGCATACTGCTTGCGCGTCCAGGCGGGGTGCTGGGTCAGCAAACGCCGCAAGTTCGCTCGTGCGGCGGAGTATACTGCTTCCATGAGAGGACTCTCCTTGGTAGGCGAACAATATCTTACCAGGAGTGTACCTTTCTCTTCCTTGCTCTGTCTACGTTGTCGGGAAACTCTTGGGGTCACGATGTCAGT
>VBHI01000252.1 GCA_005881495.1 Chloroflexota bacterium
GGCGTATAAGAAGCAATATGGGGCTGCTTTACCACAAGATGTATCTTGCCTTCTTCCAGGCTATTCACCTGGTACCAGGGAATAATCATATCATTCAGGCTATTGCCCAGGGGAGAACGAACAACGAGAGCCGTTACCACCGGAAACGCCTCATCCAACGTGACGCATACATCGTGTAACACACCCAGGCGTCGTCCTTCAATATCATAGATGCTCTGGCGCAGCAAAGTGCTTAAAAAAATCATTGGAATCACCACCTTCTTTTCAGAGTAATAAAGTCCATAAACTTATCCACATTTTTGTGGATAAGTGGATAACTAGTCTTCCTGAGTAACAATTGTTACAAAGAACACAAGCATAGTAGGGTACTGCGCCGCCCAAAAAAAGGCAATGCACAGGCCATCTAACATGCGAAATTCATGCAGGGGACTATTGTGTGTGGAGAGTATCCGCAGAGGACACCCATCCATCCCGGGACTCACTGGCAGGTGGGAAGTTTCTTACTCAACCAACTTCAAGGGGAATTGTGATGAATGCCCGTCGAGTAAGGTATTGATGAGTACAAATTCATCAGAGGAAGCGATGCATACGCATCAACTCAAAAACCATACTCGCTGGTGAGTAGAACCGTCCCGTGAGCAGGCACGCGAACACATATAAGCCTACTATGACTAGGGCCAGCGTCCATAGTTCCCTCACCTCCTTTTCCCTCCAGTTGTAGCTTCCGCCAGCGGCGACGTCTAAAGCACGTCTAAAACCTCATCTGGTGCGCCACCACAACCGTGGGTATGACAAAAAATCTTGACTACTAACAGTATAGCACGCCTCCCTGAAATAGGGCAAGGGCGTTAGTGTACATAGTACAATTGGCATTGCCAATATCCCCTGATCTACAACCCTGGCAGGGCTTCGCTATGAGTGAGGAAATGCTCTCGAATTCAAGTAGAAAGCGTGATAGTTTTGTTATCGTGGAACGATAAAATGTGATGGCTTTGTGATGTCACTATGCTACATATATATACGTAAAAAAAGAGGTTACCTTTCTCTTGTGGGGATACTCTCTGCCCATTGAAGCGATGAGACCTCACGGAAAGTCTTGCGCATCAGGGGAGCCTGATGCAAAGGAGATATCAGGCCTGGTGCCTTTGCTCGGAAAGGAGACAGTCATGTACAAAGCCGTACGAACGTACACCCTTCTCCCGGGGTCAAGTGAGGAATTTCTGCAGCGCGTGCAGGAGAGCTTTGTGCCTCTCATCAGCCAGTTGCCAGGTTTCATCGCGTACGACACCTACCGCATCGGAAACGACCAGGTGATCACCATCAGCACCTTTGACACACGAGCTGGCGCGGAAGAGTCGGTTCTCCTCGCGCTGCGGTGGGTGCAAGAGAATTCCGTTGAGCTCATGCAAGGGTTGCCCAGGTTGATCGTGGGCCAGATGCCAACCACAAGCAAGCCGACTCATGCCCCACACGCTCAACAGCGTCAGTTAGAAAAAGCGCTGGTGCTCGATCTCAAATTTGAGGTCCTTCACCCAAGTGTATTGGGGAAGCAAGCCTATACTGATCCTCGCGTTGGAGAGATGGTGACGGCCATCCGGACGTTCTTAACCCAGATGAGGGCAGATCCGGCCAGGCAAGACGAGGTCATCTATCGCTTTGATCGAGACATTCGTCCGGAAGAAGAAACCAAAGCCCTCTATGCAGCCGATCATGTCATTCTGATTAAAAGGGCCAACAGTCTTGTTGGATATGCCGAGATCAATCGGGACACGAATGCCCAGCTCAGAAGAGATCGCTATGAGGGGGATATCCTTGTGGATCCAGCGGCCTACCAACGAGATAAAGAGGGCCATCGTGTTGAGAAAGGGATTGGGGAACAAGCACTGCTCGAAATGCGCAGACAAGGCCGGTTGCTGAGGATAAAAGACATTGAACTGGATGTGTATCTGGGCAATCCGCCGATGCACCATTTTCTTGATCATTTGATAGCGACGCACCGGTTACCGTTCACGAGACAAGAGATGCAGTATGGACGACCGTTGGATTCTACGTACCTCTTAGCTTGCTAAGCTGCTTCAGAAGGGAGTGAAAGTTTCTTCCATCAAAGATGAAACAGCTGGATGCCAAAGCCTTAGGCATCCGGCTTATGAGAAAGGAGGTCAACCCGCCATGGGGTGAACGTATTGCCAGTAGGAAGCCTGGTCTGTGTAACGAGTTATAGCCCTTTCCGGGGACTTAGAGGGACAGTCCGCAGCGTTCATACGATTGCTGCTGATCTTGATGAGCATTTTTGTTTTTACTTGATAGCTCTCGAGGGGGTGCAGATAAAGGGACCTATATGGTTTGAATACGATGAGGTAGAGTTGATTGCTCCTCTCGTTTCCCTTCAGGCAAATGATGAGTTCGCTAGTTTGAAGTTCACACCTAAGAGAGCTTTTGAGTCATGAAACGCCCTCAGTGATTCCGCAGAAGTGGTGGTACAACAAAGCAGCTGTATAGCCTTGCTGTACTAGCGTCTCCCTTTGGTGTCCCCCTGAGCGAAGCCCTGTCCCCCTGCCTTTGATGTCACCCTTGCTGCTTCCCCGGGTGTCACCCTGAGCGCAGCGAAGGGTCTGTCTCGATCGGCAGAGCGGTCCGCTGGTTGTCCCCCCGGGTGTCACCCTGAGCGCAGCGAAGGGTCTGTCTCGCGTGGCGCAGGAAATGCTTCGCGGAGTTGACACTGAGCGGAGCGAATGTGTATGGATTACCCACATCGTTACCTGGTCAGGGCCAGCACATCGTAGCCAAGCATCGCTGCGTGGGGCCGCCACCAGAGGCCGATAAACGGCTCTCGGTGGGCTACGATGTGCTGACCCTCCGGGGGCTACGATGTGGATAATCCATACACGAATGTGCTCAGCATGACAGGACGGCGCTCAGCAGGACCATGCAAGTAGGACCGTGCTGCCGCGCTCTCGCATCGCACTCGTCCACTCGGGCGCAGATCTAGCCGTGATGGTGTAAGACCGGTGTACGTCTATTGGAGGCTGGGTCATCCATTCCTATGATGGATGTATCTCAGCCTCCATGTGCTAGTCCGTCCAGACCCAGTCGCGAACTTCTGGCATATCTTCAAGATTGCCTCGCACGTACGTTCTGTGCCTGGCAAGAATATCGTTGCATTCAGCAATCAAGGGAGGAACTAGTTCGCGCACACGGGACACGCGGCGCATCGCTTCTATGCAGAGTTGATAGCGACTCATGCCGTTGAGCACGACCATATCGAAGGGCGTAGTTGTCGTTCCCTCTTCATTGAAGCCGCGCACGTGGAAACGATCTACATTTGGACGCCCGTGAACGATCTCGTGAACGGCTCGCGGGTACCCATGGAACGCAAATACAACGGGCTTGTCTTCGGTGAAATGCTCAACGAAGCTCTCCACATCCAGGCCATGGGGGTGCAATGTGTGTGGATAGAGAGTCATCAGGTCAACGACGTTGACCACGCGCACTTTCAGTTCTGGAATGTGATGTCGCAGCCACCACGCCGCGGCAATCGTTTCTAGTGTTGGAATGTCACCTGCACAGGCCAACACCACGTCTGGCTCAATTTTTTCACAATTGCTCGCCCAGTGCCAGGTGGATAGACCACGAGTGCAATGTGCAACAGCTTCCGGCATGCTTAGCCACTGCGGTTGTGGCTGCTTATCGATAACTATCAGGTTCACGTAGTTGCGACTGCTGAAGCAATGGTCCGCAACGGAGAGGAGGCAATTCGCATCTGGCGGCAGATAGATACGGGCGATTGTCCCTTTCTTCGAGAGGACGGTGTCGATCAGGCCAGGTCCTTGATGGCTAAACCCGTTGTGATCGTTGCGCCAGCAGGTCGATGTTAAGAGAATATTGAGAGACGAGATGGGCTTGCGCCAGGGAAGTTTGATCCCCTCTTCTAACCATTTTGCGTGTTGAATTGTCATCGAAGCGGAGACCATTGAAAAGGCCTCGTAGGTAGCAAACAAGCCATGCCGTCCAGTGAGTAGATAGCCTTCGAGCCAGCCATGACAGAGATGTTCGCTCAGCACCTCCATTACACGTCCATCTGGAGAAAGATGATCGTCACCCGGAAGAATGTTTTCCACCGAAGTGCGATTCTCAACCTCGAAGACTGCCCCCAGGCGATTTGAATTGGTTTCATCAGGACAAAAGAAACGGAAATTCTGCTTCTGTGCGTTTCTCGTAAAGATATCGCGCATCATATTGCCGAGTTGGCGAGTTGACTCATGATGCTCTGACGCGGGTTTCTTCACCTCAATCGCATAATCCGTAAATGGGGGAATATCCAGGTCAACCAGCAGTTTTCCACCATTGGTATGAGGATTAGCGCCCATGCGACGATCTCCCCGGGGCGCAAGGGCTGCAAGTTCAGGAATAAATCGACCGGTCTCGTCGAATACTTCATCAGGTTGATAACTACGCATCCAGTCCTCAAGGATTTTCAGGTGCTCGGAGTTCGCTTTGACGTCTGCTACCGGTACCTGGTGGGCACGGAAGGTGCCTTCGATGGGAATGCCGTCTACTACTTTAGGTCCAGTCCATCCTTTGGGAGTGCGGAGGATAATAGCAGGCCAGGGGGGTCGCTTCGTGAAGCCATGCTTACGGGCATCTTCTTGATACGAGCGAATTTTCGTATAGCAAGTATCTAATGTCTCGGCGAAGGCCTGGTGCATTTGCATCGGATCATTGCCTTCCACGAAATGGACATCATAGCCGTAGCCCGAGATCTGCTTCTGGATCGAATTGTCGTCTAGACGTCCCAGGACCGTCGGGCCGGAGATTTTATACCCATTCAGATGCAAAATAGGGAGAACAGCACCATCGCGAACGGGGTTTAAAAAGGAAATCCCCTTCCAGGCCCCTTCAAGCGGCGCGGTCTCTGCTTCACCATCGCCGACAACAGCAGCGACGATCAAATCAGGATTGTCGAAGGCTGCGCCAAAGGCATGGGAAAGGACGTAGCCCAGTTCACCTCCTTCATGGATGGAACCCGGGGTGGTAACACTAACATGACTTGGGATACCACCGGGAGTGGAGAACTGGCGAAACAGGTGCCTCATCCCTTCACTATCCTGTGTAATCTCAGGATAGATCTCGGTATAGGTTCCTTCGAGGTATACATTGGCAACGATTGCAGGTCCACCATGACCGGGCCCGGTAAGATAGATCATGTTGACATCCTGCTCCTGGATAAGGCGATTTAAGTGGACATAAATAAAGCTGAGGCCGGGCGATGTACCCCAGTGCCCAAGTAAACGCGGTTTGATGTGTTCGGGTCGTAAAGGTTCTTTCAGCAGCGGATTGTCCAGTAAATAGATCTGACCGATCGTGAGATAATTGGCGGCGTTCCAATACTTGTGCATCAGGTCAAAGCGCGCCTGGTCAATATTTGCCATTCCATCCTCCTTAAGATAACATGATGATTATATTGTAACATGCTCAAATGAGCTACTGAAAGGATTAGAAAAATATTCAAGTTGACAATAACGTTATTGCTGCAAAAAAAATACACAAAGCTCAAATGATGTGCTGACTTCTCATCTATAGGCTGCGATGGCTCAGGTGCTCGAATACGGGATGCCGCGCGGTACAGCAACCTGAGGTAGGGTTCGATCGACAGGAGATATGGCCATGAAACGTTTGCTTCTCCACCCTCTCCATATAATGATTCTCACAGGATTGGCCCTTATCACAGTGACCTGCAGTCAGATTCCTCACACACTTTCTTCGGTCAACACTGTACATCCAGCAAAATCTGCTAGAACTGTGCCTACTGCTTCTCCAACGTCTCTCCCAACGGCGACTCCAGTTCCGACTCCCACGCTGCTACCTCCAGTCACGCCTTTTCCCAGGGGATTTCAGCAAGAAGTCACAGTACTGCAAGCACATGATCGCCTCTTTTATTATGGTAATCCAACGCTGCGCGAGATCGCCTTAACCTTTGACGATGGGCCCAATGCCAACTATACGCCACAAATACTGATTATTCTGCGGCGGTATCGAATCAAGGCCACGTTCTTCTGTATTGGATCCCTGGTAAAACGCCGTCCTGATCTTGTCCAGCAAGAGTATAGTGCCGGAAATCTGGTAGGAAACCATACTTGGTCACATCCCTATCTCCCCTCCCTGGCTTCATCAAAGATCCTCTGGCAACTCGCTATGACTTCCAGGACTATTCAAAAAGCGATAGGGAGGTGGCCCATCTTCTTTCGTCCCCCCTATGGGGCGTATGATGCCAATGTGTTGACGCAGGCTAATCGCCTGGGTCTGACCACGGTCATGTGGAGCGTTGATCCAGAAGACTGGTCAATGCCGGGAAGCAATGCCATCATCTCGCGAGTGCTGAGTTGGGCGGGGAGTGGGAGCATTATTCTCATGCACGATGGTGGGGGAAATCGTGCGCATACCGTGCAGGCTCTTCCCATCATCATTGAGAGCTTATTGCGCCGGGGATTCACGTTCGTGACACTTCAGCAGATGGTTGATCATCTGCATAATCTGCATAAAAAGATGCACCAGGCTGCCCAGGCTACCACTCTTGCTCACACCATCGGCGCTTCCACAATCGTGTTGAGCGGCTACCCTTTTTCAAGGAGAAGAAAAAATGTTACTGAAAGGATAATGGAACAATGAGTCTATTCTCAAGAAACCCCACCACCTGAAACCAGGGAGGATCAGCATAAGGATTCCTCTCAATCTGCATCCCCAATTTGCGCATCACACCAATAGAAGCAGCATTATCATACGACGTCGTCGCCACAATACGCCTCAAATTCAACTGCCTGAAACCATAGTCAATCAACGCTTTGGCCGCTTCCGTAGCATACCCCTGCCGCTGAAAGGCAGGAGAAAAGTCATAAAACAGGCCAAATTCAGGAGTAAATAAGCGTTCTGTATCGTCATTTGCAGTGGCGGAACGAAATGCCGGCAATTGTCCAAACGGACCAAAACTGGGCACATACCCACAGGCCCCAATCACCTGTCCCGTTGACTTCAGCGTAACCGCCCGGTCGCCATAGGGTGGCTGATAGAGCTTTGCCAACTCCTCATAGTTCATCACCGTCCACTCCAGCCATTTCCGCCGCTCGTCACGTGTCGTCGCCCCCTCGGAGCCAAAATTCGCATCATGCAGGTCAACATCAAGCAACTGGTGAACATCATCCAGATCATCCACAGTAAAAGGTCTAATAATCAACCGTTCGGTTTCCAGAGGTGGAACACGCATGATAAACTCGCTTCCTCTCAATATTTCATGGTAATACAAACGAACCTTTTTTGTAAACGCACTGTAGGGGCCGATTTATCGCGCCCACCGCCGATTTATCGGCCCCAATACGCATCACCCTAAGCTGCCTCACCGTGTCACCCCATTCACTTCGTTCAGGGCAAGCTCTGAGCCGCAGCATGACAGCGTTCCCATGTCACCCTGAGCCGCAGCGAAGGGTCTGTCTGCATGGGCGTCGAGATGCTTCGCGGAGTTGACACTGAGCGGAGCGAATGTGCGCAGCATGACCGTGCTGTGACCCAGACGGATTCCTGGATGAATTGGTTAAACCTCATTATCGGCCCTCGGTGGATTTTCCCCTCTCCAGATGAAAACGTTAAACAGCATAAACCAGGCTATTGTTTCATAGAGCGAACCCTGCGAAATGTTCAAACCTTACTACCCATTGATCGATAAACAACGCTTGGATCACGTACCCCCGTAATCCCCCAGATCAACCTTTCCATCGGATCAGGTTCCCGCTTGCGGAAATCGACCCAGGTCATGCCTTCAAGAAAAGCCGGAAGCTCTGGCTCATTTGTACAATCGGCCAGAATCACAGGAATAACAGGGCCTTTCTCCTCTCGCTTCGTGAATTTCCGTAGGAAAGCGTACAACTCCATGTCCTGCCAGGGGCCTCTGCCGTTTTTGCCAACAAAAACTGCCGCCGATTTGATCTGTTTAATTTGCTGTTCCAGTAAAGGCTGCCACGGCAAACCTGGCCGTAATTCCCACTCGTCCAGCCACGGCAGTATCCCCCGTTCCTTCAACTCTTCCCCAATCTTCTTCACCGCAGCCTTATCCTCGCCATTGTGACAGAGAAACACATCGAAATCCCCCATCTCGATTTTCCCTTGCAGCGCGGTCTGCGCCGTTTCATGGTCTCGTTGCTCATCGGCAGCGCGATCCATCTCCTGAACGACTGAAGAAGGTGCAGCCGTAAGTCGCTCTTCCCAGTCAAGCAGCAAGATACGCTGTTTCTCACAATCGGGACAATTTAACCAGTCTAATCCCCGTTGTAAGCGCCGCTGTACCAGTTGATCGGGCATCACAAAACCACACGTCTCGCACACAAAAATACGCCTGCGCTTAATACTCTCCCGCAATGCTCGACGTTGCAAGTGAATTTGCACGTA
>VBHI01000253.1 GCA_005881495.1 Chloroflexota bacterium
GCGCGTAGGGCCGCGGGTGGTGCGTCCCAGATCATGGAGCAGCGCTGCCATCCCCACGATAAAGCCATCGGCATGTTCCTGTTCCGCCAGGTGCAGGGCCAGATGATAGACCCGCAGCACATGCTCGAAGCCATGGGCAAGATCGTCGAAATCACGGTAGTGGTCCTGCACCGATCTTTCCACCTCTGCCAACAGGTGGATTGCGCGTTCAGTAATTTCCATACATTTCCTCCCATATGCCATGAAAGCAGTGTTGGGCGCGATTGGCTTGAACGCTACTCTTTATGCCCGGCATCTGAGGATGGCTTCCTGTTAACTTGGCTAGGATTTGATGATTGTTTGGTCGCAGTCGATGTTCGCGCTGCCGCTGACTTTCGTGCGCTTGTCTTCCTAGTAGTCATTGATGCTGGAGAACCTACAATAGCGGTCTCACTCTCCTGCATTGTATCCACTTGGGTCTCATCTGTGATCACCACCGAACCCTCTGGCAGTGTGGACTCTTCACCCGGGAGAGAAGTTGCCTCTGCATCTGTTGCACTTTGCGAAGTCGCATCAGTTGCAGCTTGTGGGCTTTGGGCGCGAAGTTCTTCCAGTCGTGCTTCCAGGGTGTGCAGAGTGGTGCTCCGTTCCTCCAGACGAGCCTGGGCTTTCGTCTGCTTCTTCTGCGCCTTCTTCTGCGCCTTTTTGGCTTCCTCGATTGCCAGCATCAGTTTCGCTTCACGCCTGGCTTGCTTCTTTCGTCGCTTCAATGCCTCTGTGCCGGATTCAGGCGAGGGGTCTGTGTCGCTTGCTGTTGTTGCCGTGCTACGCTCCTTGAACATTGCTTAATACACTTCTGGGACCAAATGAGAGGCCCGCTCCGGTTCTTTATACCCGTTGGGCGACTGTCGTTTCCCAAGCTTGACCTCTTCGGCCGGCAGTGCCTTGTAGGGGATCAAGCTCAAGAGGTGCGCGATGCAATTCAGACGTGCCCGCTTTTTATCATTGGAGTGGATGACATACCAGGGGGACTCGGGCGTATCGGTTGCCTCGAACATGGCATCTCTAGCCCTCGTGTAATCGTACCAGCGTCGATGCGATTCCACATCCATTGGACTGAGCTTCCAGATCTTCCTGCCATCATGAATCCTTGCCTTGAAGCGACGATCTTGCTCTTCCTCGCTGACTTCCAGCCAGTACTTGATCAAGATAATGCCATTCTTAATGATGAAATGCTCAGCAATGGGGGTATTCTTGAGGAATTCCTCGTACTGCTGGTCGGTGCAGAAGCCCATCACATGCTCGACGCCCGCCCGATTATACCAACTGCGGTCGAAAATGATGACTTCGCCTGCTGCGGGAAAATGAGCCATGTAGCGTTGGATGTACATCTCAGATTTCTCGCGGTCTGTCGGTGTGGGCAGGGCCACCACCCGAAAGACGCGGGGGCTGACCCGGTCAACGATGCGCTTGATGGTACCTCCTTTGCCTGCGGCGTCACGCCCCTCAAACACAATGATCACCCGCAAACCTTCCTGCACCACCCAACGCTGCAACTTCACGAGGTCAACCTGCAGCTTTTCGAGCTCTTGCTCGAACTCCTTGCGTTTCATTTTGCCTGACTGCTCTTCCTGGTTCTTTTCGTTGTCCTTGGACATATTCTTCTCCCTTTCTAAGGAATCCTATTTTGATGCCTATTCTGTGCCCCTGCATCCCTGACTGATAAAAGGTACTACAAAAGCCGATCACCTTAAGAGATGGTCAGCATCATGGCAGCATTATTGGGTAGTGGCGCTGCCATGCGTACTGTCCGCTTGTGCTCAAGCTGCGGCCTGGACGGGTACCGTTTCAAGCTCGGCGGAAGATGACGCCTCAGCTCGTCTCCGGAAGAACTTCTCAATCTCAGTTGTCCACAGCACCGCCGAGGCGAACACGATGCAGATCACCCATTGCCAGACAGTCAAACTGGTCGTTGCGAAGAGGCGGTTCGCGAAGTCTAGCCATGTGATGAGCAACACCAGCAGCACCGCCCATGCGCTCATCTTGATCAATCGGTCACTCTCGAGTGTCTGCCTGCTGAATACCGAACGCAGCTCGTCGTTGCTCTCGAACGCATAGAAGATACAGGCGAAGCAGAATGTGGCGAAGGCCATCGTCTGGGCGACTGTATCGCTCAAGGACCAGACGCTCGTGGCAAGGACGATCACGAACAGGGTACTCGCTGCCCTGACCAATCCCTGCACGACAAGACGCACGGCCAGCCCCATCGGCAGGACCGGTTCGTTCCCTTTCCGTGGAGATCGCTGCATCAAACCCGGCGTGGGATTGCCCAGGCCAAGACCGATAGCCAGGAAGATGACGATCGAAAATTTGACTAACAGCACCTGCAAGGGCTGTAATGGAACGCCTCCAAGGATATTGAAGAGCGCCGCACCCAGGAACATCAGGATCCAGGCGAATAAGGTACACATCTGGAAGCGAATGTATTTCATGAGGTTGTCGTAGAGGGCACGTCCATTCTCGACTGCTCGGATGATAGTGGCAAAGTTGTCGTCGGTCAGAATCATCACGGCCGCCTCTTTGGACACGTCGGTACCGGTGATGCCCATGGCTACCCCGATGTCGGCTTTCTTAAGGGCTGGCGCGTCATTGACGCCGTCGCCGGTCATGGCCACGATCTTGCCCGCCTTTTTCAAGACATCGACCAGCCGTACCTTGTGCTCGGGGGTAACACGTGCAATCACACCAATCTCGTCAATCTGGCTCAGGGCTTCCTCGTCGCTGAGTGCTGCAAATTCTGCGCCGGTCATTGCGCGACCTGGGATGCCCAACTTCCCTGCGATTGCAGCAGCCGTAACGGCATGGTCTCCAGTGATCATGCGTATCTGGATACCAGCCGAGTGCGCTTTGACGATGGAGGCTTTTACTTCGGGACGCGGTGGATCCACGATGCCGACTAACGCCAGCATGGTCAGGTCGCGCACCTGTGAGAGCAGATCGGCAGAGGGATCGAAGCTGGCGGGTTCAAAATCGCGGCGTGCCACCGCCATCACGCGTAGGCCCTGCTTGCCCAATCGCTCGTTGTTCTCCGTGTACTCGCTGCGCACCTCGTCAATTGGAACACGTTCCTGGTGAACATCCAGGCTATATTTTGAGCGAGCCAGTAACTGGTCAGGGGCGCCTTTGACAAAGCAGCGGATCACCTCGCGCCCGTCATCGCCTTGCATGCGGTGAAAGGTTGCCATCAATTTGTAGGCTGCGTCAAACGGCAGTTCGGCGACACGAGGATGGGCCTCTCGGGTGGTGACGGCGTCGATGCCACCCTTGCCAGCCAGCACCACCAGCGCTCCCTCTGTGGGATCACCGACCAGGTCGCCATCTCTGGCCACTGCATCAGAAGCGAGCGCCATTGGCAAAAAGTACGGTTCGAGCTCGATGTTGGGCTTGCCACCCACCCGGCTGATCTTGCCGTCAGTGGAATACCCACCACCTGAGATGGTATACCGCTGGCCGGGGATCACCAACTCAACGGCGGTCATCTGGTTGAGGGTGAGCGTGCCGGTCTTGTCCGAGTTGATGGCCGAGGTCGCTCCGAGCGTTTCCACCGAGCGCAGTCGCTTGACAATCGCTCCTATTGTTGCCAGGGCCGTTGTACCCTGAGCCAGCAAGTAGGTGACCACAGCTGGCAGGGCAGTGGGGATGGACGCGATGGCGAACGCGATGCCTGCCAGTAAGAGCTCGTTCACCGTCTGGCCGTTGCGAAAATAGCCAATGGCGATATAAAAGACCAGCGCCACCAGGGCGATTGCTACAATCTGGCGCGTCAACGTGTTGAGTTGTTTGGTGAGTGGGGTCTCCTCGATGGCGGTGGTCTGTAACATACCTGAGATGTGTCCGACTTCGGTCGACATGCCAGTGGCCGTGACCAGGATGTCCGCAGCCCCACGGGTCACTTCTGTATTCATATACGCCATGTCCACCCGGTCACCCAGCGGTGTATCAGCCTGTTCAACTGGCTCGATTTGTTTGGGAACCGGAGCGCTCTCACCGGTAAGGGCGGACTCGTCAATCTCAAGCGTCGCGGCCCTGATGATGCGGCCATCGGCTGTCACGCGGTCTCCAGCCTCCAGAACAACGATGTCGCCCGGAACAAGTTGCTCTGCCGCAAGCTCAATGATCTGGCCACCCCGGCGTACTTTCGACTTAACGATCAGCATCTTCTGCAAGGCGGCAACGCTCGCCTCCGCCTTCCCTTCCTGGCGCAGTGCCAGAAACGCGTTGAACAGCGTCAGGATGATCAAGATAAGGGCCGTGCCCCATTGCTGGATAAGGATACTGACGATGGCAGCCACCAGCAGAACGATCTGCATCGGGTCCTTATACTGGTTCAAGAAGGCAATGTAGCCAGGTACCTTCTTGGCTTCTGCAAACTTGTTAGGACCGAACTGCTTAAGGCGACGCACGACTTCTGCCTGGCTCAGCCCGGTCGTTGCATCGACGCTTTGCGCTCGCAAAGCTTCCTCGATACTGAGAGTGTGCCAGATAGGTCCCTGCTCGGATGGGCTGGTGGCAGGTGATGTTGATGTAGTCATTTTCTTCTCCTTGCTACAATGATGCAAATGGTATAGGGGAACGCACTCCCTTTGTTACTAGATCTACATAATTGCTAGCTGTGTTGCTCAAGGGCTGACCCTCTTGCTCGACAGAACTCTGAGTGTCGTATCACCATGCATTCATGGAACACTAGCTAAAGATCAGAAAGAGATCAAAGCATGTGAGATATGGGTACACGCTTTGAAATACCAACACTCATCGTGATCTCATCGAAACAGCCAGAGATCATATGCCTCTCATGAACACAGTAGTCGAAGACGTGCGAAAAAGCTATTCCCCATTGGGGTTAGAAAAGGGTTAGTTCTGGAAAATGTTGTGATAAAATTGTGATATACTAGATGTAATTTTATCAAGTTAATTGTGCCAAATATTCAGCTTCTGCGAAATACGAAACTATGTCTTTGAAGAAGATGGGCAGGGGGATACCGGCATGTAAAAACGGGGGTTTCTCTTGATGAAGCGAACAAGACCCACGGTGAAAAGTGGGCGGTTATACCAGTTGGGAAGAGAGAGCGGTCCGATCGACGTTGGATCCCCCTCCTGGTACGACTGGCTAGAGGAGCATACTTCGTTTCTCTTTGTCGATCATATGGGTGCCATGACTGTACGCAAAATCGGGACCGATCATGGTGAGTCGGAATGGAAAGCGTCCCGCACGCGCATGGGAAAGGTCTTGACCGTCTCGCTGGGACCCTCACTCGCAATCAACCTATCAAACCTGCATTCAGCGGCTCGAAGACTCGCAGGCACGCACGCGCACATCGGGTCGACCACTCGATCCACGGCCAGGCCCGCTGCTTCCACGCTCCCTGTCCCTATGACTGCAGCCAGTAGTGGCTCCCTTAGCTCCTTGATCCGCACAAAACTCTACCGACCACGTAGCGGCAGCGATGTCATCCCCCGGACCCGCCTCATTGAGCGCTTAAACGCGGCACTCGGAGGCGAGATCACCCTGGTGTGCGCCCCTGCCGGCTTTGGCAAGTCGACACTGCTGGCCCAGTGGGTGCAGACGATTGATCGCCCGAATGCCTGGCTTTCCCTGGATGAACACGACAACGAGCTGCCCGTCTTCGTGCAATCGCTTGCCGCCGCCCTGCAAACGGCCTTTCCGGATGCGTTTGAGGCCACGACCGCCCTCCTCAAGGCCCCGCGGATCCTGCCGCCTGATCAAATCGCTACCTTGCTCATCAATGAACTGGCGGATGTGCCTGACGATGTCATCCTGGTGCTGGATGATTATCACCGTATTCACAATCGCGAAGTACATACCCTGCTTGAGCTGCTGGTTGAGCATCTGCCTCTCCAACTGCACCTGGTGCTCATCTGTCGATCCGATCCGCCACTGCCGGTTGCCAGGTGGCTGGCCAAGGGTCGCCTGAACGAACTGCGTGGAACCGACTTGCGTTTTACGCCGGAGGAAACGGAAGCCTTTCTCACTTGCATGCTGGGAAGCGAAACGGCACGCGAAACAGCAGGTGCGCTCGATGAACGGACGGAGGGCTGGATTGCGGCACTGCGACTGGCAGCGCTCTCGCTGCGCGGTACTTCTGACCGCGCGTCGTTCCTGGAACATCTCGACGGCTACGCTGCGCGTTCTATCAGCAGTTACCTGGTCGGGGAAATCCTCGCTCAGCAAGCGCAAGAGGTGCAGGAGTTGCTCGAACGGACGTCTATTCTCGAGCAGTTCTGTGCAGAGTCGTGTGCCGCTGTCATGGGAAGCGATATCTCACACGAACAGGTGCAAGCCACCCTGGACTGGTTGGAGCGCGCGAACCTCTTTCTGGTCCCCCTCGACAAGCGCCAGAGGTGGTATCGCTTTCACCACCTGTTCCAGGGGTTGTTGCAGCAGCGCTTGCAAACACACTGTAGCCAGGAAGAGCTGGCCACCCTGCACCTGCGAGCGAGGACGTGGTATGCCAAGCAGGGTCTTATCGAGGAGGCGATCCGCCATGCACTGTTGGCGGGAGATGCCTCGAGGGCGACGCAGCTGGTGGAAGCGCAATTTTTTCAGGCATTCGAGCAGGAGCAGTTGGCGCTGGTGGAACACTGGCTGCGCCTGTTGCCAGAGGAACAGATCCAGGGAAGCCCTTTCCTTCTGGCCGCGCGAGCGTGGATCTCGCAGGCACGCGGGCAGCTTCAAGAGCTGCCGCGCTTGCTGACGGCTGCCCAGCAGCTTTTAGCAAGCGGCGACCGGGATATGAGTGATGCCCACGACCCACATGACCCGCCCTTCAGACTGCTACGTGGATTGATGGCGACCTTGTGGAGCCTGTTCCACTTCTTTACCGGACAGACACAGGCGAGCCTGGAAAGCGCTCGTTCCGCGTTGGCATGGATCCCACCAGGTGAGGAGCATATGTTCAGCCACGCCAACTTTTACTTTGTACTCTCAAACCAGGCGACCGGGCATGAAGAGGTAGCGCTTGCTGCAGTGCAGCAAGCGCTACGAGAACAAGCAACGGGGCTCAGCAGCTTTGCTCGACTGCTTTTCGCGCAGGCGTACGTGTCTCTGGCGATGGGCAAACTCCCTCACGTAGAACACACCGCGCGCCATTTGCTGCACATCGCCCGTGAGGCCGAGCTAGTGATCAGTCAAAATTATGCCTCCTGGTTGCTGGGGCTGGTCCATTACGAACAAAACCAGCTAGATGAAGCGGCCTATCACTTCTCAGCGGTCATCGCCAACCAGCATCAGGCACACTTTTGGGTGGTGCAGGACGCTCTGTGCGGATTAGCCTTGACCTATCAAGCTCAGGGGTTGGGCATCCAGGCGCGAGAGACGGCTCACAGCTTGCTCGAATTGGCGCAGGAGCAGCACACTATACGCGAGCTGATGGTAGCCTTTGCCTTCTGTGCACGATTGGCACTGTTACAGAACGAGGTGGAGGAGGCCTCGCAGTGGCTCGAGATGGCGGGGGAGCAAGAAGTGTGGGGTCCGATGTTCTTCCTGGAGGATCCACCCGTGACCGAAGTCCGCTTATTGCTTGCCAAAGGTGATGAGATGAGTATTGCCGAAGGGCAAGTACTCCTCACCAGAATCTTGCAGCTTGTCGAAGCCATGCACAATACACGTAAGACGATCCAGGTGTTGGCTCTGCAAGCGTGGGCCTACGATCTGCAGGGTCGTGAGACCGAAGCCCTAGAGGTATTGGAACGCGCGCTTGCATTGGCGCGTCCCGGAGGGTTCATCCGCACCTTTGCCGATCTTGCTCCGCTGGCCAAATTGCTGCACGAATTGCGCAAGCACAGAAAAGCGCACCATGAGGTCGAAAAGCATCTGGATGCCTATCTACAAGTCATCCTGGCGGCGATAGACCCAGTACCGGTACAAGCTGGTTCTAAGGAAGATCTCCTGGTGAAAGAGGGTCTGGAACCATTGACCAGGCGCGAACTGCAAATCTTGAACCTGCTCGACACTGACCTCACGAATAAGGAGATTGCACGCGAACTGGTGGTCACGACCGAAACGGTCAAATTGCATACGAAACATGTCTATCGCAAGCTCAGTGTGAATAATCGTCGCGCAGCCGTCACTCTCGCCAGATCACTTGGTTTGCTGGCTGCTAGCTGGAACCGGTGAAACGCTGCATTGTAACGAATACAGTAAGCTCAACCTATATTGTAGAAGTCGTCTAGCATGGATTTCGCTCGTTGGAAAGCACGTCCATCCATAACGAGATAGATCAAGCTATGGAGGAGTAACTCTCATGGAAACGCGCCCCAGGGAAGTCACCACCACCGCAGCGCTTGACGAGAAAAAGAAACTGCGCAAGGGGTTTAAGCGCTTTGACATGATCTGCTATACCGTGGTCGCCGTCATTGGCCTCAATGCCCTTGGTGCTTTTGCTTCCAACGGAGCGCAAGCGTTCACCTGGCTGGTGCTCTCAGCAGTCACCTTCTTTTTCCCCTACGGACTACTGGTAGCGGAACTTGGTAGCACCTTCCCCCAGGAGGGAGGCGTCTACGCGTGGTGTAAGTTAGCAGGAGGGCGTCTTTATGCTGCCTTTGCAGCTACACTCTACTGGATCACCGTCCCGCTCTTGATGGGTGGTTCAGCTGCAGTGATTATGATCGCAGCGCTTAAGATCTTCTGGTTTGGCGATGCAAACGTTCTTTTTGGCAGCTACGTGGTGACTGATGTGCTTGTCGAACTGGCGCTTGCCTTTCTCTTCATCTGGGGTATCACCTTTGGCGCGATCATTTCGCTGCGCCATGGCAAATGGATTTCCACCATTGGCTTCTTTGTCAAACTAGCCTTGCTCAGCATCTTCCTGGTCCTGGCAGGCATTTTCGTGGTGAGTGGTTCGAGCAAGGGTACACATGTTGCAGTCGCTGACCTGGTCCCTGCCAATTGGGAGCTCACCGCCAGCTCGATCCTGCCGATAGTAGTGGTCCTCTGGTTGGGAGCAGAGATGCAGAACAGTGCCGGGGAAGAAATGGACAATGCGCAACGTGATGTACCCCTCACCCTTCTGCGGGCAGGTATCATCGTAGTCATTCTCTACAGCCTCTTTTTGCTGGCCATCCTGATCGCCTTGCCTACGAATCAACTGAGTGCCGTCGGGAGCTTTCTCAATGCCTTTCAAACGGTTAATCTTGTCTTGCCCTCGTCTCTAGCAACCGGGCTGGGATGGTTGGTCGCGCTGGGCTTTGCGACTTCGCTGTTTGCCTCTAGCGCAACGTTACTCATCGCCGTGAGTCGGACG
>VBHI01000254.1 GCA_005881495.1 Chloroflexota bacterium
GACTTCGAGGCCGTCCATGCGCGGCATCATGATGTCCAGAATCAGCAGGTGGGGATCTTCCCGCTCCCACAGGGCCATAGCCTCCAACCCATTGCTCGCTTCTAGTACCTCGAAGCCGCGGGCGCGCAGATTCCTGCTCACGAAATCGCGCAGTGCCACTTCATCTTCGGCGAGCAGAATGCGCTTCACCTTCGTCGTCATAACGCACCTCCGTTCCTCTGTCGAGAGTTACATTGCCGCCATATCAACAGGCACTGCGGCAACTGTAGGCGAAACAATCGGCAGCGAAAAGGAGATAGTAGCACCTCGCACGCTGCTCTCCGCCCAGATGACGCCTCCGTGAGCCTCGACGAAGGCTTTGCAGATGGCCAATCCGAGGCCAGTGCCCCCAGAATGCTGCTGGCGGCCACGCTGCGCTCGGTAGAAACGCTCGAACACGTGTGGCAGCTCGTCGGGGGCGATGCCAGGTCCATTGTCCGAAACTGATACGACAATTCCATCGTCCCGCCTCTCAGCGGTGATACGGACTTCTCCCTCACCATACACCAGCGCGTTGGCGACCAGGTTGTGGAGCACGACCTCTATGCGCGCGCTGTCCACATTGACCAGCGGCAGCTCGTCGGGGATGTGCAGAGATATCACGACATTCGGGTGGCTCAACCGCTCGATGGTCTTCGCCACGAGATCCTGCACCCTGGTGGGCACGCGATTGAGGAGGAGCAGCCCGGCTTCCTGGCGCGAGAGGTCGAGCAGATTGCTGACGAGTTGCGCCAGCCGATCGGCTTCGCCGCTGATGGTCTGCAGGAAATGGCGCTGATCCGCAGGTGACCAGGTCACGTCTTCCTGGAGCAGTGTCGAGGCGTGGCCTTTGATCGCCGCCAGCGGCGTGCGCACTTCGTGGCCAACCGCCGCCAGCAACGTCGTCTTGAACTCGTCGAGCTCGCGCTCGCGCGTCACATCGCGCAGCAGTAGGCCGCGTCCAATGACCTGCCCTGACTCGTCGTCCACATCGAACAACCGCACGTGGATGGCGCGGCGCTGGCCATTGCGCCTGATCTCGACAACCACCTCCGTGGCTTCGGCAGACTCAGCCCGCGCCAGGGCTTGCTCATACTCCACAGACTCCACCGCACTGGTGCGCAGCGCGTCGTAGAGCACGCTGATGGGGCGGTACTCCAGAGCCTCCCATGCGAGGCCCACGATAGTGCTTGCTCCCGAGTTGGCATACAGCACCGTCCCGTCGATGCCCGTCAGCACCAGCCCGTCGCTCATACTGCCCATGATCGCCTCCAGCTTCTGCTTCTCCTCCGAGGCCTGCTGGTACAGCCGCTCGTTCTCTCGTGCCACCTCGCGGAGTCGCTCATCGCTGCGCTCGTAGAGCACTGCATGTTCCCAGGCGAGGGTGGCGTAGTTAGCGAACGTCAGCAGCAAGTCGATCTCGTGCTGGTTGAAAGAACGGGGCTCAGTACGGTGCACCAGCAGGACGACGCCGCCCGCATGGCGACTCATGATCGGAATCGCCAGCATCGAGCGGAAGCCTTCGTCGTAGGAGAGCGATGATGTGTGGGGACCGAGCAGTTTCTGTACCGGCTTGCCCTCACGTAGTGCCTGCACCGGAGGTGAACTCACCTGCTCAGGAGACAAGGAGAGCGAGTGGTCGTAGTGTTCACTGAGGCCGGAGCTTTCCAGTACGTGCAGTACACCATGCTCATCTGGCAGGAGCACTGCAGCGGCCTGCACATCCACCAGCCGCCGCACTTCGTGAATGATCTTTCCGACCACAGCATGCGGTTCAAGCGACCTGACAACAGCGTTCGACGTTTCCAGCAGCGTGCGCAACTCGGCGAGTTTTTTCAGCCCATCTCGCTCCAGACGTACGAGCGATCGTGCCAGGTGGCCAACCTCGTCGAAACGTTCGGCAAGTACAGTCGTTTCTTCTGGGATGGATTGCTCCGAGGCAGGCAGCGCCTGGTGCTGGATGGCGAGGGTATGGAGGGGTCGGATGACCCGGACCAGCAACATGAGCCAGAACAGCAGGCCGCCGATGGCGAAGAGCAGTGCTGCTGTCAGCAACCAGAATTGGAACTGCGCGATGACGGCCAGCGCCTCGCCTGCGGGCCTCTGCACGACGACAGCCCAACCGACATCCGGGACGGGAACGGCACTGAAAAGCCAATCCCGGCCATCGGGTCCCAGTCCCTGGCGTGAGGCCGCGTGGCCTTGTAGCGCCTGATCGGCGCCCGGCAACTCATTTAGCACTGTAAACAAGAGCTGCTTGTGATCGGGCGTGGCGATGAGCTTACCGCCATCATCGATGATGCTGATCATGAGCCGGCGGCCCTGGTCCTGCTGCGCATTGACGACAGCCGCCAGGGGGGCGCTGAGCTTCGCGAGCGAGAAGCTGGCCGCTACGAAGCCGACCCGCTTACCACCTCTAGCATGTACAGGGTAAGCGATGATGACACCAGCGTTGAAGGTTGGTTCAACCACAGCACCCACCTCGAAGACCGGCTCGAAGACCGGGCCGGGCTCCGTGAGGGCCCGCTGGATGACCCCTTGCGGCGAGAATTCCGCATTTAACTTGTCCTGGCACTTGCCCGGCAGCGGTGGGCAGGAGACGACCAGGGCTCCCACCGGGTCGAGCCAGTAGACCTGATCTACATCGTTGCGAGCAGCCTCGAAAGCCTGGAAGAGGCTCACTATCGCGGCATGCGTATCGGCCTGTACTGTAAGGGTGCCTAACTTGGCAAGCGAACGCTCAGAATCGCTCAGATGGAGACTGGTCTCGACCGCGATTTCCTGAGCCAGTGCCTGGTCTGAAGCCTGGACATCATTGCGCAGTTTCTGCGCGACCACCATGTTGACTCCCACGCCTCCGATCAGCACGACGACGACAAAGAGCAGATACACGCTCAGCAATTGTACCAGGAGAGATCGACGCATAAAATGCTGCATAGCCAGTACTCCTCAGAGAGTTCTGTCGTGTGATCCGTGTACGCGCATACCAAAACTCCAAAGATCACCAAATACTTCGGTCCTGACGCGCTCATTGAGCGCAACGAAGACAGTGAATGCAATCTCGTCATTGACACATAGCTACCCAGGTCGTTGGTGTACATGCGGTTCTTAAGCTGATACTTCCTCGCATCCATCCTGACCGGAGGTAGAAGCGATAGCTTCGTTGGATGGATGGCTTTCAAATACTTCCTCGCCTTCCTGTCGCAACTCCCGAGCAACTATCATCTTGCACGATCAGGCGAGCATCACTGTAGCCGCACACGCATCCAATGTCGCGTACCGACCAGGGCGTCGATATCGTTCTATTATACCACTCTGGCTGCCCAATCACTTCATGTGTAGCAGTGCGAGTCGTTACTCGCGAGCAGAGGGTTTTTGTCGGAATCACAGGCTCTTATCCATCATGGGATGAGTGAGTCAGGCCATGCTCCTGTGATGACTAATATAATCGATAGGACATAAACAATGTATAAACGAGACCTCCCCCGGTATAAACAAAACGTAAACATTCAGGCTGGGTTGCAAAAACTCTCGGAGGAATTTAGAGCGTGTCCGAGAAGGCTTCTCAAGGCGCCTGAGCATGTAAGCCCTCTTCAAAGGAGGGAGGAAAACATTTTGAGCAATACCGGCAGTTTTGGGAAACACAATTTGATGAACTGGCAACCTATCTAGAAGCGACTTCTAATGAGAATCTCGCGAGGGTGCCCTCTTTATTTCCCACTCGCTTGAATTCGTTGAGGTACTCTTGCTCGACCCGTTTCTCAGCGCGCACATCGATTTTGTGAACGATGTGAATGAGCAGATCCACTAAGACATCGACTCACATGAGTGTTGACACATATTGCAAATATCCGTTGCGATAAAAATTGACTCAGATACCTTAGACTGTAAATCCCAACATGAAGCAGTTTTGAGTGCAGCAAGATGTTGCTGTGCGTAGAGACGGTAGCCGCTCAGGCTTTGAGAAACCGGTGGCAGCAGAGCAAAGGCTTCATAGTTGCGCACCCGGCTCGGTGCTCATTCCAGCATCCCTGGGAAGACTCGATAGCGCGTAAAGTGTTGCCAGGCTTCATGTAAAACTCCCAAGTCCGAGGTTGAGGCTTTTTTGCAATACACCCCTCGTTCTATCACAGAAATCTAAGTGTATTGAGCCTGCTCTGATCCATTTCTGTCCATACGCACGCTCCTGGCTCTCTTTCTACCCTCTATTCTTGCATCTGTGTTGTACTGTAGAGACATGATCCAGAAAAAGCCTGGCCAGCTTGGATCGGAGATGCATGCATGCAACCTCCTGCGAGATCTGCCGAAGCCTGGAGCGTGTTCTCACTTGTCCAGGCTCCCTGCTCGCGAGAGCGGTAGACGAGAGCAGGGGAGAGAAGCAGCAGGAGGAGAAGATTTCTCATTGGATGAATGGTACAGTGAAAACAATGAAAGGTAGACTCATGACGAACGCAGCAGGAGTATATGCGACACTCGACGACTGGATAGCACACGAGGCAATCCCATGCTCGCTCGATTCTCGCCCGGACTTCAACGCCGCCGTTGATACGGTGATCAGCGCACTTGGCGATGCGGTCGCATTGCTTGGCTTTGGAGAAGCACTGCATGGAGGGGAAGAACTGCTGGTCCTTCGCAACCAGCTCTTCCAACGTCTTGTCGAAGCCCATGGCTACAGCGCTATTGCCGTTGAGAGCAGTTTTCCTCGGGGATCCATCATCAACGACTACGTGCTTGGCCGCGGTCCGGCATCTTACGCAGCGGTGCAGGATACGGGATGGAGCCACGGTTTCGGAAAGTTCGAAGCGAATCGAGAACTGGTCGAGTGGATGAGACACTACAATGCTGATCCAGCGCACCAGAGAAAACTCCAGTTCTATGGGTTCGATAGCCCGACCGATGTGATTACAGATAGTCCCCGCCAGACCCTCCACGTTGCGCTTGATTACCTCAGCGAGAGAGATGAGGCCCTCGGCCAGGAGTATCGCAAGCGCATCGACCCGCTACTCGGACAGGACGCTGCCTGGGAGAATCCGGCTGCCGCGCTCGACCCGACGCAATCGATAGGTCGATCACCGGAAGCAACCGCATTACGGATCGAGACCGAGGAGCTGATTGCAGAGCTGCGTGTGCGTCGTCCCGAATTGGTCGCGAAGAGCGACGAGAGCCGCTATCGAGAAGCCGTCCACTACGCTGTGGTGGCACGACAACTCTTACACTATCATGCGGCGTTAGCGCAACCGTCAGAGAAACGCCAGGAGAGACTGCTCGGCATACGTGACGCCATGATGGCAGAGAATCTGGCGTACATCGTCTCCCGGGAACAGGGGCGAGGCAACGTTCTGGTTTTTGCCCACAATACCCATCTCAAGCGTGGAAAGGTGCAATGGCAATGGGGGAATGAGACGGTGATCTGGTGGCCCGTTGGATCTCATCTTCATGAACTCTTCGGTCGCCGCTATGCCGTCATCGGCTCGGCCGTAGGCTCCTCGCCAGCCAACGGGATCGACCAGCCAGAAGCCGGGACGCTTGAGGCGCGGTTCACATCCGCTCCTGGGCCAGTGCGGTTCATTCCCACCCATCAAGGGCAAGGGCTTCCTACAGAGGAAATGGCGGCACTTCCGATTCGCTCTAGCAGTAAGAAGAACAGGTCCTATGTGGAACCACTGGGCGCCCAAAGCTTCACCGATTTCGATTGGTTCGCTGTCCTGGATACAACGACATACAACGGGTGGGGCCATTTCTAGAAGGCTGGAGCGCGCGTTCCGAGCAATCACGTCCTCTGATCACGAGATGCGCGGACGCTGAGTGAGAAAGAGACCATTCCAATGTGAAGGCAAACCAAGAAGCGGAGAGCCTCCATTTTGGAGTGGTCGCTCCCTCATCATACCTTTTGTCTTACTCGCGAAAACTGAAATTGCAGACGTATTGCACCTGGCGGGATTCAACAGGTGGTTCTTTCCGTAGCTCCAGTTGGAGGGCTAAACGCTGCCTGAAGGAGCGCCTTGCGTGCCGTCGGGGAGCAAGGGAAGTTGCACGACCAGTAGGCGATGAGAGAGTTTGCGCCTGCGCGTGGGGGGATTTGTGCGGATGATGACAAACCATTCGACCTCGCCCGGTTCCCAGAGTTCGGGTTGTGCTGAGGGTTAGGGATGGTGAAAGAGTCGAGGGTTTCCAACGCGGGCAAGATGCCGCTCATCGGGTTGCCACTCGACCGAATAGCGTGAGAGCTTTTCCTGCTGATATTCCAACGTCAGCAAATCTTGGAAGATATTCACGACCGCTTCCTCTCCGGCCAAGCCGCGCTCGCCATAGAGCAAAAAGTTGCGAAATTTGGCGTAGCCTGCCTTGTTTAAGCGGCGTGTTTCGCAAATGGCCTCGAACACCTGATGGACCAGCTCTGGTTCCGGTTGCATCCCTTTGACCCAGCCCAACACGGCGGCTGGGCTATGGCACCCGTCCTGCCGTTCTTCGTGCGCCATGTGCTTTTGGAAATTGTAATCGGTCATCCATTTGTCATGGGCTGCCAGCAAATCCTCCCAAGTATGCGCTTTCTCAAAGCTCCAGTCTGCCATGCGTCTTTGGACGCCAAACGCCGCTTCTATATAGTTTTGATAGGGTCGTCCTTTCTTGATTTCCTTTTTCTCGATGCCAAGTTGTTCGCACACACGCCTGGTGGCGTGCGAGATGAAGACGCTGCCGTTGTCGCTAACGAGGATCTCTGGAACCCCATGCTTGCGGATCGCGGCATAGAACACGGCAAAAAACGCTTCATTGTCCTGGCGCAGCGAGATGGCCGAGGCTAAGATCGGTGAGGTAAGGGCACAGCGCGTTATCCTCCCTTGCGAAAGGTACGTAGCCTGCACCCTCCCTCCCAAACCCGGCGTGCCACTCGTCGCGGCACCGGGCTTTCCATCACCCCTCACTCGCCTGCTCTTGCTTCCTGGTGTTTTGTTTCAAGCGGTAAATCCTTTCGGCTCTGTGTTCTTTGTCATGGCATGATTGACACAGAGCTTCCATTGCCTCTGGTCGGTGATCGGCCTGTTTCGGGTTCTTCCTCCATTGGACCCGATGTTGATGATGAACGACCAGCTTCGTTGCTCGTCCACATCGTTCACACGCCCCGCTTGCCCTCCTGAGTACTTCTCGCCGGTTGGCTTCGTATTCCGGGGCGGCTTTGTTTCCCTGCCACATATCTTTCACTGTTGGCAGGATGTAGTGTTCTACCTTCACCTTCTCCAGATACGGATGAGGCCAGTATCTCTTGATCCTCGGTCGATGATAGATGAGTTTGGTTTGTGTTGCTCGATAGCGCCAGACCCATTTCCCATCTGCTTCCTGGGCTGCAAATTCATCTCTGCCTCCTTTCGGCCCAGGTTGGTGTGGCATAAACCGTCTTCTCACTTCCTTTGGCCCGATACGGTACTTCTTCTCCAGCCATTTTCTCAGCCGAAGCCAGACGTAACAATCAAGCTTGTGGAAGGTTTCTGTCGGGTTCACTGCTCGGTAGTAGATAGCCCATCCTCGAATGACCGCATTGATGGCCTGTATCTTGCGTACATAGTCGTCGTTGGTCGTGCTCCTTGTGGTCATCGCTTTGATTTTCGCTTGCACCCGCTTCAAGCCTTTGTCGGTGGGACGCATAAATACGCCTACCTTTCGACCATCTGTGGGTCTGTTACAGCGAAAAATGCGGAACCCCAAGAATTCAAACCCATCCTCGATATGAGTGATCTTCGTTTTCTCTTCGGACAACTCTCATCCCATTTCGTCTCGGAGGAATGTCTTGCACGCCTCCTTGATGCATTGGGCCTGTGCTGATGTGCCACGAATGACGAATATCCAATCATCGGCATAGCGAAACATCTGCACTGCGGCTTGGTCTTTGCCTTTGAAGCGGCGGCGTTGCCAGGTTTCATAGGCTCGTTTGTCCCTTTTCTTGTCAGGAATGCCGTAGTGTTGGCTGTACCATTCATCAAAGCGATGAAGGTAGATATTCGCCAACAACGGTGATGCCATCCCGCCCTGGGGCGTGCCTTCTGAGCTTTGTACAAGTGTTCTCTCAATCATAATGCCGCTTTTGAGAAAGCGCCGTATGAGTGCGAGCATCCCTGTATCTGCTATCCGCCGTGCCACCGCACTAAGGAGGTGTTCGTGCGGAATTTTATCGAAGCACGCTCGTATGTCGCCTTCGATCACCCATCGGTACCCTGCTTTCGTTCCACAAAGTTGATAGAGCGGTTGGATGCAGTCCATCGTACAGCGTCCGGGTCGAAAGCCATTGGAGAAGTAGTAGAAGTCTGCTTCCCAAATCGGCTCCATCACCATTTTGAGTAACATTTGAACCGTTCGGTCTTTCACGGTAGGCATCCCCAAAGTACACTACCCCATCATCCCAGCGAGTTTCGGGATGGGTGACGGTCA
>VBHI01000255.1 GCA_005881495.1 Chloroflexota bacterium
CCCAGGTAGACATTTGCGAAGCCTCCCTGGCCCAATAAACCGGTGAGCTGATAGCTACCAAACTGTTGTCCTAACCAATCGAGCATACTAAAGTCTCCCCTGGAACAAGCTTGAAAAACGCTTTACGTCATAGTCTGCTCTAATGCATCTAAGTATCCTTAGATACACAAGACTACCTACAAAACTTACAAGCACTACGGAGACTTTAACGCATCTTACGACATAAAGACACACTTTATGGTACCAGGACGGCAGAGACAATTTCGACGCAAACGCTACTTTATTGTCCTAGAAAATCAGTATACCAATGTCCACTACTAGTTTAACCGACTTTTCATGAACTTTCAAGTACATCGAAAAGTATTTTCGGGACTTCTTGGTATCTTACAGACAAAATTTGCTTTTTATGCCAATATATGGTAATATTCTAACAGAATCATGCCTACTTGTCGTTTCAATCACTGTTTGACTAAAAAGTCCGATTTGATCACTCAAGTCGTATCGGATAATTCGTACTCAAAGCTGCTTTGTTTAAGAGGGGGAATTGCTCAATGCACAACGAATTGCTGGATGTCAACGAAGTAGCCGCTCGCCTACGCGTTAACCCTCGCACGGTACTACGCATGGCGGATAGAGGTGAACTGCCCGGCATCAAGGTGGCACGCCGCTGGCGTTTTCGTAGTAGCGATCTGGACACCTACCTTCAGTCGGATCAGTCTAGTTCCTCAGAGGAATCGCTGTTAGAAGAGGAGTTAGCGGAGGAGACGTTTACCAATAGAGATGGCCAAAAAGCAGAACGAAGGCAATCAATGACTCCATTGGATAGAGAGAAAGAACAAATCGAGCTAGAGAAACAACGGTTGGCCTTACAAAAGGAACGCGTGGAGTTATATACTAAGCAAATAGATTATGCCCTTGAGACAGCCAACAAGATGGTCAATATGCTGTATCCAGACAGCGATGCAAAAACAAAGGCGTTACATTTAGAAGCCCTGCTGGCTAAACTGCTACGCCTCGGCAACCCTCAGGATTTAGAACTCGCTTTACCAGCAGCCAAGAACTACCCAGCGCGCGTAAACCGAGAACAGACAGTAACCAGGACTCAGTGAAGCGCAGGTAACTGGTGCGAAGGCCATTACTTGTCTTTATATCCCACACACGCTATAGTAAGAGTCATCAACCTGGCACCTGCAAAGTGTTCCAGGTATTGATAGACAAAAAAGAACTGTCTGATATATTCGTCGCAATATAAGCGGCCTCGGAGTGCAAAATGGCGGATTTCATCGCTCAACTACATTATTTCAACCTGTTCCTGGTACTCGCTGCCAGTTTGGTTGCAGGTATCTGGGGACTCGCACTCTTCTTTATGAAGAGAACCAGGACCATTTACAGACCCTGGCGTATCACCGTCGTTATAACAGCTATCCTTGCTCTGTTGCAGGGTATTTTTGGCGTCACACTCGTACTGCTTGGGCAAAAGCCAGGCACTGGTACAGGTCTTTATTACTTGCACTACGTCTATGGCGGCATCGTGGCACTGGCCATCCCCGTGGCACTGACCTATGCTACCAGCGGAAAGAAGCCCCGGCGGGACGTCCTGATCTTTAGCATTGCGGCCCTCGTTCTCTTTGCCGCCGGTTTCCGCGCCTGGATGACCGGGCCACTTCAATGGCCATAACAAAAAATACAAGAACAGCCACCTGAGCGTCCTGGAGATACTCCCCCACGGTTGGAGAAATTCATGCGAGCTTCTTTTATCCACATAGCAGACACGCACCTCGGCTACGAACAGTATGGGGTACGCGAACGATTTAACGACTTTAGCCGCGTTTTTTGGGATATCATGGAAGAAGCAGTACACCGGCAAGTCGATTTTGTGGTCATTGCTGGAGACCTGTTTAATAAGCGAGCCATCGATGCCCAGACGCTCATCCACGCCATTGAAGGCTTAAAGAAGCTGAAAGAGCGCGGTATTCCCGTCATAGCTATCGAGGGTAACCACGACCGCAGCTACTATCGCGACGGCATCTCCTGGTTACAATTTTTGTGTCACCAGGAATATCTTATTCTCCTTGCTCCTTATATGCGCGGCGGCGCACCGGTTTTGAGTCGTTGGCAACCTGATACAATGCGCGGTTCGCATGTCGATCTAGTTGGCGGACGTTTGCGCGTCTATGGTCTCCCCTGGCAGGGGGCAGCCACTAATCGCAGCATGGAGGGGTTGGCCGAAGCTATGGCCGCCGCTCGCTCCGAGGAAGAGGCCGCGCATATCGAGTATCGTCTCCTGATGATGCATACTGGCGTTGAGGGCATTGTTCCGCGCGTCCAGGGTTTACCGGCTATAGCACAGTTCCAACCGCTGCGCTCTCACGCAGATTACCTGGCGCTGGGCCATATTCATAAGCCCTATGAATATGATGGCTGGATGTATAACCCTGGCTCGACCGAGACCTGCGGCGCAGAAGAATCGGCGTGGGAGGATCGCGGCTACTATTTCGTCGAAATCGATACAGACGACCCGGAGCGCGTTATCGACCCTGACAAAACAACACGCTTTCACCGTGCCACGCACCTGGTCAGCAAACGCCGTCCATTTGTGCGTCACGAGTTGCGCGTCGACGGATTGACTGAGCCAAATGCGCTCTATGCTCGCCTGGAAGACTACTGCCAGCGCGAGGGACGCAAGCACCAGCATGACTCCTTGCGACCTCTAGTCCAGGTACAACTGATCGGTACGCTGAACTTCGATGCCGGTTCTCTCGACGTGACCCATATGGAGGAGATGATCAACAACTATTTCCGCCCCCTCTACGTGCGCGTCGATAATAATACGAACGACCAGGACTATATCCCTGAAGGTGGCGACATCGATGGGCGCGACCGCTCAGCCTGGCACGAATTAGAGCGCCGCATCTTTGAAGAACTGGTCAGTCGCGATAATCGCTACCTGCCAGCCAAAGAACAATGGAGCGTGGTACTCTCCGACTTGAAGAAAATGGCCCTTGAGAAGGATGATCCGGCAGCAATTGCCCAGTACCTGCGCGATAAACGCTTCGAGCTTCTAGAAACATAGTAGGGGCCGGGCTTGCCCCGCCCGCTTGCCCCGCCCGCTCGCCCTGCCCGGCAGACCACCAACCATTTGAAACAGGGAAAAATGCAATCAGACACAGATTCTCAACTCGATCCACGTTTTAGCCAGCAGATCCCCTGGTGGAGTGATCTTGACACGGCAACGCACGCCATGTTGGAGCTGCCAGATATCTCATCACTGCCTGCAATAACCGTGGATGTCCTGGTAATTGGTGGCGGCGTAGCAGGTCTAAGCGCCGCGTTGAGTGCGTGCCAGACAGGAGCGCAGGTGCTGGTGCTGGAAGCAGCCCCTATACTGGGATGGGGCGCCACCGGGCGCAATGCAGGAATATTGAGCGCCGGCATCAACATGCACCTCATAGAACTGGATTCCGCTGGACCCGAGGCCGCCTTCTGGCCCGCAACTACCCGCTTACTCCTCTCGCTTGTAAATGAAGCCACTCGACCAGGAGCTATCCTCTCCGCCCGTTTGACGGGAGCGCTTAGTCTCGCAGAAAGCGCCCATGCAGCGCGTAAACTGGCACGCGAGGCTCAGGCCCGCCATGCCGCTGGCCTACGCGCTGAAATGTGGACGCCTGCGCAGGTGACTGAGCTGACACAGGGACGTCTCAGTACAGAATCGGTGGTGGGCGCACTCTGGTTGCCCGACGAGGGACGCATACACCCGCTGACTTTACTGGCGCACCTGGCACAACAGGCGCGATCTGAGGGTGTCGTCATCGCCGGGTGTGCACATGTTGATACCTACCAGGAAATTCCGGGGAAAATGGAGAGCAATTACTGGCAAATCAGCCTCGCCAATGGCACGATCATCACCGCTCGTGGACTTATTCGCGCGGTCGGACCAACCGCGCAGCCAAACCAGCGTATCTACGCGCTGGCCTTCGCTGCTGATCTCCCGGACAGCTTCCCCCTCTTCTGGGATGCCTCCCCCTATACTTACGCCGACTTCAGGCCCGGCAACGGGCGCCTCACCGTCAGCGGCGGACGCTATGGCAAAACCGGTGTCACTCGCCGGGACGCCACCTATCATAAACGGCTGGCAGATGCCGCCCACCACTGGCTGCCAGAACTCAAAGGCAAAGAGCCAGCCTATACCTGGGGAGTAGACCTGGCAGTATCCGCAGACATGATACCAACACTGCACAACATCGGGTACGCAGTTCCCGGGTTCGCCATCGAGGGGCTGGGCGCGCTCGGCGTCCTGCCCGGCATTGTGCTTGGCCATCAAGCTGGAAAAGAGATAGCAACAATACTGTCTCAATAAGTCAGCCTCTTCCTCCTTGACATATACCCCATCCTGACAATACAATAAACAGTAGTTAAGTTTGTTGATAGAATAAATCCACTTTAACTGGCCGAACCTATCAACAGTAAGTCATGGGGACAAAGAAGTCCTTCTGTTGCTTAAGAAGGAGAGATATATGGCAGCCAGTTCATCTTCCACCACAACTACTATCCCTCGTGTAGATACGCACCTAGCCAAATTTTCGCAAGCCTGCGTCGTGCTACTCACTGCCCTGGCCTTTCTCTTGAACCAGCCCATCATCGTGGCCATTACCGCAGTACTAATGGCGATAAGCGCGTTGGCTCCATCTATCAGCCCGTTCCGCTTGCTCTATAAAGGTGTTGTACTTCCCCTGCGCTTATTGAAGCCGCGCATTGTCGAGGATGACCCCGCTCCGCACCGCTTCGCCCAGGGCGTCGGCGCAACATTTCTTATTGCCGCGACGCTTGTCCTCTACCTCACCGGAGCTGCACCTGTTGGTTGGGCACTCGATCTGATCGTCTTTGTGCTGGCAGGCATCAATCTGACCATTGGCTTCTGCGCTGGCTGTTTTGTCTACTATCACCTTGGGCGCATCGGCCTCCTGCCGCGCGTACGCTACGAGGGTGGCTTTCACTGGCGAGGGGTGTGAGCGCGATGCCAGATACTCTTGTACGCTCAGGCGTTCTCATCTTGCTAGGTCTGCTAACCTGGCTGCTCGTCTGGTCAGGACGGCAATTCGTCGAAATACAGCGCCGTCGAGTACTGACTGCTCCACTGGAGCCAGCTTTCCCGGCAGAAGAAAACCAGGTAACGCTCAACAACCTTTCGCCGATACGTATTCTGACCTTCAGCAGCGCCGATTGTAGCCAGTGCCACCAACTCCAGGCACCAGCGCTCCAACAAGTAGGGCAAGCCTATGGGAAACAGATCTCTATAGTTGAGGTTGATGCTCCAAATGAGCCTGAACTGGCGCAACGTTATCGTGTGCTTACCGTACCAACGACTGTGGTACTGGATGCTACAGGTCGTGCGCGAGCCGTCAATTATGGTTTCGCCAATAGCAAGAAATTGCTCGAACAGGTGGCAGAAGTTTTAGGATAATCGTCACCCATTTTTTGCTATTCCTCCTCTGAGTTGCCCTGGCCTTGAAGAGGGCATGGAGCAGTACGGGGCGAAAGTGGGTATTTCGGCATCCATAATTTCTGCCCCGACGGAGTTGTAGCCGTTTCAAAAGCCTGGCTTTCGTTCTTCCCTCCAACAATATGCTATGCTGTAACCTGGAAGCATCATGGCCTGCGCCATGGTGATAGACAACGCCACAAACCGCACATCTTTTCCCAGGGAGGGGTTACCTATGTCAGGCATTTCGCAGCGCCGCTGGCTCATCATTGGAGTGGTAGTCATTGTCATTCTTGGGCTGCTCGTTTCTCTCAGCTTGTATTTTCTTTCGTCTCTCACCTCCGGGAAATCAGCTAGCGGCACACCAACTCGCGTAAGCTCCACCCCTCCGAGCAGTGAGCCTCCAATCTCACGTAGCAGTACCACTCAAGCAACCATGACACCAACCCAATCTGGCAATCCCTCCAATGTTGACCTACAACTACTCCAATTGAGTAGCGACCCATACAACAATCGTGGGAGTCAGCACCAGACTGAGGTTGAGCCAGGTACATACTCCTCAGGCTCAACCATCGTTTCAGCCTTTCAGGCTGGCCGTTTTAGCGATAGAGGTAGCTCAAATATTGGATGGGCGGCTTCTACTGACGGCGGCAGGACATGGCAGCATGGCTTCTTGCAGGGGACAACAAAGTATGCAGGAGGGCCTTATGATCGTATCACTGACCCCACCGTGGCCTACGATGCTGCCCACCATACCTGGATGATTAACACCATCGTTTTTCTGCAAGAATCTGGTGGTATCAGGGCTCCAGCAGTGTTAGCCAGCCTCTCTCCTGACGGAATAAACTGGGGTAACCCTGTAACGGTTGCAAATGTTGGGAGCAATGGCTATCTCGACAAGGATTGGGTTGTTTGTGACGACACATCTACCAGCCGATACTATGGACATTGCTACGCTGAATGGGATGACTCCGCCAGGGGCAACTTGATCCAGATGAGTACATCCACTGATGGCGGCAGGACATGGAGGGCTGCCGGAACGACCGTGAACCGGGCCTCCGGCTTTGATGGAGAACCTCTTGTTCAACCCAACGGCACGGTGATTGTCCCCCTCAGTAACGCAAACCAGACGGCTGTCATGGCTTTCACCTCCAACGATGGCGGCGCAAGCTGGAGCCAGCCAATCACCATTGCCACTGTCACTTCCTTCTCTCAGAGTGCCTACTTTCATGACGATATTTTACTCACCGCCGCGATTGATGGCTCTGGCAAAGTCTATCTCGCCTGGGCGGACTGCCGTTTTGAAAATGGGTGCCAGGGAAATGATCTGGTAATCACTACTTCAACGAATGGGATCGCCTGGACTTCAGTGCGACGTATCCCCATTGCTTCTCCTGGCAGTGGCATCAATTACTATGTTTCCAGCCTGGGCGTTGATACGTCTACTTCTGGCAGCATGGCTCATCTGGGGCTTGTCTTCTACTATTACACGGCCAGTTGCGCTTACAATTGCAAGCTCTCCGTTGGATTTATTTCCTCAATCAAGGGAGGCAGCGCCTGGAACATAAAAACGCAATTAGCAGGACCATTTCCTGCGAGTTGGATTGCCCAGGGAAATAATAAGGTTGGTGATTATATCTCCGTCTCGTTCTCGAATGGGAGGGCCTTTCCAGTATTTTCAGTAGCCGCTTCCCCCAGTGCAGGCCATCTCAATGAAACCATGGATACCGTACAGGGAGGCATAGCACTATAATTTCCACACCTTCGCGTTGCGAAACACCGCCTCGGCAACATTCCCCGTAGCATTCCAGGAAAAGACAGCTATGCGACCGTGAGTGTAAGTACCGTCATTGATGCTTCTGATCAGTTGCCCATTCACATACAAATTTATACTACCTCCACTCACTACAACAGCAATCAGATTTGGCTGAAAGAGATTCACCGAGATTGAACCTGTTACCAGGGGAACTCCCTCAGAGTTTGCTGGCGAAAAGAGGAGGAGAGAGTAGCTTCCATCGGTACCTATGCGGAAGAGGTAGTATGTGTCTGAGGTGGCATTACAGAAAATGATGCCTGCATAGTCACCTGAAATCAGCGTCATTTGCACCTCAAAGGCAAAGTTGCTGAAATCAGTGTTGTTGGCAGAACAAGAATGGAAAAATCCTTGTGTGGGTTGAGTTGAGTAATAACCACCTCCTCGAAATTCACAAGTGGCCCCTCTCGGGTTCACACCCGTCCGCCAGCCATTACCTTTGCTATTGTCGAGCAGTGGATCATTGAGTACTAACGTCCCGCCATTTGCGTAGGGATTTTGTGGAACAGTGGGTGTAATTACAGTATTATGGGTTGGCACAGCCACAGCCGGCGTTGCAGGGATCGGATTATTCTTCGGAAAAAGAAACGCAAAGTAGGAGACACTTCCCGCTCCCAGGACAAGCGCCAGCAGTATCAACAAAACGGTAATACCTCTCGATAAACCCCGTCGGCTCGCTCTCGTACTGGTCGGTAAAGAGTTAGACCCGATAAGAGTTGACGCAACACCTGTAGCTTTAGTGGAGCTAAATGCTTCCAGGCAAGCCTTGCGGAATAATGATACAATGAGGAAAAGTGTGTGGAAGATTGAAGAGAAGGAAGGAACGTATGACAGCCCCAATCACTTTACCGCCATTATTGCAAGCATTGCGCGGATGGCATCGCTAGCAGAAGCAGCCTCGATAGTTTGCTCATAGTTGTCTGGTGCATGCAGTAAAGCTTGCTCTAAAGCTCGTGCGAACGCAGAGATATTCTTAAAACGGTCTTCGGGGCCTTTGGCAAGTGCGACTGCGAACACTGTATCGACATCTGATGAGAGACCCGGGTTGAGTTGGCTGGGAGGACGCGGCTGCATATGAATATGTTGATACATCATCTGCTCAAGGCTGCCCTGAAATGGTGAACGACCAACCAACATTTCATAGGCCATGACGGCAAGCGCATACTGGTCGCTTGCAGGAACAGGAGCGCCGTTCCATAATTCAGGAGCCATATAGGTGGGAGTACCACGAATAGTACGGCTTGTATTGGTGGTTCCAGCAGCGAACTTGGCTATGCCAAAATCAGCCAGGAGCACGTCCGGGTGGTTCAAATCGTCTCTATTGCTGCGGATAAGGAAGTTAGAAGGTTTGACATCACGGTGAACAACCTGGCGGTCATGAGCATGCTGGAGGGCACTTGCAGCCTGGCTGATGAAATGCACTGTATCTCGCGGCGAGAGCGGGCCAGCATTACTTTTCTGCCGCAGCCAGGTAGCCAGCGTACCGTCTGCACAAAACGGCATAACCATATACATCAGAGAAACATCATTGCCTTTTTCTTCACCGAAGTCATAGAGGGGTAAGATATTCGGATGATTGAAGATAGCTATTGTCCTTGCCTCTTGCTCGAAGAGACGAGCAGCGTCATTGCTGCTACTATTCGCAGGATAGAGGATAGCCTCGGAGCGAATGGCTTTGATAGCTACTTGCCGGTGGATACGCGTATCTTCTGCGAGATAGACATCACCCATACTCCCGCATCCGATGATTTGTAGGCTGCGATATCGGCCATTTTGCAATTCTCTTAGTTGCATATGTTCCATCTCGCTTCTTAGAAGTAAACAGACAGTATATCGAAAGGAGCAGAAAAGTATCTGTAAAAATAGTATAACATATATGTTGTGAGAAGACTACGTAAATATTTTCAGCAGGTGCATGCATCAATTGTAGGCAAACTCTATGAGTTACCCACTTCGTCACCGGGTTGATACCAGGACATCGTAGCCCTCCCGAATGGGAGGGCATAGTCTTCAGGGATGGCTCCCGCTGGGGAACCAGGAGAACTGAGAAACCCCCGGTAGAAGTGGGGAGTTGTCACTTGAGAAAATCCAGCGCTGCCCTTGTCAAAACCTCAACGCCAATTGGCATGGCATCTTCATCTACATTGAAACGCGGATGGTGATGTGGGTACTTCGCACCCTTTGCCTCGTTCTTTGCTCCTACAATGAAGTAGCAGCCGGGGACAGCATTGAGGAAAGCGGCCATATCATCGCTGCTGGTGGTCATCACCTCTTCACCACTATCGACTTTATCCGCTCCCACAGAGGCAACGGCGGCCTGCTGCACCAGCTCCGTCATCGCCCCATCATTGATGCAGGGTGAACAGCCATTAAAGGCTTTCACCTCGCAAGTAGCTCCCATGGCATTGGCGACGCCCATAGCCACTTCGCGAATCCGGCGCAACATCTTCTCACGATGCTCCTCGCTATAAGCACGCATCGTGCCATGCAGTTCCGCTGTTTCGGGAATGATATTGAACGCTGTCCCAGCCTCTACCTTGCCAATGGTAATGACTGCGGGGCTGAAAGGCGACGTCTCACGACTGATCAACGTTTGCAGCGCCATAATGATGTATGCCGCGATCACGATAGGATCAACCGCTGTTTCCGGCATAGCGGCATGGCCACCTTTGCCCCTCACGGTCAGCAAGAACTTGTCGGCGCTGGCAAAGACCGTGCCTGTGCGCACACCGACGCGGCCCATCGCATAGTCACTTATCAAGTGCAGGCCAATGATGCCATCTACCCCCTCCATCGCGCCTTCCTTCACCATTGGTTCAGCCCCGCCAATAGTCTCCTCAGCAGGTTGAAAGATAAATTTCACATTGCCGGTGAGTTCAGCCCGCCGTTTGCTCAAGATATCGGCGACGGCAAGCGCAATGGAGGTATGTCCATCATGACCGCATGCGTGCATCTTGCCATCGACGGTGGAACGATAATCAATCTCATTCAACTCATGAATAGGCAGGGCATCCATATCAGCGCGAATAGCGATCGTTTTGGCGCCTGGATTACCTGCTCCTCCACGTAACAGGCCCACCACACCCGTTTTGGCAACCCCTGTCTGCACCTCCAGGCCAAGCGAACGCAGACGCTGCGCTACTAAACCAGAGGTACGCACCTCTTCAAAGGCAAGTTCAGGATGCTCGTGCAGGTCGCGGCGCAAGGCCACCATATCTGGCACGAGTTCATCAATATCAGATTTCAGATGGTCAAATTCGGCTTTTGACACAGTCCCTCCTGGTTCAACGAGATTCTCCACGCGAAAGTTTCAGCGCAAGAATCAGATAGCATTCATCGTCTTAATATCCTATCATATTGGTAGAGCAACAGAAGCCGAGAGAAAAGAAAGGCATAACCAAAAATGCAACAGGACGAAAGATACTGGCAGGCAGTGCTAACTAGAGACAACACTTCAGATGGAGCCTTCGTCTACGCCGTGCGCTCCACAGGAATATACTGCAACCCCTCATGTCCCTCACGCAAGCCACAACGCGAGCATATCCTCTTTTTCACCCGGCCAGAAGCCGCCGAAAAAGCCGGATTTCGCGCTTGCCGCCGCTGCCGCCCTGGAGAACCCTCCCTACTCGAAAATCAGGTAGAGCTAGTCCAGCAGACCTGTCGCTACATCGAATCACACCTTGACGTGCCATTAACACTCGCCACTCTTGGTGAACAAGCGCACTTGAGCCCCTATCACCTGCAGCGCGTCTTCAAACGCGTTATGGGCATCACACCTCGCCAGTATGCTGAAGCGTACCGGCTGGGACAGTTAAAAACACAGCTTAAAGACGGTAACTCTGTAACCAGGGCATTGTACGAAGTCGGGTATAGCTCAAGTAGTCGCCTGTACGAACGTACCCCTGCGCAGCTTGGTATGACACCCACCGTGTATCGTCGCGGAGGGAAAGGCATGTGCATCAACTACACCATCGTCAATTGCCCCTTGGGTCGCATACTCGTCGCGGCTACCGAAAAAGGCGTCTGCGCTGTCAGCCTTGGTGACTCCGATACTTCACTTGAGTCTACCCTGACCAGCGAATATCCGAGCGCGCAGATACAGCGGGACGATCACCAGCTTGGTCAATGGGTCAATGCGCTCCTGGACTACTTGAGCGGCGAGCAGCCACATCTCAATCTACCTATAGATGTACAGGCAACAGCTTTTCAGTGGCGCGTTTGGGAAGCACTACAGGCCATCCCTTACGGTAGCACACGCTCATACAGCGAAATTGCCCAGGCCATAGGGAAACCCGGTGCCACTCGCGCCGTCGCCCAGGCCTGCGCGACAAACCCCGTCGCACTCATCGTTCCCTGCCATCGTGTAGTGCATCAAAACGGCGACTCAGGCGGCTATCGTTGGGGCAAAGAACGCAAACAACGTCTATTAGCCCAGGAACAGAAAACAACCCCTGTCGAGAGTCAATTTTATACATAAAATGACTGACTTGGCGGTAGGCGTAAAACATTTCATATGTTACTATATAATATATAGTAATATGTCCTGAAGCATATTGAGTTAATGTTAGCTGAATGAATGTAAATACAAGCATCCTTCGCGAGAAGGACCAAAGGAGGGCTATGATGGCACTTCTCATCATCTTGCTTATGATCATTGCTCTGGATATGGCATCTTTACGCTGGGGTGTTGACAGCACCGACGGTATAAACAGCCTTGAATGGCTGCGTAGACAACTCTGGTATGGTTTTCACTAACAGCATTGTCACCTCTTTAACCATGGTATGGAGGGAGCGGGATAATCCCGTGTCCCTCCTCTCTTTCTTTTCTAGACGTATAGGTACTACATGAAGAATAGCTATCAAGCCGAGCCTGCTGCAAAAATACTATCCGAGGAAATCGTAAACAACGAGCTGGCAACGGATAAACATATCTCACAGCAGCCTCGCGCCAATCGTTTTATTATCTTACTATCTCTGCTCGCTCTTTACCTGATCTGGGGTTCAACATACCTGGGTATGCGTATCGCACTGGTCGGCTTCCCACCTTTTCTCATGGCTGGCATCCGCTTCTTGCTGGCAGGAAGCATCCTCTTTGTGATCATGCGCGCGCGAGGTATGCACGCCCCCACCAGGAAACAATGGATTGGCGCGGCCCTCATTGGTACGCTCTTGCTAGTAGGAGGCAATGGAGGTGTCGCCTTCTCTGAGCAGTGGGTATCTACAGGCTTGGCATCGGTTGGCATAGCTGCCGTACCGCTCTGGACGGCCCTCTTCGCTGGTCTCTGGGGACGCTGGCCCACCCGCGTCGAGTGGTTCGGCCTGGGCTTAGGCTTTATGGGCGTCCTGCTCTTAAACCTCGGCAATGGTATATGGGCCAACCCCCTGGGAGCTATAGCCTTGCTACTCGCCGCCATTTGCTGGGCATTAGGCTCGGCGTGGAGCCTGCATATCTCGCTGCCGTCAGGACTCATGTCGAGCGCAGCTCAAATGCTGGTCGGCGGCGCCGTCCTCATTCTTTTGAGCCTGGCTCTCAGGGAGAGGACACCTAACCTGGCCGTCAGCCAATCCCTCTGGGCCATAGCCTACCTCGTCGTCTTCGGTTCCTTGCTGGCCTTCAGTGCCTACGGTTACCTGCTGCGGCACGTCAGCCCCGCGCTGGCAACCAGCTACGCCTACGTTAACCCGATGGTCGCCGTGGGCCTCGGCGTCTTGTTAGCCGGTGAGCATCTCTCCGCTATTGAGATAGTAGCCATCCTGGTGACCCTCACCGGTGTAGGACTGGTCTCATTGGGTAGCAGTCGCGGAGGACGAAACGTCAAATCTGTACCCATCAAGCAAGAAAACCTGGCAGCAAGCGAGTAAGTGAGGATAGGCACCAATGGAAATTGGCGAAACCCTGCTGGTCACCTCTAGTCAAGCGTGGCGCTTATGGCTCGCGCAACATCATGCCGACCGCAAAGAGATCTGGCTCATCTACTACAAAAAAACCTCGGGCAAAACAGGCATCTCGTACGAGGAATCGGTGGAAGAAGCGCTCTGCTTCGGCTGGATTGACGGCGCCATCAAAGGCATCGACGCGCAAACCTACGCTGGCCGCTTTACTCCCCGTCGCCCAAAGAGTCCCTGGTCCGCTTCCAATCGCGCCCGTGTCGCTCAACTATTGCGCGATGTGCGCATGACCGAGGCCGGTCTGGCAGTCCTTCCCGCCGATTTATGGGAAAACGTATAATAAGTATCTCTATTCTTCAATCAATATGGCAGGGCACCCGCACGAGTGCCCTGCCATATTGATTTCCCTCCCCCTTGACCTTGCCCCAGGGGTAAGGTTGTATATTCTTCATAGACAAGAAAATACACACCGGAGAAAAGCCATGAAAACCCAGCTACACATTGGCGAAGTGGCAAAGTTACTGGGCATCACCCCAAAAACCATACGTCACTATCACAAAGTTGGGCTGCTGACGGAGCCACAGCGTACCGAGAGCGGTTATCGACTCTATACGGCAGGTGACCTGCTGCGCTTACAGCGTATTCGCCGCTTGCAGACGCTGGGGCTATCTCTCAAACAGATAAAAACGCTCCTTGGAGAACATGTATCCGGGCAAGAGCGATCACTTCGCGACGTTCTGCAATCTCTTCTCGAGGAACTCTCCGCCGAAATTCGGTCATTGGAAAAACAGCACGAACGCATCGAAACGCTGCTCAGGGAAGATAACATTGATATATTAGCTCCCTCCTCAAATACTTCCCCTACGTTGGAGTTTGTCAAAGAACACTTTGGTGAACAAATGGCAGGCGCCAGCGAGGAACTACTGAAGTTGGACGAAAAAATCTTTAGCCAGCTCGATGCCTTCAACTGGCCCGAAAGTTACAATGAAGTACTGCAGTTGATGGTGCAATATGTTGCTGAACGCCCGCCGCTCTACCAACAAATACTGGGCTTTGCAGAACGCATCGCTGCGCTGGCTTCCCTCCCAGAAGAAGCTCCTGAGGTCGATCAACTCATCGAAGAAACACTGACATCCGACGGGCTGCTGGCGCTGCTTGCAATGCAGTCCGAGCTATCGACGCGTATTCCGCAAATGGCAAGCCCTTTCGCGGATGTCTTGTCCGAGCTAGCCAATGATACCTTATCTCCCGCGCAACAACGATTTTTAGAGGCAATGAACCGTATACAGTCCGACAGCGCGAAACGAGAAGAGCAATGAACATTGCCATCCGCACCCAAAATCTCTCTCGCTCCTTCAAAAAGTTCAATGCCGTCGAAAATTTGAACCTGTCAATCCAAAAAGGCGAGATCTACGGTTTCTTAGGCGCCAACGGCGCGGGTAAGACGACCACTATCAAGATGCTAGTCGGCTTGCTTGAACCCAGCACAGGCCAGGCATGGATCGCCGGCCATAATGCCTGGACCGATCCACTGGCCGCCAAAGCCGCCTTAGGTTATGTCGCAGATCGCGCTATACTGTACGAGCGCTTGACGGGCAGAGAATTCCTGAATTTTTTAGCACAACTGCGCGGCATTCCACTCAAGCGAGCTAAAGAACGCGTCGAGCATGTACTCGACTACCTGGAGTTGACGGAACACGCAGACCGCCTATGCGGGGCATACTCCTTCGGCATGAAACGCAAGCTTGCCCTGGCGGGAGCCTTGCTGCACCAACCGCCTGTGTTAATTCTGGATGAGCCACTGAACGGCCTCGATCCCCGTAGTGCACACCGCCTGAAAGGGCTTTTTATCGAACGTGCTGCTAATGGTACGACTATTCTTCTATCCACCCATGATCTGGCAACTGCCGAAACTGTATGTCACCGCGTCGGTATTATACACCGGGGACAATTGCTCGCCGAGGGCAGCGCCAGCGAACTGGAACAGATGGCTTCAGCATCAGACCTGGAAGCTGTCTTCCTCAGCCTGACCTCCAAAGAGGCACCTTCTCTGCCCATACAAGGAGAGGTAGCTGTATGAACATCTCGCGTACTCTCTGGCGCATACAAATAGTATCTGTCCGCAATGGTGCACGCTATGATGCGCGCATGCGCTTCATCTTTGTCCTGGTGACCCTTTTTGACATGGCTCTAGGGTTCTGGTCAGGCAGCCAGTTGCTGTCACACATCGAGCAATGGAAAGCATCAGGGCCGCTGGCTCTACGCTGGCGGCCTTTTTACTGCCGACCACCCTGGTGGGACTGGCAACTGATCTCCTCCTGAGTTGGAGCATTGGACTACCAATGAGCATCATGGCTTATAGCGCTATCGCGACCGTAATGGTCATCATTGGATGCCTTGCCCTGCCAGTTCTCGGTAGTATCTGGGAAGAAAACGTCAATCACCCCACAGCTCAAGCCGGGGGCTTGTGTCTGTGCTCCACCGCAACTCTGCATACCGTTGCCGGTTCGCAGCTTTGGCTTCATCGCACGACACATCAGGGGCAATCGACAAGTGCCCCGTACTCATCCAGTCTTGCCGGGTGAGCAACGTTCGCAAGGTGATATTCCTGGCACCCACGAGGTCGGCATGGAGCGAGAAATGACAGGTTTGACATACGAAGACCAGCCCCTTGTTGGGGCGATTGCCAGGCGAAACATACCCACATTGGGGACACGCCTGACTGGTATGGTAGGCATCGACTTTGATACCCATACTGCCGTTCAGGGTAGCTTTGTAGGCAACATAGCGATGCAACTCGGCAAAAGCCCACTTGGAGACATGACGGTTCGCCCGTCTCTGCTTCCTGCTGGCTTTCTTGCCATGGGTGCGCTTGGTGCGCTCACGGATGTGTGTCAAATCTTCCAACCCGATGAGACTGTGTGGATGCGCGGTGATGATGCGATGACTGATGGCATGGTTCACAGCCTGTTTCAACCGTCTCTCCCGTCCACTGATGACGACAAGTCGCCTCGTTGCGGAACGGGTGCCTTTTTTCTGCAACCGTTTGGTCAGTCTCGCATAGTGATCGGCTTGGGCGCGTACGGCCTTGCCAGAATAGAAAGCGGTCTTCCCTCGCGTATCGGTCGTGACGGCCAGGTAGCGCTGTCCTACATCCACCCCAACGACCTCTTTGTGCGTCTCAGGAGTGGGGTCAGCTACCTCAATCTCAAGAGAAATCAGCAGGTAGAATTGCTTGCGGGGCTTGTCATACCAGAGCTTAGCGGCTCCGATATGGGCCTCCTGTTGGAGCAAAGCCACATGCGAGCTCTTGCCGGTGTAGGGCACGATCACACGGCCTTGCAGGGTGAGAATGCTCACCTGGGCATCTTTCTTCAGGCTATAGTCCCGATGGAAGTTGTAGGTGAGTGTGGGAGACACGTACTTC
>VBHI01000256.1 GCA_005881495.1 Chloroflexota bacterium
AGGTGATGTCGTACACGACGCGGTTGACCCCCGGCACTTCGTTGACGATGCGGTTGGAGATACGGGCCAGGATGTCTGGTGAGATGCGCGCCCAGTCTGCCGTCATAAAGTCACCGGTGGTGACGGCGCGCACAGCGACGACATTGGCGTAGGTACGATAATCTCCCATGACGCCGACGCTTTGCAGCGGCGTCAAGACGGCGAAGGCCTGGCCGAGTTCGCGGTAGATGCCGGCGCGGCGGATCTCTTCGATGACGATGGCGTCGGCGGCGCGCAGGGTTGCCAGGCGTTCCTCATCAACGGCGCCGATGACGCGTATTGCCAGGCCGGGACCCGGGAAGGGATGACGCCAGACCCATTCTCCGGGCAGGCCAAGAGCCAGACCTATCTCGCGCACCTCATCTTTGAAGAGGAAGCGCAGGGGCTCAATCAGCTTGAGGGACATATCTTCGGGCAATCCACCCACGTTATGATGCGTCTTAATGCGTGTGGCGGTGGAGGCGGTGTCGTGGCTGGTACTCTCGATCACGTCGGGGTAAAGGGTGCCCTGGGCCAGGAAGGTGATGGGCCCACCCTGCTGCTCCAGGCGCCGAGCCTCTTCCTCGAAAACGCGAATGAACTCTTCACCGATGATCCTGCGTTTCTGCTCGGGATCGACGACATGGGCCAGGCGGGCCAGGAAACGCTGACGCGCATCGACAACGACGAGCGGGATATGCAGGTGATCGCTGAAAGTACCAGTGACCTGCTCGCGTTCGCCTGCTCGCAGACAGCCAGTATCGACGAAAATGCAGGTGAGCTGACTGCCTATGGCATGGTGAACAAGCAAGGCCGCGACGGCTGAATCGACGCCGCCTGAAAGGCCACAAATTACCCGCCCATCACCTACCTGTTTGGATATCTGCGCGGTTGTTTCTTCAATGACTGAGCCAGGAGTCCAGGAAGGCTCGCAGTTACAGATACGGTAGAGGAAGTTGCGAATGATCCGGGTACCCTGCGGGGTATGGGTCACTTCTGGATGAAATTGCAGCCCAACCAGGCCTCCTGGATGTGCGATAGCCGCCACGGAAGTACTCCCGGTACTGGCAAGGACGACAAAACCGGCCGGCAGCACGTCTACGCTATCACCATGACTCATCCAGACAGGTAGGCGTACAGGATGGGGCACTGCTTCAGATAGCGGTCCCAACGGGTCGGTCCGGGTAGGAGAACTATCGATCCCTGCAAAAATACGGAAGGTTTGCCAGTCGCGTGCTGCGGCGGGCAGCACTTCGATAGTGGCGGGGGCGTACTCGCGTTGTCCACTAAAGTGGGCGACATGGCCGCCGAGCTGTTGGGCCAGCAAGTGCATGCCATAGCAGATACCAAGAACGGGTAAGCCGCTGTGCAGGATAGCCGGGTCACAGAGGGGCGCTTGCTCATCGTACACGCTCGATGGGCCGCCAGAGAGGATGAAGCCCTTGATGTCAAGGTGCGGATTCTGTTGGAGCTGCGCCAGGGTAGTAGTCGCGGGCACAAGTTCGCTATACACGCGACATTCGCGCACGCGGCGGGTAATCAGCCGACTATATTGAGAGCCAAAATCAAGAACGATGATCGCCTGCCGGCGTTCCGAGGAGTGCATAGCTATCGCCCCTTCTGCATGTAATTACAGGTTACATTGACGTCTATTAGCCGCGCGGTCCGCCTGCTACGTAGATGATCTGGCCGCTGACAAAACCGGCTTCATCAGAACTTAGGAAACAGATGACGTTGGCGACATCTCGTGGCTGTCCAATGCGACGTACTGGTATGACCTTAGAAGCCTCGGCGATTCTATGTTCGTGATCGATGCCCTGGCGACGGGCAGTGGCGCGAGTCATTTCTGTGTCAATAAAGCCGGGAGCGACGGCATTGACCGTGATACCAAATGGACCAAGCTCGATAGCTAAGGTGCGCGTAAATCCTTGCAAGCCAGCTTTGGCGGAGGAATAGTTCGCCTGGCCACGATTGCCAAGAGCAGAAGTCGAAGAGAGTGAGACGATGCGCCCATACTTCTGCTCCACCATGTATTTCTGCGCGGCACGGCTACAAAGGAACGCTCCCTTGAGATGCACATTCATGACGGCATCCCACTCATCCTCGGACATTTTAAAGAGCATATTATCACGTACGACTCCCGCATTGTTGACGAGAATGTCCAGGCGTCCGAAGCGGCTGGCGGTCTGCTCCATGGCTTCATTTACCATTGCGCCGTCGGTTACATTGCAGGCCACGATGAGGCTTTCTAAGCCAAGGCGGTCCAACTCAGCCGACACTTGTTGGCAGCCTTCTGTGTTTATATCGGCAAGCGCAACACGCGCTCCTTCTTCCGCCATGCGGAGGGCTGTCGCGGCTCCGATTCCTCTACTTGCGCCTGTGACAAAGGCTACACGACCTTCTAGCCGTCCCATGTGTAGTTTGCTCCTCATTACTAAAGAGATGCTGCATCATTGCAGCCTAAAATCGACGGGTGTAGTGGCCTTCCGCCCCTGGGCCCTCAAGGGTAGGTATTTTGTGAAACGAGCAGCGTCCTATTCCCCTGCCCACCATGGGCGACGCAAGCGTCCCCTCTCCACTCCTCACCTCTCCCGCCCCTACGACTATGACGATCTGCCCCAAATACCTACTGTTGAAAGCCGCCCCTGGGGCGCGATAATGCTGTTTAACAAATTGATGAGGGGATGTGGTGGATTTCCCCGAGGGCCGATAAATCGGCGATAGGCGCGATAAATCGGCCCCTACGGTTGGCCCAGGTATTTTGTTAAAGGGCATAATCGGGCCCCTACATTAATGACTTGAGTATATCACATCCTGGAGTAGAGGCCAGGTTGATCATGTCTCATGCGAGGTGGGGACTCTTGGGTCGCCTTGTGTCTTGTTCCCCTGCCCCTATGGGCGACGCTGCCTTCATCATCCCCCGGATGCGGCTGCATCCCCACTCCACTCCGCACCTCTCCCGCCCCTACGAATGCGACGAATGCGATGATCTGCTCCAAAAAACCTATTGTGGGGGGGGTCAGGGGTTGCTCTTGCCCTTATGGTGTTGTGATATACTTTGTTTTAAAAGACTTTAGAGGTTAATTTACTATGATAGAGTTAGACGGAGCCATCTCCCCAAATAACACGATGTTTGTACTCCTGTGTTTTGAAGGGCCTGATGTTTATTCTACCGCCGGGGGTTTAGGTACGCGCGTCACAGAATTGAGCGAAGCCCTGGCCCAATTAGGCTACACCACCCACCTTATTTTCATTGGCGCCCCCGATAAACCCAGTGAAGAAGTGCGCGTTGACGGCCGCCTGATACTCAAGCGCTGGTCACAATGGCTCAGCACATACTATCCCAATGGCGTCTATGACGGCGAAGAGTCAAAGCTGAAGGACTACAACGATAGCGTCCCACTGCATATTTATCATGATATTGTGCGCCCGGCACAGGCCGAGGGCAAAACAGTGGTCATTATGGGTGAGGACTGGCATACATCCGAAACAATATGCCGCATCTCTGACCTGTTATACTGGTATGGGCTGCGGCATAAAGTCTTGATATTGTGGAACCTGAACAGCCTGATGTCCTTGCACCGCATCAACTGGGGGCGACTCAGCTTCGTCTCGACGCTGTGCACGGTCAGTAAGTACATGAAGCACAAGATGTGGGACTACGGGGTCAACCCGCTTGTCATCCCCAATGGCATTCCCGCACGGCATCTCACGCCAGTTAATCCAAAGGATGTGAAACGCTTGCGCGAGATTGTTCGCCAGGGTGATCCGCGCCACCTCTTCTGCTTTAAGATCGGGCGCTTTGATCCCGACAAACGCTGGATTATGGCTGTAGAGGCCGTGGCGCGTCTCAAGCACAGCGGCCATCCGGTCTCTCTCTTTGTACGCGGTGGTATAGAGCCACACGGGGCCGAAGTCCTACTTCACGCCTATCACCTGGGCCTGACTATCAAAGATGTCGTGGCCAGCCGTCCGAACTTGAAACAATGCATGGATACCATTTCAAAGGCTGGCACCGCCGACATTTATAACCTGCGTTTCTTCCTCCCCGAAGATTTTGTGCGTACCACCTACGCCGCCGCGGATGTTACGCTGGCGAATAGCGGCCACGAGCCCTTCGGCCTGGTCGCTCTCGAAGCCATGGCGGCAGGAGGGATCGCCGTCACTGGCAGTACAGGCGAGGATTACGCTATCTCGTTTGAGAATGCTATCGTCACTGAAACAGATGATCCGGATGAGATTGTGGGGTATCTCCTTCACTTGCGCCGCCATCCAGAAGAGCAGGAGCGCATCCGCTCCACCGGTCGCAGTACGGCAGCGCAGTTCCTGTGGGACCAGGTCATCGAAAATCTTGTGGGAAAACTAGAGTTTCTGGCACGCAAACAGGGTATCGAGTTAAGCTGAAATCCATCCCTGCAACGCCGACGTGCTGGATAAATCCGCAACGTGCTGGATAAATCCGCACTCTACAGCGCGTCTACTTTCAGTCAGCAGGGATGCAAGGAAGTACTTGAAAGCCATCCCTGCAACGACGCTAGCGCGTCTACTTTCAGTCAGCAGGGATGCAAGGAAGTAGCTGAACCCGGTTAAGAACTGGTTAAGATTGTGGGAGTATGGTACTAGTTTTGTGCGCCTCATCTCCTAAAAATTGACGTTGCTGAGTCTATTCAGGTAGACTCAGCAGAGTAAAGGTACTGTACTGTACGTCTGTTTAGGGATGAGGTAAGTATGCCACGTTTTCACTCACTGCGGTTAACGCAAGAGATCGACGACCAGGTATTAACAGGAGAGCAAGACCACAAGGTTCCAGGGCGACCACAGGCCCCAGCCCCCGGGCGACCACAAGGGTCGCCCCTACCATGGACGAATGGGCATGAGCAATGGGAGAGGACCACCGACGAGTTTACCACGATTTCCGACGTTGGCGCCAGGGTGACCACAGGCCCCAGCGGGGTGAGAAACGCTGAGCAGTTGAACGTTCTGTTGGGCCTGCCCCCTGTTACCTCTACGAACGGGCGCGTCGTGCGTATCCCTGGCAATGGCATGCGGAAACGTGCATCAGCAAATGCAGAGGGTTTGCCGAGTGTTTCACCTTCGCTGTCCCCTCGCCTGCGCCACAGCATCGTTTTTGGCACGATCTTGCTGGTGATGCTGATGACATTGCTTTTTCTGACGCCCCTGGCCGGCGGGCAGGGACGTTTTGCCTTCTTTCAGAGTGTGAGCGATTGGGTTCATGCACAGCAAATGAACTGGCATTTCCAGGCACATCTGGCCCAGGTTGCGCAGAATGATCCCACGCAGAACAATCTCCAGCCCATGACTCTGCAACCCATGACACTACCTACAAGCGCCTATGTTGCCATTGCGCGACAGGATGCCATCAACGCGGGTATCTCGCCAGACTATTTCACACGCCAGATCAATCTGGAAAGCGGTTTTAACCCTAACGCCTCCTCTCCGTCCGGGGCGGTGGGTATTGCTCAATTTTTACCTAGCACTGCTGCGGGGTTAGGTATAAATCCCTGGAACCCCAACGAGGCACTGAATGCAGCCGCGAAGCTGATGGCTAGCTACGCGAAGAACTATGGCGGAGACTATGCGAAGGCGCTCGCGGCCTATAACGGAGGCTCCGGGACGTTGCAATATGCTCTTAATGCTTGTGGCGCTGCCAACTGGATGAATTGTTTGCCGGGTGAGACTCGTAATTATATTCGGCTTATTATGGGGATTTAGGTTTACCGCACGCCGCGTTCCGGAGCCATACTATGCCGCTATTGGCTGTCCGCAGCAGTCCAGACACCACCCCCCCCATTGGGTGACCCAAGGGTCACCCCTACTATAGTCCGAGGTGCCGGGGCTGATTGTTGGTTGGGCCAGGAAGGGGGGGCCTTTATTGGGTGCTCGGTATTTTTGGGAGATATGGAGTAAAAGACCTCGGAGACGACAAGAACAATCGAAGAGAGCAGAAAGGAAACCACCTCCTCATGACTGCCGAAAACACATCTCAACCAGGTGATCTGAATGAAGAAACGCGCAGCATTTGGGACCAGAAAGCTGCATTTTGGGACGATAAAATGGGCGACGGCAACGACTTCCAGCGTATCCTCACTGGTCCCGCAAGTGAACGACTCCTCAATTTGCAACCCGGTGAAACCGTCATCGAGATCGCCAGTGGCAATGGAGTCTTCACTCGCCGCATGGCCCAACTTGGGGTCCACGTCATCGCTACTGACTTCAGTGAGCAATTTCTTGAACGTGCCCGCGCCCGTCCCTCCGAATATACCGGCAGCATCGAATACCATCACCTCGATGCCACCCGTGAGGACCAGATCGTCGCTTTCGGGAAGCAGCGCTTCGATGCCGCTGTCTGCAATATGGCCATCATGGACATGGCCGAGATCGATCCTCTTATGCGGGGCATTCGTCAGGTCGTCAAGCCGGGTGGACGCTTTGTATTCTCCCTCACTCACCCCTGTTTCAACCACACCGGTATCACCTTCTGTGTCGAGGAAGCTCCGCTCAATGGCAACCTCGTCACCACTCACTCTATCAAAATCGCGCAATATCTGCACTCTCGCCCACAGAAAGGCGTCGGCATGCTCGGCGAACCTATCCCTCACTACTACTTCGACCGTCCTCTGCACGTTCTCTTCAACGCCTGTTTCCGTGCTGGCCTTGTTCTGGATGGATTGGAAGAACCTGCCTTCAATCATCCTCACGATGGCTCACAGTCTGGGCGCTTGCTGAGCTGGATCAACTATCGTGAGATTCCACCTGTTCTGGTGGCTCGCCTGCGCATTCCGAACTGAACAGGGAAGGCAGCTTCTGAAGGAGATGTGTTAAACTTAGGGCAAATGAACGAAGTATTGAGATGCGAAAAGGAGCCTGACGTATGAGCGCGGATACAGCTCTGGTAGTAATCGATGCCCAGATAGGTGTAGTGGGAGAAGCCTATCACCACGACGAGGTGCTGGATAACATCAATCTGTTGCTGGATCGTGCCCGTACCAGCGGTACGCCAGTTATTTATGTGCAGCACAATGATCCCAAAGGAGGCGAGCTGGAGCCAGGTACGCCGAAGTGGCCTATTCACCCGGCAATTGCGCCGCGCGATGGTGAGCCTGTCGTCCAGAAAGAATCACCCGATTCCTTTCATGAGACGCGTTTGCAGGCGGAGTTGGAGGCGCGCGGCATCAAACGCCTGGTCATCACCGGGGGCCAGACGCAGTAGCTAGCGATGCTCACACAACCGCGGATAGCGATACCTTGCCGGCGGAAAAAATTATCGCGTTCTCTAACGAGACGCTGAATGGCTTCTGGGCAGGTGAGCACGAAGTGCGGGTGCAGCCAGCCAGCGAGATTCATTTTGCGGATCCGCAGATCTGAAGCAGATGACACGGAGGCACACTGGATAAGAGCCATTGTTGGTGTCAATTTGGGAACGAATCGCACGCTCTGGCACACTTTAGGTGATAAATAAACGCATCAATAAAAAGTCAGCACAAGCACAGTGCCCGGATACGCGCGTGTTTGCTGTATCTGGGCACTGTGTTCAGGAGCTGATCGCTCGCTCAATGTTTCCGAGCACCGCTCTAGCGCCACAGGACGACTTCACCTACCCCTCTGGCTTCGCTTCAATGGACTGGTTGATCTCCCAGAGGTTGCCTTCGGGATCGGCAAAGTGTGCCGTGCGCAGCCCCCAGGGCTGGTTGGTTGGGGGTCGGAGAAACGTGACTCCCTTGGCCACCAGCGCCTCGTAGGCGGCATCGACATCCTCAACACCAGCGGCCAGCAGCACGCGAGGCCCTCCCTCGATCTTCAGCGCATTGGCCTCCGAACGTATCAGGTCTGCGGCGGCTGAGACCTCCAGCAGGAGCAAGTACTGGTTTTCCATCTGGAAAGCGACAGAAACGGAATCGCTATTTGTCACCTGAAGCCCGAGCGTGTCCCGATAAAACGTCAGACATCTGGCCAGGTCTCGGACGAACAACACCGTCGCGTCGATCCGGTGAATCATGGTTGCCACCTCTTCTTTCTTTGCCTCGTTCTCACGGGGCATCTGTTCCTTCTGCATCCTGCACATCTCTACTCGCTCAGGAACCTTCAGTCAACTGACCAGCAGTTCCTCACAACAGAAACAATCCTTGGTCTCTTTCACCATTCTTTGGGACGATCAGAGAAATGGAAGGTGATACATCGTAAGTAAGAACCTTGATTCGTGGTATCATCATTGCATGAGTGCCTACCAGACCGACTCCCGCATCGACGAATACATTCAGACGCTCCCTGGCTGGCAGCAGGATATTTGCCGCCAGGTGCGAGATCTGGTGCACGCCGCCGACCCGGACGTGACCGAGACCATCAAGCGCACCAAGCAGCCCTATTTTACGCTGAATGGCAACATCTGCGCGCTGCTCGGAGCGAAGGATCATCTCAACATTTTCATCTACGACCCCATCGTGCCCGATCCCGAGGGCATTATTAACCAAGGGCAAGGGAACCTGACAGCACGGGCGATTCAAGTCCGTCAGGATGAAACCATCAACAAGCGCGCCCTTTTGAACCTCTTTCAAGCTATTATCGCCCATAACCGCTGGTAAATGTCCTCCCAAGTGAGCAGGTTTGGCCCTCCAACATAAGCACTTGCCCTCCAATGTGAGCACTGACATGAAAGCGAGTAGCGAAATTCCTTCCCATCTTGCTTTTTCCATCACCATTTTGTAAATAGGCATGCTGTCAAAAAGACCATAAACTCGCCGCTTCCGGCGCATAACCTCGCCAGTTCATTGAGCTTGAATGGATGAGTCAACAGGGATTTTCCGGGCGCATAACTTCGCCCGAAACACAGATTGACCCATAACCTCGCCTAAAAAGGCCAGAGGAGGAAAAGGCCAAATTCCTGCTCAAAATTGCAGCATATTGCCAAATTCAGGCGGTGATATGCGTCAAACTGGCGAGGATATGAATCAATTTGCCATGTGGCAAGTATTTTGCTGGTCCGCCCGTGTCATGTGCCTGTGTATCTCTCCTCTACCGATCCAAGCGTCCCGGATCGGGTTCGCCAGTTCGCCAACCTCTCCTTGACAGGATCATCTCTCTCCCTGTATAGTAGTGAAGTATTCACTCGTTTTTTGGGGAGGTTTTGACATCTATGCCAGTGTGCTGCTAACTCCATCCTGTTTCCTGTTCAAACAGTGAAACAGACGTGACCATTCTTGCTTCCATCTATCGCGTGTCTCTCATCAGGCATGAGCGCTCAGCCGTTCTACGCCTGGAATGCCGCAGGGCATGATTCCTGCTCGACGGCCTTTCTGGCGAGGCCTCAGCGAGACGGCGGATAGTGATAACGCAAGCATTTGATGGTGGGAAGCCGATATGGAGAAGCGTGCGGCAAAGAGGTGTCAGGCATGGAACTCCGGCGAACGCATTGCTGATGTTCCCCATCCACCATACCATTGGCAGATGGATGCCATCTTTTCCCCTGTCGTGGCAGCCGCATATTCGATCATTGTGCAAGCGATGACCTGCTCTCTCTCCTCCCTCTGGTCTCTCCCATCGTTTCCTCGCGCGAGTTGATACGATCGTGCTGTTTTTTCTCTCAGAACAAAGCAAGGAATACCTATCATGACAGAACATCAGCTTTCACTCCTCCCCTTCTACGCGGGTTGGGGTATCTACCAGCAGCGTCTTGTCGCGGCCATCGCGCCCCTTACAGGAGAGCAGCTTGCCTTGCGCAACACGCCGCAACACTGGTCGATTGGCATGTACGCGACGCATATTGTCGCAGATCGCGCCTGGTGGTTCCACGCACGGATGGGCGAGGGGAGCGCCGATCTTACTTCCCTCGAATTATGGGCTCTCGGAATCTGTGAGGGGGGCGTGGATCCATTCCACCCGGCGGCAGAACTGGTTGCCGGACTTGAGAAGACCTGGCAGATGATCCAGAATACGCTTGCCCGCCTGACCCCTGCTGATCTTGAGCAGGTCTTCCCGCCTTTGGATGAGGCGGAACGTTTGCGTCACGCGAAACTGGTAGAGCCTGCGCTCCAGCCATTCGCCCAGATGTGGTTGGATGCGGCGCGTCTGGCTGGAGAAGTGAGACCCGCAGTTTCGCTCCAGTGGATCATCTGGCATGTGCTCGAACATGACATCCATCACGGCAGCGAAATCTCCACCATTCTCGGCGTACACGGCCTGCCAGTAGTCGAGTTGGATTAAGAACAGGAACGTCTTCAGTTCCCCTCTCTCATGGGTGGATATGTTGCGCATGATGCGGTCGCTTCAGCGACAAGGTCGCCCCTGTCGCTGAAGCGACATTCCATGCTCACATGGACAGAAAAAGGGGAAAGACTGGATGGAGAGATGCACAGCATAAACCTGTTTTCTGACGCATATACCCGCCAAGTTGGGGTCATAACATTTTTTCGTACAGTTTTCCCCGCTAAGCAGGAAGAAAATCATGCAGAAGACGGGAAAGAAGCATTTCCGCCAAGGAATCGGTTGAGAAACAACGAGAAGCTGACGCTGATCTCTTCGTTTTTCAAGACAAACCTCTTCTTTCTGCTTGTCTTTGTGACTCAAATGTTCCATCAGGAAGCATGTTCTCTCTGCAAATACCACTGAAGCCGCTTCCTTCCCCTATCGCTTAGCGGGGAAAACTGTACGAAAAAATGTTATGACCCCTCCTTCGTTTGTTGTACTCTGTTCTTCAGTTCTCACATTTGAACAAAGGTCATACAGGTGGGGTATCTGATAGATACCCCACCTCTGGCTACGAACGACAGGATACTACCTGTTCACGATTGCCTGCAAATCCGACTGTAATGCACTTAAAGCAGCTGCAGGGCTAGTCTGCTTAGTCAGGGCTTGGTGGACGCGCAGTTGAATGGCCTGGCTAATGTCCGGATAGAAAGGAGAGACCGGCCGGGGCAATGCATTCTGGAGGATCGTCAACACTTTGGTGAAGAACGGGACCTTGGACAGCACGTCTTGGTCCGTGTAGATGCTCTTAAGCGTGACTAACTCCGACAACTGGATGGCGATGGTTTTCTGGGAGTCCGGGCTGAGCATGAACTTGATAAACTTCCAGGAAGCATCAGGGTTCTTGGAGAAAGCATTGATGCCATATTGCCAGCCACCGATGTTGGAGTGGCCTATAGTATTACTGCCCCCGTAGAGCAAGGGATGGATATCAAACTTGCCAGCGATCTTGGAAGTCTTTGGGTCGTTGCCCAACGAAAAGGCATACGGCCAGTTGCGCATGAAGGCCGCGTCTCCGTCTTGCCAGGCTGAGCGGCTATCCTCCTCCTTATAGGTCGTCACCGCCGCTGGCGAAATCTTGCCGACCCAACTCACCATTTCCGTCAAGGCCTGCATGCCTGCTGGGCTGTTCACAGTGACCGATTTGGGATTGTTGGGATCCAGCACGTTCCCACCATAGCCATAGAGGACCTCGACAAAGTTACAGACCAGTCCCTCGTACTGTGCGCCCTGCCAGAGATAGCCAAACTTCGTTTTGGATGGGGAGGCCGCCTTGGCCATGCTCACCAAATCATCCCAGGTATTGGGAGGGGTTTTGATGAGGTCGGTCCGGTAGTAGATCACCCCAACATCGGTAAAGTACGGTGCTGCCCACAACTTGCCATTATAGGTACAGCCCTGAAGCGGGCCTGGCAGATAATTCGCCCGATCGCTGGCAGGCCACTTATCATCCAGAGGAACGGTCCAGCCATTGGCACCGAACTCGGGCGGCCAGATGATATCCATCGGAAAGACATCAATGGAGTGCCCGCGGGCACGCAGCATCGTCGTGAGAAGAGTCAGGATCTGATCGGTCGTCTGGGGCGCATTACTGTTGTAAGTGACATGGACACCGTTATTTTGCGCATTAAACTTGCTCACGAGTCCTGCGTAGACGCCATTGGTGTCCTTTTGAAAGTAGTTAATGTTGACGGTTTGTCCAGCGCCGCCAGTACTGTTGCTGGAACCGCCCGGCACGAATTTTGGTGATAGTTTCGTTGATGACTTCACCTTGCTCAAGGATCATGTGTGTTCTCCTTTGAATGGATAAACTGCTAACGGACATGGATCAAAAGCGTTCTGCGGAGTTTCCATTCCTTAAAATACCTACCAGGCTTCTCTCTTCGTTGACCTCCCAATTGGATCTGTGTCATGAACGTCTTGAGAAGGGAGGCATTGAGAAGGGGCAGCCCTGCCTCTTCTGTAGGGATACCTACACGGACTATGTACTCCGCACCAGATGTGGGTAAAAGTTTCAGTTCTCTGCTTGTAAACCACTCCTTTCTCCAGGAACAATCTCATTCCTGAGTGACCACGGTACAAAAGATGGCAACGCTGACCATTCTCTGTCTCTCTCCGTTTCGGTCACAGCTACATGCGACAACTATTCCCTCCTGCGTCCATCTTCACACCAGACCCAGCAAGAAGTGCTCAATGGCGTGCTGAATATCCCGTGCGTGTTGCTGAGCATCAGTGGCCTTCGATGTGATCTGTTTCAGCGTGGCACCTGGAATGGCATGGGCAAGAACCTCACCATAGTGAAAGGGGTGAAGAGGATCGTCTTCATTCACCAGGACAAGCGTTGGAACGTGGATATGGGCCCAGTCTTCTGGGTTCCTGTTGGGGGCATCACGAGGCAAGCGTTCGAGGATATCCACCGTCTCCTCGGCACGTGGGCGCGTACATTGCGTGAGCAAGGAAGCTGCTGTCACTGGGAACGTGCGTTGGAGTTCCAGGTACTCCTCTGTGCGCTTGAACTCTTCGCTGGCTTGTGCCGCGCCAGCGTCTCGGATCAGCTTCGCGATCCGTGGGTACACCTGGAGGTGGGCTGGCAACGGTTCATGTAACCAGGCCGGTCGCACCAGCACCAGAGCCTGCACCCGTTGTGGATACCGCAGCGCGACGTTGAGCGCAACACCTGCCCCCATCGAGATGCCGCCAACAACGGCCTGCGGCAGGTGGAGCCTATCAAGGAGTGCTATGAGATCATCTGCAAATGAGCTGAAGCTGAGAAATGCGGGATCGCCAACGGGCCTGGTTTCCCCATGCCCACGACAATCCAGCGTCAGCAGGCGAAACGCAAGCGGGGGGACGAAGAGATCCTGTGTCTGGTGGACATCGCCGCCCGTCCCGTGCTGGAAGACAAAGGGCCGCCCTTGCCCCACATCCAGGTAGTGAAAGGTGATGGAGTCAGTGGAAAAGAATGGCATGTGGTGTTTACCTCCTCTGGAGCTTGTCATAAAGGAACTGAAGGACAGCATCCACCTGCGTTTCAGCTAGGCCATGGATGATCAAAGGACCAGGAAAAGCCCTTGCCTGAAGGAGACGCAGATAGGAATCATAGTCGAGGATCCCCTCTCCGGCAGCCCGGAAGGTATCATCTACCCCTCGATCTTTGGCGTGGGCGATGACGATATGCTCTCCCAGCAGGTCAAAGGCCTCATCGAGGACCTGGCTCATCGGTCGTTCATCGTCTGGCACGATCAGGTTTGCGGGATCGATCACCACCTTCAGGCGTGGGGACTGCATCGCGGCGAGCAAGGCGTGGCCGCGTGCGGCGGTATTCACCACATTGGCCCGCTCCGGCTCAAAGGCCAGCGTCACCTGCTCTTCCTCAGCGATCCGCAGGGCAGCCTCCATCGCGCGTAAGAGATCAGACCATGCCTGGGAAGAATCATTCTCTGGATGCCAATGCCACATATTTGCGGAATCGCGTGTGCCTGTACAAAGCGTAATGACGGCAGTTCCCAGGCCCTGACAGGCGGCGGCCAACGTCCGTAGTCGACGCAGGCCCCTCTGTTGCACCTCTTGATCTGGATGGATCATGTTGTAGGTGCCAGAAACAGCGACGATCTCGATGTCTCTGCTTTGCGCTGCCTCACGAATACGAGTGATGAGGGAAGGGGCGATCTCATCTGGGAGCGGTGGCACACCAGCGCTGGACAGATTGAACTGGACACAGTGGAGTCCATGCGCTCTCACGGCATCGAACACGTCTTCTACGCTCGGACGAGCAAACGTCTTGGAGAAAATCCCTAGTCGCATCACACGCCTCCTGTCACATCAGCCACTGAGATCCATGCGCCCGTCTCGACAGAACGTGAGATAGCCACCAGAGTCCGTATGGCCGCGACGCCGTCCTCGATCCCTGCCCCATGCTGAGGCACTCCGTGCAGAATCGTCTCTGCAAAACCCTCGATTTGTCGCTTGTAGACATGTGCATCGGCACCAAGGACGCGGTGATACTGTCCATCACGCACGCTGAAACATTCCACCTCGCTGGAGCGCAGATACCAGGGATTGAAGGTCTTGCCAATCACACTGCCGTGTTCACCGTACACCTGAAAGCCCTCATGCCAGTCCATCCGCACAGACATCGTCAGGTCAAGGTGACCAACGCTGCCATCGGCGAATTCAGCCGCAACAACCCAGCAATAGGCTCCGAACTTTTCGACGAGTCTGGCCTGGACACGGACGATCTCGCCGCCCAGAAAGCGGGCCGTATCGACAAGGTGACTGGCGTGCCCCAATAAATAGTATCGTTGCTTGTCTGCTTTCGGATTGCCTGCTGGTCGCCTGGCATTTGTACTCGTGACGGGAATGGGTTGGAGGTCGTCGGTTTCGATATAGCGGTACGTCGAGTCGCAGTACCAGGCTTTGAGCGCGAGGAGTTGTCCGATCTCTTCCTGGATGAACTGGTGGGCGAAGGCGATGCCTGGGTCGAAGCGCTTCATCGTCCCGACCTGGAGCACCAGCCCAGACGCCTGCACCTGCTGACGGAGTGCTTCGCACTCCTCAACGCTCACCCCAAGCGGTTTTTCTACCAGCACATGCTTACCAGCGGCAAGGGCCCTGGAAGCCATGGATACGTGGAACTGATCGGCTGTAGCCACAATGACCGCTTCGACGTGCGGATCGGCCAGCATCTGATCGTAGTCCAGATAGGTGACGTGGGGATGGTGGATGGCGGCCATGTTCTTGACCAGGTCGTCTGCCAGGTCGCAGATGGCGTACAATTCAGCATTACGTGCCCTCCGACAGGCCTCAAAATGGGCGGCCTGCGAGATCGGGCCTGCTCCGACGACCCCAATTCTCAGTAATCGTGCTTCTTTCTCGATCATCTTCTTTCTCCTGTTCTCCATCTTTGGTGGATGGTCTTCAACTAGTCACAGACGCCAAGAGCAGCGTCGCGGCTCCGATGACGCCTGCCTGATCTCCAAGGTGGGCGTAGTGAATAGGCACATCGCGGTAGGAGGGCAAGGCTCGCGCAGCAATGATGCGATGAATATGCGGTTCGAGCCATGCCATCGCCTGAGCAACTCCTCCACCAAGCGTGATACGCTCAGGGGAGAAGAGATGCAACAGGTTCACCAGGCCCATCCCTAAAAACTCTCCCTCACGACGGAGTAAGTCCTGTGCCATCTCATCGCCCTGCGTTGCAGCTGCGACCACCTGTGCAGCAGTGAGAGGCCCTTTCGTCGCGCTGTCGTGGAGCAATGATGGGGACTTCCGTTGCAACGCCTGCACGGCAAAGCGAGCGAGAGCGGTTCCAGAGGCCAGTGACTCCCAGCAGCCGGTCTGTCCACAGCTACAGACGGGACCATCAGACTGAATCTGCATATGCCCGATCTCACCTGCCAGGCCTTTGCGCCCGAGGAGCAATTGGCCGTTGGCAATGATGCCTCCACCGATGCCTGTACTCACGGTCACATAAACAAAGTCCTGACATCCCTGCCCACTGCCAAAGTACCACTCACCAAGAGCGGCAGCATGCGCATCGTTATGGAGGATCACTGGCAAGCCTGTCTGGTCCTCAAGAAGCGCTCGCAGTGGCACATTCACCCATCCCTGTAAGGTCAGAGCATGCAGCACAATGCCTGCAAAAGGATCGGTTGGGCCAGGCGAGCCAACGCCAATCCCCAGAATATCGGCATGGCTGACATCGCCGATGACCTGCTCGACGAGTGATACGACCTGGGAAATGACCTCTTCGGGTCCAGCAGTGGCAGCAGTGGCGACGCTGCGATGCTGAAAGATGTGACCGGTGGTGTCCATCCGCACGGCCCGTAAGCGTGTCCCACCCAGGTCCACACCGATGAGGTGTTTCACTCTCGTACTCCTTTCTCTTCTTGAGGCGGTTGGTGCTCTCGAGGAAGAACCATGTGAAAGACAACGGCCTTATTATCCCGAGAGCGTTGAGGTGCGCCATTGACGTGCATGCTCTACACATTCGTTTTCTAACGGTTAGCTGTATGTTCACTTTGTTTTACTTTCTGAAATAGAGTATAATATACAAACAAAAGAAAGTCAATAGAAAATACTTGCAAATATCCGAACATATCTGCTATACTGAAGATATGAATACGAAGCATCGACCTCATGAAGAACCCATCTTTGCTGATGAACGCCAGCAGCAAATTGTCGATCTGATCGTTGCGCGTGGGAAGGTTCGTACTGCTCAGCTAACCACTCTTTTCGGAGTGACTGAACCAACCTTGCGCAAGGACCTCAGCGTGTTGGAGGAGCGCGGTTTACTGAAACGGACCCATGGAGGCGCGGTCTCTGTACGCCCCCCGCGAGAACAGGAAGTAGCCAATCGCGCCGCACACAATGCAGAGGCAAAGCAAGCCATTGCCTTGGCGTGTTTACAAGAGATCGGCGAGAGAGACGCCATTTTCCTGGATGGTGGAACGACCGTGTTCCAAATTGCCCGGAACTTGGAGCGAAGTGGACGGTATGTGACCGTCTTGACCAATGCTCCCGCAGTAGCAGAAATCATCGCCGATCTCCCAACCGTTACCCATGTGTTGCTCGGTGGATACCTCCGTCGTATCAGTGGAAGCCTGGTTGGGCCACTTGCTCTGGAAAATCTGACCCGTTTCACGATAAACACCGCCTTTATTGGAGTTGGCGGTCTCTCAGAGAGTGGATGCACCGTCGCTGACCTCAATGAGGCGCAACTGAAGGCTGCGGTCATTGCACAGGCACAACGAGTGATTCTCCCTCTCGATCACACGAAAGTCGGCACCGTTGACTTTGCGCGGGTCTGTGGAATAGATGAGATTGATGTGGTGGTGACAGATCAGGAAAACCTCTATCTTCAGAAATGGTGCAGTAGCCACAACATTCGGCTCGTGGTGGCATCTCCCACGTCACAAGGGATGTGATGCTGTTGCAAAGGGGTACGGCAAGGATTCGTTTCCACAACTGCCATTTTTGTTTGATGCCTCAACAACCTGAGCAGAAGTCGAAAACGTGGGTTTTCGACAGGATTGGCAGAAATAAATGGAGTGAAATCGGGATGATCTATTCTGCTAATACAAGGTAGCAGAAATCCATGACTGTGTCTCGTTGATGTCACACGAGAGAGAAACGTTGAGCACATGACGGCAATTGAACGAACGGCCTATCCCCGCTTCAAGCGGATCTTGACAGCGAAAGATCTGGAAGAGGTCTATACTCCAACGCCGCAAGAACGCGTTCTTGCACTCCGTTCGACGAAAGGCACGGTTGCCGAAGCGGGCTTTCTCGTGCTGCTCAAAACCCACCAACGACTGGGTCGCTTCATTCCTCTGAGTGAAGTCCCTTTCGCTATTCTCAACCACATCGTCAAGATCGTTGATCCCAACCTGAGTGCTTCTGATCTAGAAACATACGATACCAGTGGCACACGACAACGCCATATTCCTCTAATTCGAGCGGCACGACAACTCAAACCCTATAGCCCTGCTGCCCGCACCTGCGCCCTCAAAGCGATGATCGGCGTGGCCCGAACGAAAGAAGATGTAGCTGATCTGATCAATGCCGCCCTGGAGAGCCTTGCCAAAGAGTGCTTTGAATTACCTCCCTTTGCGGTACTTGATAAAGCAGCACACTATGTCCGAGCTGTTACCACGCGCGGGCTCCATCGCCAGGTGTATGAAAAACTATCCTGGGAGGCTCGCACGGTGCTAGAATGGGGTCATAACATTTTTTCGTACAGTTTTCCCCGCTAAGCAGGAAGAAAATCATGCAGAAGACGGGAAAGAAGCATTTCCACCAAGGAATCGGTTGAGAAACAACGAGAAGCTGACGCTGATCTCTTCGTTTTTCAAGACAAACCTCTTCTTTCTGCTTGTCTTTGTGACTCAAATGTTCCATCAGGAAGCATGTTCTCTCTGCAAATACCACTGAAGCCGCTTCCTTCCCCTATCGCTTAGCGGGGAAAACTGTACGAAAAAATGTTATGACCCCAAGTTGAGGCACTGACGCAGAAAAGCCCCTTTCGGCGATTCATTCAGTCAACCCACACATGCGGAGGGCAAAGAGGAATGACGTAGGCTTGTCGAGACGAGGAACAAGCGGGATCAGTCAGGCACATCACGAAAGCGCTGGTCGGCAGAGCTCACGATGGCAAGAGCGAAGCCTCCGCATGCGCGCTCCTTTCCCGTCTCTTTCCCAAGAGTGTGTTGCTCAACAAGTGAGAGTCCGCCAGGCTGGAGGAGTTCGGCAAGGCGCTCCCTTGTCGGCGGCAGGCTTTCGATCCCGAATTTCAGTGGCTCGGAAGCCGCTCTGGTGCTCATTCTTGCGAAACGCCAATACAGCGCCTGCGAGGAGAGGACCTCAGTGGTAAAGTAGTCGAACGCGACCACACTGCCCGAGGCGCAGCTTCCGATCTTGCGCAGCGTGTCCTCGACCGCTTCCCGGTCCAGATACATTACCACGCCCTCCCAAAGGAAGAGGGCAGGTTTGCTTTGATCGAAGCCAGCATCCACGAGTCGTGTGAACCAGTCCTCCTTCTCGAAGTCGGCTGCGACAAACGTGATCCCGGTCGCGTCGATGGAGGTCTTCGAGAGCATCTCGCGCTTGATCGCCTGGGTCTTTAGGGTATCGACCTCGAAGGATCTGACCTGCCTGTCAGGAGGCAGTCTCAACGCGCGGGTGTCGAAGCCTGCGCCAAGGATGACAAACTGTGCCATGTTGGGCAGGTACCGCTCGCACGCCTCGTCGAAAAACGTCATGCGTGCTCCTGCCTCGTACTGTCTGGGAATATCACCCTCGAAAGGATACCTGAAAACCCTGGGCACGTAACCTGTCAGACGGTGAGCAAGCCTCGTCGAGGCGGATGCCAGACGCACGCCCACCGGAGAGATGCCCGGCAGCACCATCATCAGTTGGGAAGATGGCTCATCTTCCCTGGTACCCAGATAGTGCATAAACCAGCGTCCCGACAGCGGCCCTTGCGCGCTTACCGAGACCCCCGATCCTCTACCAGTGAGTACGGCCTTGCCAACCCAAATCACGTAACCGATCAACGTGACAGGGAACAGAAGGATGTTGATGGCGTAGAAGACCGTGACTGCCATGAGATCGCGCGCCGAGACGGCCTTGTGATCATCTTTGTTCATAGCTGACCTCCTACTAGTGATGGCATAACAATGCTTCTACAGCTTGTATAATTCTACAAATAGAGACTGTTTCCTTTGTTTGAATACTCTTGTTCAAGGCTCTCTCTAACCTGTTTGGGCACGAAGCTGCTGGTTGATTCCTTCCACGAGGCAAGGCTTTTGTACCACTCTTACTGTCACAACCTTCTTCGCACAAAGGTGGCCAAACTTTGGTAGGAAACGGCCAGACTTTCGGGTAATCCGCATTAAGAAGGGATTTCATGCTCAACTCCGTTCAAGGATTGGTGTTAACTACCATCATCCCCAAGCGGACGAGCTGGATAAATCCGCACTCTCCAATGGAATCTGGGCGAGCAGGTGGGTTCCTTGCCCGGGAGCGCTCTCCTCTTTTGAAGTGAGCACCAGCATGCCGCTCACCTGGTTTCGCAGGATGAGCGGGACGGCCATCAGGCATGCACATCCTGGATGGTGGCGATACAATGTCGTCCTCGTTTCACACTCAGTCTAACGGCTCACATTGCCCGTTGATTACATAGTTTACGCTTCTCGTGCTTCAGGGAGACTATACATGTCTGGTTCAAGTATGACAGACGCTTGTTGACCTTTGATGATCCAATGCTGAGATCCTTCGTTCATTCCTTGCAAGCAAGTGAGCAGATGATACAGTCGAAGAAAGAAGATGAGCAAGGAGCTAGTCCTCCGTCAAGAGTTCATGGGGCTTTCCCCATTCTAACATGGAATGGCTCCTTTGTTTGCTCTTTGTGAGACTTTTGCATTGCCCGCCCATTCAGAACCATAGCCTTGACATTGAGCGTGCTGACTCGGTATGCTTATAGCGGCATTCACCAGGGGCAGCTTCCATCTATCGGCGATTCCATTGGCAAAGGCTTGCTCATGCTACAACGTCGTATCTAGTGACAGGAGGTTCACGATGAAACCCGACCCTAAGTTCAACGGACGCTATGTTCAAGGTGCTGGAGGTACCAGGTTATTTGTAGAGGAAATTGGAGATCGCGCCAGGCCTTCCATTCTCT
>VBHI01000257.1 GCA_005881495.1 Chloroflexota bacterium
AGGAATTGCTGTAAGTTTTGCAGGATACATTGCGGGACTCTGTGGACGATATAACCTGTTATCCCACCCAAAGGTATCAAGAGCCATTGCATCCGCAGTCACGGTAATAATGCCTCCGAACAGACTGCGATCAAAGGAAGAGCTTACATGGGATGTACGTGGAAGGAAGAGTCGATGTAAAGGAATAGCGTTGTCTGCACTATCAAGACAATAGACGAGAGGTCCGTGCTGTAAGGCTACAAGATTCCCATCAGCCTGTATATCCGGGTGGGCATACATGCGTACTACTGGCATAGGTAGCCGCAAAGAGATGATGTCCGAATGTTTCCATGTACGCTCCAGCTTGACATAGCCCATCTCACTCATTGCCTGAATATCAATCAGCTCATTATTCACTAACAGCGTTGCTTCAGAGCACCATCCAGGAATCCGGAGCCTGACTGCAAATAGGGTGGGCTGTTCCAATTCCAGAGTGAGCGCAACATGCTCATCCCAGGGATATTGCGTTTCCTGTCTGAGTATCACTTGCTGACCCTGTATATACAATTGCACAGAGCTTCGTACGTATAAATGCACGGAGACTTCTTGCTCATTTTGAGCATATATGTATTGACCAAGTGATGCCAACAGGCGTGTAATGTTTGTTGGGCAACATGCACACTCAAACCATTCCTGACGGGCGATATCACCGGAGCTTGCGAGAGGATTCACATAGAAAAAGGTTGTTCCGTCCTGAGAAACACTGCTCAGGACGCCATTATAGAGAGCCTGCTCCAAGACGTCCGCATATTGAGCATCACACGCTAACTGTAGCATACGATGACTCCAGAGAACGAGCCCGATGGCTGCGCACGTCTCGGCGTATGCCGTGTCATTTGGTAGATCGTAGTCAGAGGAAAAGCCTTCATTATACATGGAAGAGCCAATCCCGCCAGTAATGAACATGCGTTTGGTGTGCAGGTGATCCCAGAGGCGCTTACATGCCTGTAGAAGCGTTTCATCGTTTGTCTCATAGGCAAGATCCGCCATGGCACTACAAAGGTACATTGCACGCACAGCATGACCCACAACTTCTGTTTGCTCACGCACAGGTAGGTGTGCCTGGTGGTATTCTCTCCCTAATCTGTGAAGGTCAGGCGATTCTTCTGTATCAAAGTAACATGGTGACCGGCCTCGTTCATCAATAAAATACTGGCTGAGAAGCAAATAGCGTGTATTGCCGGTTAGACGATATAGCTTGATTAGGGCAAGCTCGATTTCTTCGTGACCACAATATCCTCGTTTCTTTCCTGGTTCTGTGCCGAATACTGTATCGATATAATCAGCGTACCGGCGTACTACATCCAGTAGTGTGGATTTGCCGGTAGCTTGAAAATGAGCCACTCCTGCTTCTATCATGTGTCCTGCACAATACAGTTCATGTCCATGCCGTAAATTTGTCCAACGCTTGTCTGGCTCAACAACTGTGTAATGAGGATTCAGGTAGCCATCTTGCTGTTGAGCTGAGGCGATAAGTGCTATGACCGTATCGAGCAAGGCATCAAGTGCCGGATCAGGAAATACTGCCAGGCTATAGCTAGCTGCTTCTATCCACTTTGCTACATCAGAGTCCCAGAATTGATGCGGTGCTTTCTCCATCCCGGCTTTCCACTGCAATCTGTAGGCATCAATACGACCTGTTTCTTTACACATATGATAGATATGCGGAATGGTCTTTTCTCGATTGATGCGCAGCCTCGGTGCCCAAAATGTATCATCTATCACTACCTTGGAGAATGGCACCGGCTGAAAGGCTCGAGACTGAACGTCATGCATCTTGTCTCTGCTTCCTTTCATTCATCGTGTTCTGTTTCGCGTTGCTTACTTCTCCACGAACGCTACCAGCCTGCAGAAAGCCGCCTCTCCCATGTTGAACTTCCAGGGGAAACAGCCGATCCATAAGCGCATGTCGAGCACCTCGTCGATCATGCCACCTGCATTCTCAACGTGGAAAACTCCGTGCGGGAATAACTGGTAGTGCATCAGCTGCAGGTCCTCTTCGGGCCAGATTTCTTCAAGCGGCCTGCCCAGCTTCTTAGCGCATTTGGCTGCCAGGTCGGAACGGACTATGCGCAGCACTGTATTCATGGGGTGATCCATCGAACTGGCATCAATGGCAAACCAGGAGATCTGCCGCTTCAGTGTCCAGTCGACAAATTCGTGGGTGGGTCCCGGGTGCATGTTGAAATAACGAATCTCATTCGGCTCGGATTTACCGTACCAGTTGCTTTGATAATGTTTGTGGTAGCCGGTATGCACCACCACGATATCGCCAGGCTCGATCCGTATGCCCGTCTTCCGCTCCCACTCCTCAAAGTGCTGGGAGGTATAGATCTCATAATCCCCAATGCCCATAGCCTCAAGGTCCACTACTACCCCCGGCCCCACCAGCTTGTCCAGCGGAATACTGCCAATATCCTGTCCATTAGTGATGAAGTGCAGTGGGGCATCCAGGTGCGTTCCTACATGTAGTGTAGACGAGATGAACTGTCCCCCCACTTTTTCAAAGGCGGGGCGTTTGATCCACCTGACAGTAGGCCCTTCATACGTGGCAAAAGAGGGGGTATTCACGTCCCAGTTTTGCGAAAGGTCAATCACACGCATGTGGCTAAGATCGATTGGCTTCATGGTTTCTTCTCCTTACTTTCCTTGATTTACGACTGCATCCAAAATAATCTGGTCGATCAACTGCTCGACCGGGGTGCGATCAGCGGTAAAATAGACTGTGCGCGCGTGCTCCTCGCGTCTATTGGGGTGTACGAGTGCATCCATACTCGTCGTTAGATTGCGCTGGTATCCGCCCATCAGCAGTAACGAGGCGCTTTACAAACCGTCCTGCCTTTTTATCCTCCTCCCTGTATGTTAGCCGCCAGGTCGCGCACTGCTGCGACAAAGCACTCCATTGGCGGGCGCACAAGGCCCGCGCCAACCTGACCTATGCCTGGCAGGCGATGGGCAATACCGGTGTTGATGATCGGCAACAGTTGCTGGCGCACGACTTGCCGGATATCAATGCCCACGGGTGAGCCACGAAAACTCAGTGGAGGCAGTTGATACTGACTTTCCTCAGCCACCGTGATATCGTACATCTCCAATGTATACCGCAGCGCATCGGCAGGCGTCCCGCCAATGAACCGTACAATGGCGGGTGCTGTCGCCATGGCGAACCCGCCAATGCCAGCCGTCTCCGTGATGGCGCTATCGCCGATATCCGGGTTGGCGTCTTCCTCCGAGAAGCCGCTAAAATAGAGCCCCTTGACTGGCTGCGCCGGGGCTATGTACCAGCTGTTGCCCAGGCCACTCACGCGAATGCCGAAATCCGTGCCATTGCGAGCCAGGGTGGTCACCACGCTACTGAAAGGAATGCCGTGAGACGCCAATGTTGCTGCTTTACACGTTGCCATCGAGAGGTTTACGAAAAAGTGATCATTGCCATGGATGAAGCGCAATACACTGGCCGTCTCCTCCGTGGATGTTCCCGTCTCCACCAGGTACGGCGCGACCTCTCGCAGGAAGAGCGAAGTTGCCGCTTTGTTGCGATTGTGGCACTCGTCGCCCATGAGCAGCGCCTGCGCTATTATAGTCTTTAACTCCAAACCGCCCATTGCGCGCACCGCGCGGGCCAGTGCCGGGCCCAGCACCTGCTGCATCCAGCGCAGCTTTGTCAAGACCTCGGGGCTATTGGCACCATAGCGCAACACCTTGCCCAGTCCCTCATTCAAGGTGCTGAACGCCTGGTGTCCGGAGATCGGCTCCTCTATCACCTGGACTGGCATGGATGCCGAGACGACACCGGCCATTGGCCCAACTGCATGAAAGTGGTGGCAGGGAGCGAAAGCGATATCGCCACTTGCCGCCAGGCGCTCTGCGGCTGCTATGTCCGGTGCTAGTTCCTCGTAGAGCAGCGCGCCCGTGATCGCGCCACGCAAGGGACCCGACATGCGCTCCCAGGTGATAGGCGGCCCGGCGTGCAGCAGCAGGTGCTTATGCATCCCGGGGATCGCCTCACCTGCCGGTTGCACGTCAACGAGGCGCGGACGCGCGGCCATCATGCGTTGTACTACCTCCTGATTGGCATGGTCGACGCGTGGGTCTCCCAGCAGCACGCTCAGTGCCGCATCGCTATTGCCCGGCGCAGGCTGCCAGGTGACATGTGTTACGGGCACACCCTGGGTAGCCAGCGCGTCGGCGAAGAGATCGGCCCCAACATTAATGATGTGCAAGGGAGAGTCAAAAAGGTCAGCAGCCTCAGTCATGGTCGATCTCCTCGGCTTGAAAGGTGGCGCTGGTATCAGCGTCGCTCACGAATGAGGCGGCAGCCAGTGCAGCAGCCACGTTGCTTTCAAATACCAGCGCGCCAGCCGCTTCGAGCGCTGTACGCTGCATCGAGAGGCGCTGTGGATCGCCCTCAGTTCCGCAGAGCGAGACGATCACCTGCAGAGATCGCCCCACAGCAGTAGCCGTGGCACGCGCCTGGTTAATTGCTGGTACATAGACTGCCGCCGGATTCTGGTGCGCACAGAATCCCAGGATGATATCCAGCAGAATTACCGCTGTCTCCGGGTCTTCTGCAGCGCGAGCCAGGTATTGCAAGCGCAGCCTTGGGTCAATCATCGGGTGCGGTCGGCCCCGCGTGAACTCGTCGGAGCCCAGGTCCAGTGCTGTGTGACCGCGATACATTTCGCCAGGTGCCAGCGCCCACTCCGGACGGAGAGGAATATTGGACGCCATTGCACCCACCCGCTCACTGAGCAGCAGCATCGCCTCGTCACAAAGCGTGCCTCCAGAATAGAGTGCGCGAATGTAGCGCTGCGACGAGGCCAGCTTCTTGCGCTCAGCTGTCAGGTCGTACATGAGGGGCGTACTTTTGCCCGGCACACGAGAGGGATCACCACCTGCCAGCGAGACCGCCAGTACAGCACCCTCGGTCAACGTCCGCACCAGGTGGACGTTCCCGGATACTGCGAACTGCTCAGGTACAGCGCCAGGAAAGACGACCACCACCGGTTTTGCGAGTCGCATTGCCGCCAGGAGCTCGTGCGCCACCCGCGGAGCTGGTGGCTTGGAGACCAGGATGATCACCTCGGTTTGCGGATCGTCGGCCAGCATTTCTAGCCCGCTGCGCATCATAACACCGCCAATAGCCTCAGACAGGTCGCGCCCACCCGTGCCGATGGCCTGGGAGACGCCCAGGCCAGCTGCGGCAATCAGACAGGTAATCTGCTGCATCCCGGTGCCTGATGCCCCGACGATACCTATGGAGCCGCGTGGCACCACGTTACTAAAGCCCAGCCCGACGCCGTTAATAATGGCAGTGCCGCAGTCGGGTCCCATCATCAGTAGCCCTTTCCTGAGTGCCAGAGCCTTGAGCTGCTGCTCATACACAATGGGCACGTTGTCACTGAAGAGGAAGACATGCAGTCCGTGGTGCAGCGCCTGCTCGGCTTCGAGCCAGGCATGTTCTCCGGCTACGGTTATCACCGCAAGATTCGCAGTCTTGTCGCGCCGCAGCGCTATCTCTAGCGAACCGGCAGACCTACCCTCCAGGTAGGGTTCCACCAGGGTCCCCGCCCTAACCCCTACACGAGCACCAGAGTCTCCACGGTCTCCAGGTGAAGTAAGGCGCTTCTCTGCGACGGTCAGCGCTACCTCCGCATGTGCCTCATCTATTGTACGTACCACTATCAGCAAGTCCTCCGGGCCAGGTGTCGTCTCCTGCTTGGCGAGAAATGCAACGGGGAGCAGGTTGGAGTTGTGCAACAGTTCGCGGTTCAATTCCGTGGCCATGACCACGCCGACATCCTCTACCCCCGGAAGATCCTTAACGGCCTGGGCTACGGACATGAGGGTGATCGAATCGTAGTACGTATTACGCTTGAGCAGCGCCCGTATGGCCATAGGTAGCCTCCTACTTATTCGCAATCTTTGCCCAAATATTACCACAAAAACGCGGCCAGGATGCTCTGTCTATAGCTAACATGCCCTAAATACCTAAGTTTGGCCCAAATTAATGGCAACATGCATGGGAGCAAGCAATTGGCGCAACGAAAAAAGGATGCGACGAGCCAGGAGAGCGTCCTGGTTGAGGACAATCTCCAGGAGCTGTCCGCAGGCATCCCACCGCAGAAAGCCACTGATATGAAAGACATCGCGCACCATGCGCAAAGGACCATAGTGCGGCAAAGGTTCACGGCTCGAGAGGGGTATCAGCTGGGCCTGCTCAGGTTCAGTTGGAGCAGGAGTGTTGAGCCACTCATGAGCCCAGACAATCACATTGTGAGCCAGGCTGCCCAAGAGCATCAGCATTTGTTGGGCTTCAAAACGCTTTTTGTTGCGTTTGGTCAAGCCGATGCCCTTGTCTTCTTTGAAGCTGGTCTCGATGCCCCCGCCTCGTTGGTCGTAGAGGCTGACCAGAGCTTGCAACACCATCTGCTCATCGGCAGGCGCTTGCAGAGGCACGCCTGCCAGGTGAAACACTGCCTGATCCGAAAGCGAGCAAATCAACACGCCCACGCCCCACTGACCGTTGGCTTTGCGCGAGCGAACCGCAGCCCGACGAACCGGGCGCACAAAAGCGGTGGGCTCCTCGCACACCCAGCCGATTTGTCTCTCAGGAACCTGGGTATCGGTCATCCAGTGCTGGACGGTAGTGGCCAGCTGACGAGACTGTTGCCCCGAACACGCTTTGCCCAGCACCTCATAGCCCTGCTCCAGCAGCCAATTCAGGTTGGGCATGCTCCCGCCTCCAGCATCGATGCGCACCAGTGTACGTTGACGTTGCTCAGCGTCGAGCTGCAACGTGTTTTGAGCAGCGCTTACCAACGTCTGCAAGGTGGCATTGAGTTGGCAATTGCCGGGAAAGAGACGATCCACGACCACTTCCTGATAACGCCAAGCCAGCACGCGCCCAAGCTGCCGCCCCCGTCGATTGCGAGCGGCATTGGCAAAATAGCCTTTCGTGGCAAACGCTGCCTGTTTGCCACAGAGCCAGCCGCAGAGGTCTACATCCAGAATTTGCCAGTCAGCACGATAGTCATGGCGAAAGCCGCGACTATGCGTGCGATAGATCTCATCCATGGCTTGCTCCATCTGGGCGACCTGCGTCGGGGTGCAGGCATCCAACGTTTGTTGCACGACCGATTGCTCCGCGCAGCACTTTCGTCCAAAGGCTTGTTGCAAAGCGCGGTCGGCTCGCAACAGGGTGTTGATTTCTACCAGCCCGTGGGCTCCCGCCAACAACGTGATGAAGCTATCGTAGAGCTTGTCCTGGGGCGTGTGCTTGACGGTCTTTTGCTCAATCTGCACATGTGCTCGAATCGGTTCAAACACCTTGCGTTGCTCCAAGACGACTCCCAATGCCGCCAGGCTGGCGGCTGGGGTAAAATGACAGGTGGTTTCTGTGATACACTCGTTCATGATGTGGCTCCTCCTAATGGTCGGACAACTTTTTCTCCATTAGGTATGAGCCTTCTTCATGCTTTTGGCAAGTTCTTCACTCGTTCTCGATGTCACTACTTTGGACAAAATTTAGGTAAATAAAGAGGGCCTGTTGCAGGAAGCACTCTCCTCCATGTATGATACTGGGTAACCTCACCTGGGCCTTGACGATTTTCACGAAATCCTCACGATTGCCTGCAATGTGCATTACCTCACGAAAATCTTTCGCCATCTGCCTCATAAACTCCCTTCTCTCGCGTTCTTTCGTT
>VBHI01000258.1 GCA_005881495.1 Chloroflexota bacterium
TGTGCATTTCGAGAGCCATCCCATTGGTGCATCTCCACCAATGGGATCCAGCGGGCTTCTTGCCAACCCAGATGGGCATGGCTATTGACTAACCGTACGGTGGCATGGGCCATATCTTGCCAATCCACCACACTGATGGTGGCCGGATCGAGAAAGATGCGCAAGGAAGAAGGAAGGGGCGTACCCATGGCGGCACACAGCAGCCCTTTGATTGGCCCCACATGGGAAACAAGCACAATGGTCTGGGCTGAGTGCGCCAGCGCCAGTTGCTCAACGGCGGCACAGACGCGCCTCTGCATGTCCGCAAAACGTTCACCTGTAGGAGGCGCAATCGCCAGATCTCGCTCCCATTCCTGTAGATGACGAGCATCTTGCGGACTGCGCGCAAGCACTTCGGCCCGGCTCAACCCTTCCCAGGTGCCGAAATTGCATTCACGCAGTGCATCCAGCTTGAGTGCTTCAAGGGTATGGCGCTCTGCGATGGGGATGGCTGTCTGGTATGCACGTTGCAACGGGCTGCTATACACTGCCGCTACAGGGAAAATAGCTACTGCCTGCGCCAGTTGTAGCGCTTGCGCCTGCCCATGGGTACTTAATGGTTCATCTTTCACTCCGATATAGCGGTAGTCGCGGTTGGCGAGCTTTTCGCCATGGCGGACGAGCAGAAGGCGTGTTGTTGGCAAGAGGAGAACTCCTGGTGATCACTCTGCTGTATAGGCGGATTATACAACACGGGGTCAACGGAGTCTATCTCGCGGTACTGCTCTGCTCTCTTGATGGCCTTCAGCACGCTCCAATGCTAGATTTGCTCACCACGCGTTGTTCGTGTTTGTTGTCCTATGTAGCCGTCTGTCGCATAGGGTTGCTGTCAACTTGGCTGTCAGTACCATAAGGTTGAGTTGGCACCAGAGGCTCTTGTACATTCCGATTGGAAGGGCGAGACATGCCGCTGTGTGCTGAGGAAAGCCCTGCAGATTCCCCACATTGACCTTGACTCCTCAAAAAGATATACTGATGACGGTAGAAGTTACTGGATCATCACGAGAGAAGGGCGTTTCCCTCATGAAAGTTTTTGGCCGCATGACGGTCTTCCCGATCATGCCCGCTCGCATCAGTCGCCTGTACGAACTGGCGTATAACTTGTGGTGGAGCTGGCATCCTGAAGCCCGCGCACTGTATAGAACACTCGACTCTGAGTTATGGGACCGTGTGGGGCATAATCCTGTGCGGTTTCTCAGCGAAGTGGAACCGAAGCGGCTTGAAGAAGCTGCCCAACGCGAGGACTATCTGAAGGAGTACGGCAGTGTACTCCGGGATTTTGACCATTATATGAACCCCCGCCCCGAAGATACCTGGTTCACGACAACCTACCCGGAACTGACCAACCACGTCATTGCCTATTTCTCAGCAGAATTTGGCATAAACGAAGCTTTGCCCATCTATTCTGGTGGTCTAGGTATCCTTGCGGGCGATCATTGTAAAGAGGCCAGCGATCTCGGACTCCCCTTCGTCGGCGTTGGATTTTTGTATCCGCAGGGGTATTTCCGCCAGCACATTACCCGTGAGGGCGTCCAGGAAGCATTTTACGACAAGTTACACTTTTCTGAGGCTCCTGCCGTGCCAGCATGCGGCCCGGATGGCAATGAGGTCATGATTAGCGTCGATCTTCCTGGCCGCAGAATTCATGCCAAGGCATGGAAGATCCAGGTTGGGCGCGTTCCCCTGTATTTGATGGATACCGATGTAGCACCAAATGCTCCTGCCGACCGCGAGCTTTCCGCCCGCCTGTATGGGGGAGATCGCGAGATGCGTATCTCCCAGGATCTGAACGAGGGCCATGCGGCATTCCTGAACCTGGAACGCTGTAGAGAGCTCGTTGCTTCCGGTTTGAGCTTTAACGAAGCTCGAGAAGCTGTGGTAGCAAACTCGTTGTTCACCACTCATACACCTGTACCAGCAGGGAACGATACCTTTAGTTTTGATTTGATTGATCAGTACTTCGGTTCCTACTGGAGACAACTGGGACTGAGGCGCGAACAGTTTATGGATATTGCACGCGAGGATCATGGTTGGGGTCCCACCTATGGTATGACCGTCCTTGCGCTGCGCCTCACTGGCTCCCATAATGGCGTAAGTGCATTACATGGAGCTGTATCGCGCAAGATGTGGCAGTTCCTCTGGCCAGGCATTGATGCCGATGAGGTCCCCATTGAATACATCACTAACGGCATCCATACCTTCACCTGGGTCGCCCCGGAGATGAATGTGCTGTTTGGTCGCTATCTTGATAGCGATTGGGGCAAAGACGTTGATCAGCAAGAGTTCTGGGATGAGCATATTGCAAACATTCCCGACGAGGAACTCTGGAACGTCCACATGCGGCGCAAACAGGCTCTTGTTGACTATACCCGTCGCCGCTTACGATGGCAGCATCTCCGCCTGGGGGAAGGGTCTGTCCAGATGACTGAGTTCGAGAGTATGCTCGATCCCAACGCCTTCGTCATCGGCTTTGCTCGCCGTTTTGCCACTTATAAGCGTGCAACTCTGATCTTCCGGGATCCTGAGCGACTCGCTCGTATTCTGAACCATCCTGATCGGCCTGTCCAGATTGTCTTTGCAGGCAAGGCCCACCCTGCCGACGAACCTGGGAAAGCCTTGATCCAGCAGGTTTACCGCTTCTCTCGCAGCGATCAGTTCAGAGGAAAAGTTGTATTCCTGGAGTACCAGCGGGCAGAAAGCCGCCCTCAACGGACAGCCAAATTGCAGCATCCTTGATGGTTGGTGGGCCGAGGGCTACAACGGTAAAAATGGCTGGGCCATTGGAGAAGAGCGCGAATATCACGATCCAGAGGTACAGGCTGAGGCTGATAGTCTTTCCCTCTATCAAGTGCTAGAAGAGCAGATTATTCCGGCCTACTATGATCGTGGCCCTGATAACCTCCCCCATGGTTGGATAGCCGTGATGAAGGAGGCCATCCGCACTTGCGCTCCTGCATTCAGCATGCGCCGTATGGTAAAGGAATACACGACTCGCTTCTACGTTCCTGACATCCGGGCTGGCATCAAAATGGAGGAGAGTCGATACGAAGAGGCACGCGTCCTGGCCAGCTGGAAAGAGCATGTCCGGCAGCACTGGTCGACGCTAGAACTCCTTGCAGAGGGGCTTCGTGATGGACAACTTAGCCTTGGCGAGGGCGTTGACGTCAGCGCCTGGGTTCGCACTGATGACCTGCAAAAGGAGGACCTGGCCGTTGAACTGGTCTATGGAGAGGCACGCGACGACCTGATTCTGCCCGATCAAACTCTCCCAATGAACTACATCAAGAAAGAATCAGATGGCTCCATGCGCTATGCTGTTCATCTGCGACCCTCTGAGACCGGCAGCGTGGGCTATGGTGTGCGCGTCCTGCCCACCCATCCTGCCCTTCCCAGGAAATATGATATGGGATTGGTACGGTGGGCATAGGAGTTTTGTGGTTTCTGTCGCAAAAACTCGCCCTGGAATACAAGGTGCCTGCGCGGTTGGAAATGGCCAGAGATGGGCGCGATCAGCCGAAAGAAAACGGTAGCGTATCCTTTGCTAAGGGTTGAGATTCAGGAAGTCGAAATAGAGCGAGTGAGAGGTTTCCCACCACGTTTGCTTCGACCAACGAGCATTGAGCCGTTTGACCTGGATATAAATGGCCACCTCTGCCCCTCTCGAACTGCCAAAGCAACACACCTGGCGAAACTTGCGCCGCAACTCCCGGTTGGTGCGCTCCAACAGCGAGGTAGTGCGGATGAGCTCGCGTGCCACCCCATCCAACGCTGAGTTCGCGATGGTCTGCTCAAAATCACGCTCGAGCGTCGCTACAGCGGATGGCGGGTTCGCGCTCGCCATGTATTGGCAAAGGCCGCCAAACGCTGCTTCGCTTCCTGGGCACTCTCGGCTTGATAAATGGTACTGGCCTGCTCCATGAGCTGCTTCCTCGTTTCCTTGTTCGCCTCCCCTTTGAGTTCCTCCCGGCACTTGTCCGCCACATTGCGCAGTTGGTGAAAAATGCAGCGTTGCTCGAGTACCGTGGTTCCATACACCCAGGCGATGGCCTCTCCTCACTCGCCACAGCCATCGCGGATCACCGCCTGCAGCCCCTTCTCTGGGCGCAGGCCCCGTTTCCACAACCGATGTACAAACGGCTCCCACGCCGCTTTGCTCTCCCCATCGGCGACTTGCCAATCCAGGATCTCCCGCTTGCCACTGCCATCCGTCCACAATCCCAGCGCGACCAGCACCACCACCTTCTTTCCCTTGCGCTTCGCGCGCGAGCCTTCGCAGCGGCTCAATCTGATTGATGCGGTCGTTGATGGTGCGTAAGCCCACACTGCTGCCCAACAGCGCACTCCATTGTTGGCTCAAGTGGCGTAGACTTTGGCACAGGCCACTGCCAAAGAGCACCTGCTGATCCAGATCCAGCCAAAAGCGCCGATACTTCTCCAGGATGGTGTAGTGGCAGATCACATCGTGTCCACAGCATTGACACTCCAGCATCGGCACTTGCAGTCCCTCCACATGCCCCCAGCCCGTCTCTAACGCGCGCCTATAATGCCCATCTCGCGTGAAGTGGTTCGCATCTCGACAGCCACAATTTCCACACGGCCAATCGATCTCGCGGGCTTGTCCGCCCACCCGCCGGGGCTCCCGTTTCCCTCGCCCCAGTTTGACGGTCAGTTCTGCTTCACAAAACTCCGAAAGCCTCGGCTTGATCGCTCCGAGGGCTGCCTCTTGCATTTGCTTTTGCACTCCTTGGATGATCGCCTTGCGTTCCTCTCCCTTCAGTTTTCCCGCCACAAATTGTATACTCATCGTGCTGATTGCTCCTTGTTGTAGATTTGATCGCTATCAACTACTCTACCACGTGGAAGCTCTTCAGCTTTCTTTTTTCTCCTTCTCTCCCCCTTTTTTCTCAACCCTTAGCAAGGGATACGCTACCAAGAAAACGCTGTACTTGACCTACCGATTTGCATTTCCAGCTTATCAGTGATGATCACGCGTGGCACAGACTACAGCCTTTTGAGCCGTTTCCGAAAGAATCTTTGGCTGCTTGTTTGTTGCGTCGGCTCTGCACAAGGATGTCCAGCACGTTGCCGTCCTGATCCACCGCTCGCCACAAGGAATACTTCTTCCCACGAATCGTGAGCACCACCTCATCCCTGGGCCATTTGTCTCCACAGCGAGGACGACGGTGGCGCAGTTCATTGGCGTAGGTTGGCCAAATTTCAGGCACCACTGCCGAACCGTTTCAGAGGGGAGCACGACGCCTCGCTGTGCCAGGAGTTCCTCGACCGTACCGAAAACTGAGCGAGAAGCGGAAATACCGCCAGACGCAGTGGCTGATGATTTCAGGTGGGAAGCGGTATCCTTTGTCATTGGGAACAGATTGGTGTGTTTTCATGAGACCATTCTACCATACTATCCTACTTCTCTCGCCAAGTTGACTTCTCATCAAGACAGGCGGAATCATCCTTTCCAGTCAGGTGGGGAGTCGCCACGCACCATTGCCAAGGGGAGACCAAAGATGGTGCGTACAGATCGAATCCTGCTCCACCTTCAGGCGAACCGAGGAGAGCCTTTCTCAGGCTTCTTCACACCAGCAGACTGTTTCCTCATCAGGACTGAATGCTTCCCTCTGTCTGAGAGCAAAGTGCCTGTGGCTGGTTCCGACACGGGTTCTCCCTGCACTGCTCCCGCAAGGCTCAAGCAGGCAGAACCGCTTCATGTTCTTACGAAGCGTCCGGAGGGAGTTGTCGTTTTGGTCCATGGGAATACACAGCAAGTTGGTCAATGAAAGCAGAACCCTCAAAATGGAAGATATCGATGGCCAGATCTTTGGCTAACGCTTCACGCAGCAAGGAGACTTTGAGACTATCAGCAGCAGATGGCGGACCTCCCTGCCAAATGATAAAGCTTTCTATATTATACGTGAAGACCTCGGTGATCTGTACCCCGCCGAAGGTGTCCCTCATCGAGACACAATCGACCCATCCAGTCGTGAAGAGGATGTTCGCTTGTGGGAGCTGTGGGCTTTGCCTTTCACGGATCTCTGGCTTGTCTTCTGGGGAAGCAATCTGTCTCAGGAGGCGTCTGCCCAGTTTCACGTCGCCACGCACCCTCATCTTTCCTTGGACAAAGGCCTCGAACGGAGCAAGAGAGCCTGCCAGAATCTCCCGCCATATGTGGACGTGCGTAATCAGCTCGAAGTCCGGGTGATCTCGCTTCTCAGCTTGAACCGTCGAGCCATTGGGCGTAAGTTCGAGGCACCAAGACCGGTCCTTTTCCCCATCAAGAAGTTGGACTTGAAACGTGATCGGTGTTTCATACGTGGCCAGCGCTTGGGCGATCCGACGAAAACTCCCATCCAGTCCCTCCTCGGGTGAATCTTGCGTCACATTGCGCAACCTGAAAGAATAATGTGATAGCCATCTGTCAGAAGAAGTCATGTTCCTCTCACCTCCTAAGAAAATCGCGGAATGTCTTCAAGATAGGTCTAGTGGCTGTGTTGCAAAAACTGACGGGGAAACGCGATGGGCGGTGAAGCCTCACTTCCTGTTCAGCTTAGGCTGTCACTCCAAACAGGCTGGCGATGAAGGCGATCTGCCCTAGGATGTCCCCTGTTTCCACGCCACGCATTTGCCCTTTCCTCACCATGTTCATGACCTCATATCCTTGTAACGTGTTCCAGGCGGTCTCATAGGAAAAGAAGCCCAGCCCTGGTTTGACGCGTCGTTTGATGAAGCGGTGATCTTGTTCGACCATGTTGTTTAAGTATTTGACCTGCCTCAGTTCGACTGACTCGGGAAGTGTTCCGTTGACTTTGAGGTCGGCAATGGCTTTGGGATAGGCCGCATTCTTATCCACGTTAATCGCGCGAGGAGCCGACGGGGTCGGGTTGGGGTCAGCCGCAGCCGTGGGCTGGGCCACCGGCTCCTGGACCGGACGCCCTTGAGGCGCTGAAACAGCCGTGGCGTGCAGCGCTTTGAGGAAGAAACGTTGGGCCGCCTCGGCATCGCGCGTCGGGCTCAAGAGAAACTCGAGCGTGTTCCCGTCGGAATCGACCACCCGGTAGAGGTACGTCCACGTTCCTTTGATCTTGATGTAGGTTTCATCCACTCTCCAGGAGTCATTGGTGGCTTTGAGGTGAGGTCGACAGCGCATTTCGAGTTCTGGAGCATAGTGCTGCACCCAGCGGTAGATGGTGGTATGGTCCACCTGCAGTCCCTGTTCCCGCATCATTTCCTCCAGGTCGCGATAGCTGAGCGAGTAGTGAAGGTACCAGCGGACACACAAGAGAATGATCTCGGCTTCGAAATGGCGCCATTTGAACGGGTTCGGCTGGTTCATGAAGGAAACTCCTCTACTGCTTCTTGACTAGAAGTAGAGCTTACCATATCATCGCCTTTTTTGCAACAGAACCCCTTTATATCATACTCCTCCCACTTCTAGAGCCGATTCGCGTATTTGCCTTCACCGTCCTTTCATCACGATGGCATCATCGCCATCACCCCGTGCTTTCAGCGCTGCTGTGTTACATCAGTACCAGATAACGTCTGGAGTAGGCTGCGATGGTAGAGCGACTCTGACAACACTGTCTATACCCTACGTCAAAGAGGACTGAGTTTTTAGATCAGAATCGGAGGAAATGAATAGGGCAGAACATATCACGACAACGACGACAGAGGGGCATTCCATTGAAATCGTTGACGGGCATCTCGCCATCAATGGTGAGGACAAGGCATTGACGCCGGACGAGACAGACCAATTGCTCGATACATTGTTCGTTTGGAAATATGGCCTGGAAGCGGTGGCAATAGATGATTTGGAGGATAGACCTTTGGACGGGGAATTGGGTCCGCAGGTCCTTTGTCAGACCCAGTTCGTCGTTGAAGCTATTCGTCTCGATGAACAGGGCGGGCGCTTTCATACGTTCGAGTGAGTATTCACTTGTCGAGGTCTGCTATGGCTAGGGATGACCACTAGCAGATAGGGCGAACAGAGATATGTGCTACTCATTTACCTGCGAGGGAGGGTAGTAATCTCATACTTATTGAGGAACATCCGGTTGCCACAGAAGATATTTCGTTGTCTAAACTCTTCCGGTGTCGTTTCGAGCAACCATTGTCGCACACTCTCTCTTTCACGGGTAAACCAGGGTTCCGCGAGGACATACTTTGGAGAGTGGACCCAGGCGGGGCAAGGAACATGGTAGACGGTGCAGAACCACTCAGCGGCGGCAGCACAGAAGGCGGCCCACTGGTGAAAGGCTGAGGGGTAGGTTTCAGGAAGTGGATCGGCTACCAATTCCTGGCGTCGACCTGGGTGATAGGCATACCAGTCATTCATAAAATTGCCAAGAGGAATCCAGGGATCTTGTCCCTGGCAGATCTCTTCAAAGGATAACCGCATCGTTTGGAGTCGGTTAAGATACACTCCTGCCTCCTTCTTTCGCCTCTGGTTTTAAGTATACTCACTAGCGACGGAATTATCCAGCACCGGCTTCTAACTTCCCCACTATTCAAAGAAGGTGTTGAGCGTTATTTGGATCTCCTGCGCATTATCATTCAGGGTTTTCTTCTCAATATACCTTCTCAGCAGCGCCTCGGCCTGTTTTCTATGCTTGATGTCCAGCGTCGCTAAAAGCGCCTCGATATCGCTCAAATCTTTATCGCGTCCAGAGAGGAGCTTGAGGGCCAGAATATAACCCGCATCGGGAATATAGACCTCAAGTTTCCCCTGTGAAAGCCATCGCTTGCCCCTGGGAACCTTCCCGATGGATTGGAGGAACTCCGCCATGTTATCACTGAGCCAGGCGGGGCTTGCTCCCCTATCGTGTGCGACAAACGCGATAGCCTGCTTGAAGAGGCGATAGTCTTCAGACTGTGGGTCAAGTCCCTGGACAACAACATCAACATCCCTGGTGGCTGGGCGGTTGCGGATCTGTGTGAGCATGTGACGACTCCCCGCGGCTACAAACCGGGAGCTTCTGGAATAACGCGGCCTGCTCGTCCACAGGCTTCTGCTAAAATGTTCACGCTCGAATTATGGTCTCGGTCCATCACCAAACCGCAGACTGGGCACTCATAGACACGCACGGAAAGGCGCAACGCTTTTCGATGACCACAACACGAACAGGTTTGCGACGTATAGGCTGGGTTCACTCGCACCACTGCTCTGTCAGCCTCTTCCGCTCTACTGAGAAGGTGTGCGAAAAACATCGACCAAGCCGCATCAGCTATAGATTTGGCCAGTTTCGGGTTTTTTACCATGTTGCGCACGGCCAACGCCTCAACGGCGATCAGCCCGAAGCGTTTGACCAACAGGACAACATGTTGTTGAATGAAGTTCTGCCTCCGGTTTCTGATGCGCTCATGGATACGTGCGACCACTTTGTTCCGTTTGCGTCGCTCTTTGGTGCACTTCGCCCGCCTATCGCGTCGGCGCTGTGCCTTGGCAAGAGCTGTTTCCTCTTCCCTGAAAAACCGGGGATTGTCGATGTGTGAGCCATCGGAAAGATAGGCGAAATATTTCAGCCCTACATCGATCCCAACCTTTTCCTCGGATGAAGAAAGTCGGATAGGCTCGACTTCCTCGCAGGTAATCGACACAAACCACTTGCCAGTCGGGGTACGTTTGACGATGGCGGTCTTGGGCGTGCCTTGGATGGGCCGGTGCATGACCATCTTCACATGGCCGATCTTGGAGAGGATGAGTTTCCCCTTGCGTTTGCCCTTGGGCACTATGGAAAAACAGCCTTGATGGCCCGCAGCAGTATATTGAGGGAAGGTCAGGCTATGATAGCGAAATCGAGACTTGAAACGAGGATAGCCGATCTTCTCGCCCGAATCAATTCCTCGAAAAAATGACTGGAAAGAGAGATCCACGCGCTTGATGACGTTCTGTAAGACCTGGGCATTGACCTCAGCCAGTTCTGGACACACTTCCTTGCATCCAGGCAGTTCCGAGCACTGGTGAGCAAAGCCAAGCGATTTGCCCGCTATGCGATACGCGTCTCGCCTCTCCTGCAGTGCTGCGTTATAGACCTGGCAGCACAGGGCGAGCCACTTGTTGAGCGTGGTTTCTTGCTTCTTTGTTGGATACATTCTGAACTGATAGGTCTTGTTCATAACACGGACATATTCTTATTGAGGCAAGAGAAAACGGAAATGGCCCCGCATCCCCGCTCCGAACAAGGAACGCCTCTTTCACCCCCATATCTGAAGATAGGGACACTCAGAGTCGGAAATATTGGTAGGCGCCACCTATCAGGAGCAGGCGTATTGGTTGCCTTACTCCTAACGTTTGTAACTCATCTCCAACCAGAGAGAGAAATGTCACAATCTCTTGTTCTTGCATGGTCACAATCGGAGCCAATCCCTTGGAGCATCCGAGACGTTGAAGAGCACTTCGCAGTCGCAGTGCCCGCCGCGCTCTTCTAGTTCAGGGATATTTGCAGCCTCATCAACTCCATGAACTCGCATCCAGTGCCGCGTGAGCTTGAGGGTGCCGTCGCACGTCCAGGTGATGGACTCAGTATCTCCAGGGATGGTCTGCTGGAAGTTGCATCCTCCGGGGCCTCCAAGCCATTCACATAATGCGTCAAATTCGGCCTCCGTCATGATCGTGTACTGTCGGTCGTTCATTCGTGACTCCCTTCTGTGTGCTACTGAACGTGGCACGCTTCCAAGCCCTCCAGGTGTTGGCCCAATGGAACACCATTTATGCCTTCAACGTGGCGGAGGTAATGCGATCCACAAAGGATCCTCGCAGCCCCACTACCTGCCTTCCTCTTCCAACTGCCAGGCCATCCACTTAGCCCAGTCACGATCAGCCATGTCTAGCTGATGAAAAAAACCTTTGTCGCGTCCTGTGCGATGTCATCACCCTCATGCACTTTTCCCTTATTGTACAGTATTTCATTGCGCGATGATAGTGGGAGTAAAGTCAAGAGCAGATAATGGAGCGCAGGGGCACCAAACCTGGTGGACGATATCAGCTCCTTTGGCTGTCAACTTTGCTGTGTAAGGTACAGTTTTACGATGTGGCACGGTATTATGACGTCTCTTGAGAGGCCTGTTGAGTAGGGAAACTTTCTATTTAAGAAGCGTATACACGCTGTATACGGTACGCCAGGCTTCAAGGGCTTCACTGTCAATTCCAGGTTCACCCGTAACTTGAAACGTTATGCGCCGCAAGCCACTGAGACGAACTAAATTAAAAGTAGATCAGGTGACCCCCGTTGGCGACTGAGCGGCTTGGGCCGCGTCTCTTCGCCTTGGTCTCTTTGGACGCTTGACGCCTCTGTCGCTGCACCGGATAGCCCGATATGCGTGAGGCCGGCTTAGGTGCACGCGCACGCGGAGCCGGCTGGTAGCATGAAAGCTCCAGCCTTCGGTACGATGAGTACGAGACGTGGGCTCGCGCGTAACAGGCCAAGTTGACGACCCTCTTAGACAAGCCGCTCGAGTCGGAGCTCGGAGTTGCTGCACAGTTGGGGCAGCAGCTCCACCGTACCGTGGCACCGACACCTCACAGGGCTCACAGTTGGCAGCCCCTAGCAATGCGCTCGACGCCGGGCATAAACGATGTGCGAGAGGATAAGCACCACCCAAATCTGTACCAGGATCAATTCTTGCTTGCTACTCCATCAATGCGACATTCCCAGATACGCGTTTCCGCAAGCGAAAAGCCAGTTCAATGGTCTAATCACAAATGACAAATTCTGCATGAGCCGGACAGCACGACTGCAGCTCTCCTGGTGGCTTTTGCCTCGAAGTGCTCGCCAACCAAGCAAAGAAGAAGTACAATTTTCTGTTGAGGAAAATGTCCGAGAATACCTTCCTCATCAGGAGACCTATGAAAAAACGACAATGGAACATTCGGCACAGCTACGTAGAACAGCCTGATGCTCGCTCTCGATGGGATCGCAGCTATCAGTCTCTTATTCAGTGGAGTGAGACGGGCTTGAAAGACCAGGCCTCAAGCCCGCTGCTCACTCAGGAGAACAGCAATGAACATTGCAATGTACGTTCGGGTTTCAACCCAACGACAAGCACAAACACAAACGATCGAGCAGCAGTTACATCTGCTGCGTGAATACAGTCAAAAGCAGGGGTGGGAATGGAATGAGCAGCACATTTTTCGTGATGATGGCTATAGCGGAGCGAGCTTACGCCGTCCAGGACTGGATCGTCTGCGCGATCAGGTGCGCAACGCCGCCTTTGACCGCGTACTGATCACCGAGCCTTCTCGGCTCGCTCGCAAATATGTGCATCAGATGCTCCTCATGCCCACGAGATGCGCAACGAGATCGTAGTTGAACAATAAAGCCTTGAAGCTCACTTCAATGGAGTCTCTGGAGTGGGTTTCATGAACACCTCAATCCAGCATCATCGGTTAGAAAGGGGTGATACCATACCCATAAGGGAAGAGGGCACCAGAGCAGCCGTTATTCTGATTGCACGATTCCTGCGTCACCGCCTTTGGCCAGGTATAGGTCAGTTTGCCCCGAAAGCCATAATCACCAAACAGCACGTCGGTGATGCCTTCGCCTTCAGTTGTGCCAATCCAGGCGGCAACGAATGCAGAGGATTGATACAA
>VBHI01000259.1 GCA_005881495.1 Chloroflexota bacterium
TCCCTTGACTCTGACATTAATGTCAGAGTTTATCATTCAAAAAGGAGTCTCTTCTATGTCAACCGAAGCAAACAAGGCTCTCGTTCGTCGTTTCTACGACGAAGTAACCAATGGGAGAAATGTGGCCGTCCTGGATGAACTTCTGGCCCCCAATTTTGAAGGGTTCAAAGTCGAAGGCGCAGATCACGGCCAAAACCGCGAGGAATTCAAACAAACGATAACAATGGTGCTGAATGCCTTCCCAGATCACCATCAGGCCATTCACGACTGGATTGCCGAAAATGACAAGGTTGTCACTCGTTGGACCGTTCAGGGAACACAAAAAGGCGAGTATGCCGGTATTGCGCCTACAGGCAAGCGGGTAAAAATCACAGGGATGGATATCTTCTGTGTCGTTGATGGCAAGATCGTGGAAGTATGGGCCGAAGTTGACATGCTTGGCATGATGGAACAACTCGAGCCGCATGATCATCACGCAACGCCCCGGCGCGACCTGGAGTCCCTGATCGCCGACCTGTTCGCCTCGCCCCCGCTAGCCGTCGTGACCGGGCTGGCGGGCGGCGTCATGGAGGTCTTCGGGACGGCAACGCCGCTGTTCGCCGGGGACAGTTGGAAGGTGGAGACGGAGCACTGGCACGTCCATAGCCTGGTGAGCGTGGTTAGGGGGGTGCGCTTCGAGCGCGGGCCAGGTGGCCACGGCGGCCCCGGGACCGAAGTGCTGTGCATCCACCTGCTCGACGCCGGAAATGCCCCGCTGCTGCGCTTCTTCCGCACCGAGCGCTACGATGCCCAAGGACGCCCTATCCCAGAACGGTTCGCACGCTACGAGGACCTCAAGAGGAGGTATGGCAGGCGCGATGGGCAGGAGGTGGTGACGTGCGAGAACGGCACGCTCCAGCGCTGACAGACAAGAGGCTACCTGGCCTTTTATTGGGAACAAATGGACCCTGGTATGAAGAGGAGCAGCAAGTCTTTGTGCACGCACGCGATCCCTATATGCGGGTAGATGTCTTGCCGAGTTCGCGTCATGTGCGTATCGTGCTCGGCGGCGTGACGATAGCCAACACGCCGCGTCCCCAACTCTTACTCGAATCGTGGCTGCCGATTCGCTATTACATTCCTGAGCAGGATGTCCATATGGAACTCCTGGAGCTGACTGAGACCACCAGCCAGCCAGACCCGTTTTGTCAGGACTTCCATGCGCGGCAAGAGGTATCCTAAATACACCACCTCTTCTGTGAAACCCCAAATGACAGGCCAGACTACTACGCTATACATTCCTGCCCAGAGTGGAAGATGAATGACTGCTACCTGCGGAGCAAGTTGCGAGCCGTAAAAGAGACTCGATAATTAGAAGAAACACTTATCTCAATATTTATGGTAGGCTATCCTCAGGTAACATCTCTTTGTTAGTGGAGGTCTCGATGAAAGCACCCTCTTCAAGGTGTAATAAACGCCTGTTTATAGCTACAAGTTTACTCCTCTTACTAGCCTTTTTCCTGGTGGCGTGCAGCGGTATCGGAGGCGGAAGTAGTGGCAGCGCAACGCCGACGGCGGGAAGTACCCCTGGCGCGACTGCTACAGGCAATACAACGCCAACGACATCGACAACACCCGTTGTCCGGTTGGGTGCGCAACCCTGCCCCGACGCGGTCAAAGACCCGGCGCATTGGACAGCAATTATCGCGCCAACGACAAGCTCGAAAGTCGAGAGTGTCAGTTGTGGGAATCTGAAGGGCATTCCATCGCTACAGACCCTGGTGACTGTGCGCTACGATGGCACCGGAGCTATTCTCGATGTGTACGTCTATGATCACATCATCGATCCCAGCCCGGTTCAGCTTTTCAAATTGCAGAATCTGACCAGGGGCAGCGTGAAGATCAGTGGCTACAATACGGTTATGACCGCCGAGGTTGACCCGAACTCGAGCATTAACGCCGGGCAACCCGATGCGAACCTGACCCAGGACCTCTTTCGTGAGTTCAAGTGGTCAGATGCCGCCGGGACGCTGGTGCCGGTGGCTTTTCCCGGCTTCTTTCCTGACCTCACGCGTTACCAGGCCGAGGCAGACCAGGCCCAGGTGAACCAGGGACACCAACCCTGGAAACTCAGTGCGACACTTACCGCTCAGGCGCTAGCCGCCAGCCAGCGCCTGCTCAAGTGGGATCCCAATGCCCCTGCGACCATTGTCAGCGGCGGTGGGACGCACGATATCAATGCTGTTGTCAACGTGAAGAGCGGCAAACCCGCTGGCGGCACCATTACAGTTACCATGAGCCGTCTTGAACAGAATAGCAACGGGGGCATCTGGGAAGTAACATCGGTGACTACTGCCAGTATGTCGATCACTGCTCCCCAGGATCGCGACCGCCTGGCCAGTCCAGTAACCGTCACGGGAACAGGGAACGCTTTTGAGGGAATAATTGGCAAAGTCATCGTCCTGGATCACCTGTATACAAATATTGGTCAGAGCGTCGCGAAAGGCGCAACCGGCAACGGCCATACGACCTTTTCCAGCAGCGCCACGTATCATTCTACCTTCAAGACTGGTATGCAGGAGGGCGTCGTGGTGCTGTACAGCTACAGTAATGCGGATAGCTCAATCGCGGGTGCGGTGATGGTGAAAGAGATGCTCAGCTAAGGATGCTTCACGGCCACCACTATATCGCGTTTCTTGATGACTCGATCCACCGTATGCACCAACTGTGTAAACGGTGGATCGTTTCTGACTGTGAGCTGCGTATGTTCTTCGAGCAGCGCTATCATATTCGCGCGTTCAATACGAGTAGCATTCCAGGCCAATGCCAGCGTTCCCCCAGGCAGTAGCAACTGCTGCCAGACGGGCAAAGCTTTTTGCAACATCCCTGCAATCTCGGCGAAATGCTGAATACCATAGGGCAAATCGCCGACAATGGCGTGAACACGTGGGCCGCCGGGAACTTCTTGCAGGTGCAGATTGGCCTGGCAGGCATCGCCATGTGCCAGCACAAGCATGCGCGTTGCCCCCTTGCGCCCAATCTCGAACAGGTAGCGCCGTCCCGCGCGACGGCTGCGTTCATCCAACTCTTTGAAGGGGATGTGCTCGCTCTGCAAATACTGCCTGATAAAAACCGCGCTTGAGTCAACATCCTGTCGTTCAAGCTCAATGCCAAACGCATCGTAGCCTCCGGCCAGCGCCAGAAAGAGCGTGGTTGCCCCACCCGCGAGGGGATCCAGTATCCGCAGTCGCTCCGTACATTGCCCGGCATACGCGCCCGCGAAGATGGCCAAGTTGAGCAGCACCCGTGTGAAGACCTCATTGGTCTTGCCCTTATAGCGCCGAATCTCGGCCATTTCTAAAGGAACAAATGGCGTAAAATGTGGATCCAGCGGGCGAAGCAGCGGCCCCTCTACTTCGCCAAGAGAATCAAAGTAATCAAAGACTTCGCTGGTAGCGCCCAGGCGCGAGAGAATGGGCATGATGCTGATGCGGGTTGAATAAGGATCAGAGGCACAATCGAGAGTGGCAATGAGATAACCCTGGCCCGCAAGGGTCGCAGGGTTGATCGTGGTGATAGCGTTTCCTAATGGGCTGGCAAGCAACTCGGGGGCAGCCAGTATCTCGGCCATGTTGGCGTACTGGGTACTGCGTTGTGGCGTAACTTTTAGCGCGATTTTCATGAAGCAAGCCTCCACACACCACCCCCTAGGTCGACCGCAAGGGTCGACCCTACTATACTCGATTTCCCGCTTCACTTCGTGAAGCGGCGGTGGGAGTTGGCGATCCCTTTATGGTTGCCGTAGTCCAATTTTTTCTTCTAGTTCGTTTGCTACGCTGTAGGGGTCTCGTTCGCGGCTGGTGATATCTTCGACTAGCTTTTGCCAATCGTCTTCGGATGTTTTGGCTTTGAGCTGGTTGACAACCGCGTGCAATACCAGTGCTTCTACCTCGCTGCGTACCTGGCGCTGGGCCCTGTGGGCCAGCATGCCGCTCTCAACGAGATAAGCATAGTGTTGCTGGATGGCATCTACCACCTGGGTGATGCCCTGGTCTTTGATGGCAGAGGTTTTCAAGACCGGGATTTTCCAATAGGGACGCGATTTATCGTGCTGGCGGCGCGTGGGATCAAGGCTCAAGAGCATGGACAGTTCCGCGACGGTCTGGTCCGCGCCGGGTTTATCCGCTTTGCTGACCACAAAGATATCGGCAATCTCTAATATGCCAGCTTTGATGGCCTGGATGTCGTCGCCCATGCCGGGGGCGCAGACGACCAGCACCGTGTGTGCGGTGCGCATCACTTCAACCTCGTCCTGGCCAGTTCCTACGGTCTCAATGTTGATCGGGTTATAGCCAGCGGCATCCATTGCACGCACGACGTCACGGGTTGAGGCCGCGAGACCCCCCAGGCTGCCACGGCTTGCCATGCTGCGAATAAACACCCTGGGATCGCCCGACAGCTCCATCATGCGAATACGGTCACCGAGGATAGCACCACCGGTAAGTGGGCTGGTGGGATCGACGGCTACCACACCGACTTTAGCGTCGCGGCGGCGCCATTCTCGTACAAGATGCGTGACAAGGGTACTCTTGCCTGCTCCTGGCGCACCTGTTATGCCCACGATATGGGCGCGACCAGCATACTGGTGCAGCTCTGCCAGGTAACGGCGCGCGGCGGGGATTTCGTTTTCAATCAGCGTCACCATGCGTGCCAGCGCGCGGCGATCGCCGTTGAGCAGGCGTTCGACAATGTTTTCCAAGGTGCACCTACACCTCGGTGGTCAGGCGATCCGCCTGCACATTGTTACGCACGAAATCGATGATCTCCTCCGTGGATGTCCCGGGACCGAAGCAACCCTTGATGCCCATTGCCTTGATGGCCGGTACATCCTCATCAGGCAGGATGCCTCCGGCGGCCACCAGGATATCGTCTACACCTTCCTTCTTGAGCAGCTCCATTACTTTGGGGAAAAGGGCCATGTGCGCGCCAGAGAGAATACTCATCAATATAGCATCCACGTCTTCCTGGATGGCCGCCTCAACGATCATCTCAGGTGTCTGACGAATACCTGTATAAATTACTTCCATGCCGGCATCACGCAGGGCACGGGCAATCACTTTTGCACCACGATCATGTCCATCCAGGCCCGGCTTGGCGACCAATACGCGAATTGGGCGAGTATCAGCCATTGAAGTGACTCCTTTCATCGCTGCTGACTGAAAATAGAAGTACTACAAGAGAGCGGAGTTGCAGCGATGGACATCAAACACTCCTTATGTCAACAAATTGTAGCATCATAGAGCGCATAGATAGCGCGCTCCTGTTCCTCGTATGTATCTTGAATATCTAACTTCCATTCTACAACGGGGGCTTGTACGCTGCAAGCACATACCAGCAGTTTTGCGCGCTCTATAACGTCTTTTTTCTCTTCTGTTGTGGCGATGGGCACAGGGAGTCGCGCCAGGACGTGTTGCTCAATCTGCGGCTGCACCCACTTGTAGGCCGTGTGGAGCACATAGACATAATTGCGCAAGAGGCGGGAGTTGAGCAAGGCCAGGAAGAAATAGAGGTCATCCACCGGCATATTTTGCTCGCGTGGATGCAGCAAATAGAGTGTCTGTAATGCCACATGTCCCCCCAAATCGAGCGTACCTTGAAGTTGATCTGTGCTCTTGACGACCAGTAGTTTCGGTGAGAGATAGCGCTCAAAGGGCTTGGTGATGGCCTCGCAGGCTATGAACCAGTCTGTGCGCGGGGTGACATAGGGGCAAGTATCTTTTCCCCCGCGGAGTACTGGATACCAGGCACTCGAGGGCGACCGCAGGTCTGAGGGCGATCGCAGGTCCGAAGGCGACCACAAGGGATCGCCCCTACCATGGACGGGCAGAGATCGCTCGTTTGAAAATAATGTTTCTTTTTGGACGAGGTGTGAGCTCTTTTTGCCAAGTTCTTCGCCGCGGCGGATCGACAAAAAACGGTCCAGGGAGGCAAAACGAGAAGATTGTGCAGGGGTTTCGCTCAGGTAGGTTTGCAAGCGTTCAATGATTGAAGCCTGTTCGGTGCTCAAAAGATAACGCAATTCGCCGCGGGGCTGGCGTAGAAACAATGATTGAGAGACCGTAGGGGCGGGAGAGGTAGGGGAGGGTGGAGGGGACGCTTGCGTCGCCCACCGTCCTGATCCTCGCTCCACCTCACGGGCGACGCAAGCGTCCCCTCCCTCCACATCATCCTCCCCCGCCCCTACGGGTTTCGGTATCTGTCCCAATAACTTACCTGTAAAAGGGGGCAGCTTCCATCGCTCTCGTTTCCATGCGACCTGGTGCTGGCTTTTTGGGGGAACTTTTTGGGCGATGATGACGACGGCGCCCACGTGGGCAGTAAAGACGTCTGCAAGGTGCCAGAGATGATGTATGCTGAACTCTTTGAGCAAACGCGCGCGCTCGTTGGCAGCATTGGTACGCGCCAGCAAGGGATCTGGCAGCACCAGGCCAAGCCAGCCACCGGGACGCACAATCTGCAGCCCCAGGCTCAAAAAAAGCAAATAACTATCAATCTGTCCGCGTTGGTGTGTAGAGCGATAGCCGCTAAGGTCGATATTCTTTGCCGCGAGATAGGGAGGATTGGCGAGGAACAAATCGACGCAAGGCTCTTCCCAGGGGAGAGTGAGAGCGTCGGCCTGGTGAATGTGCCAGGTTGGAGTGCCTGCGAGATACGCCGGGCTCATTGTGCCTATCGCGTCTGCTACAGTTGCACTCAACTGCATCTCTGCCAGGAAGCAGGAGACCGGGTCGGGATCAAAGCCCCAGATATTGTGCTGAACGAGGAGTGCAAGTTCGTCCTGTGGTACGTTTGTATACACACCTGAGGAGATCAAACGACGGGCCGCCGCCGCAAGGAAATTGCCGCTGCCACAAGCTGGATCAAGCACGCGGATTGAGCGTAGGTCAGCAGCGGGAGTAGTGCTATGATAGCCGCAGGCGTCCAGTATGTGTTCTACCAGGATTGTTGGAGTTGAGAAGTGGCCACGACTACGCCGTTCCTGCAACGACAACGAGGCTTCATACCATCCAACTTGCTCTTCTAGTACCCCATACAATGACATAGACCAATCCTTTGGACAGCGGGCGATTATTTGTGACTCATCAATTCCAAAGCTTCACGTGCAGCTAAACGGCCAGCCTCTTTAATGCTTGATGCTTTGCCCATGCCCAGTAAAAAATCGTGCTCAAAGACACCAACGGTAAAGAGTCGATCATTGGTATGCCCGCTCTGCTCTAAGACGCGGTAACGCGGGAGATTCCCCGAACGCTGCAAAACGATTTTCTGCAGTTTTCCCTTGGGATTCGTGTCAATCGACAGGTGATTCAACTGTGATACCACGGGCAAAATGAAGCGCGCAACAAAGTCACGAGCCACCTCTGGCCCCTGGTCAATCTGGATGGCCCCCACCAGCGCCTCCAGCACATCACCACAAAGAGAATCGCGTGACCGTTCATTGAAGGTGCGCAGGTTGACGATATCCACGCGAATATAGGGGAAGAGGCCGATTTGTTGCCCAATCCTGGCCAGAATGCGGCGGCTGACAACCTCGGACTTCAGCGCGGTCATCTCTCCCTCGGAGGCGTTGGGGTAGTTGCGATAGATATACTCTACCACGTGCGCGCTGATAATGGCATCACCGAGGAACTCGAGGGTATCATAAGAGTCACGGACGGCTGTATCTGGACAGCAAGAATGGTGCGTCACTGCTCGCAGTAACAACGAACGGTCACGAAATCTTACTTGTAGTAGCACTTCTAATTCTTTTAGCTTCTCTTCATACTCCATACAGCACTATTATATCTTATTTTTTTTTCGCAACGGTATAGCCAACATCGTCGAGCGCAGCTTCGACCTTGTCTAGCGAAATTTTTGTAGGATCGTAGCGCAGGTGAACGGTTTTAGTAGGGATGTCAGTATCGACTGTTACTATGCCCGGCAATTCCGTCAATGCTCCATTTATCGCCTTTACACAATGCTCACAACTAATGTCGGGGACTGAGAGCACGGATTCTTGTGCTGCTGCCATTTGCATTCTCCTTTATAAAAAAGTAACGAGTTATCTACGACTTAACGGT
>VBHI01000211.1 GCA_005881495.1 Chloroflexota bacterium
CTCTGTTGAGTTCAAACCTTCTCTCAACGGTGGAAAACCCACGGAGAATGTAACGAGGAGGGTTCCTTCCAGAGAGCTTGCACTCACCATATCTGGAGGTTTTCAACAAGTTGATCTCATGTATGAATGGCGCGGAGCAAGTAACACGCGCCATTCTAAATACAAACTCTTTTCTCTCACCGTTTTCAACGCTCGTTTCCGGTCGTTGTACTTGTGCCGATTACCGCTTTGAGAGTTCGTCTGCTTTCTGTTCAGCGGGAGCAATGAGATGAGTAGGTAAGGACGTGAGCAAGGTTGATAGATCGGTATAGCGATAGGTCGGAAGTATCCAGTGATACGTTCTCTTGAGATCATCAAACATACTGTACTCTTTTTGTGATACTTCTACAAGCGGCTGAATGGGAACGGCAAGGGTTGGCACAATGGCATACAACTCCTGAGGGATGCTGGCGGGGTCGGTGAGATCAGCAATGATGAAGCGTGAGAGATGAGCAAGCGTCTTCACAGTTTCCGTGAAGTTACGACTACTCGGCTTCTCAAAGTCGAACAAGATGGGCAAATAGCCGTTTGTACGTAGGGCTTCTCTTAGGGCATCGAGAACAGCCTTGCGCTCAGGGGTAAAGCGGCCTAGGATGAGGACGGCTTTTTTCGCGATGGTATCGATCACGTCACGAATTTTGGAGTTATTCAGCAACAGGTAGATAAACTGTGCCACCTCTAGATTATCAACGGTGATGGTCGATTCATCCTTTTCAGTAATGACCAAGTTTTCTTGCTTTGCCTCATCAAGTTGTATATTCCAAACAGATATTCCATGGATAGAGCATGAGGTCAAAGTAGCTCTAATTAAAATAGTTCCGATGAGCATGGCTCCGTTGAGGTTGGCCCTGCTGAGTATGGCTTCGCTGAGGTTGGCCCTGCTGAGTGTGGCTCCGCTGAGGTCGGCATCGATGAGTGTGGCTCTGCTGAGGTTGGCTCCGCTGAGGTCGGCCGCGTTAATGGTGGCTTTGCTGAGGTGTGCTCCACTAAGGTCGGCTCTGCTGAGGTCGGCTCTGCTGAGGATGGCATCGATGAGTGTGGCTCTGCTGAGTGTGGCATCGCTGAGGATGGCATCGCTGAGTGTGGCATCGATGAGTGTGACTCTGCTGAGTGTGGCATCGATGAGTGTGGCTCCTCTAAGGTGTGTTCTGCTGAGGTTGGCTCCGCTGAGGTTGGCTCCACTGAGGTCGGTATCGACGAGGTGGGCGCTACTGAGGTCGGCTCCGCTGAGATCGGCTCCAATGAGGTCGGTTCTGCTGAGGTTGGCTCCCCAGAGGTTGACTCCGCTGAGGTCGGCTCCATTGAGGTCGGCTCCCCAGAGGTCGGCTCCGTTGAGGTCGGCTCCGTTGAGGTCGGCTCCCCTGAAATCGGATTTGACCTCTGGATGCTGTTTCCTCCAAGTATTCCACATGTTGCTCCCCTGCTGTAGAAGCTCAAGATGCTGTTGGTTTGCCATGACGTCGTTTCCTCCTCTTAGTGCCTTGTATTATACGTGTCCAAGGATAGCTCAGCAAGGGCTATCCTCTTTTCCCTGTGATGGAGGTGTGAACTATGCAAAAACCACAACTGGTCGGGTACGGTGTGGATACCCTTATTCTGAACATGCGTTATACCGATGAGCAGTACCACCCTATCAAAAAAGAACTCTCGGAAGAGATCGCCTACCGTGGTCATTCTTGGGCGTCTCGCTCTTTGTCGAGCCTCATGGGGCGGGTCGGCAATGGCGGTGGTTACTCACGTCACCTTTGCTCACGCTCACGGTCTCTCAAGGGACCTTCAATGATCTCATTGCGCGGGTACGCTTCTCGTCTGAGTTCCTCTGGACAGAAGCATGGACAGGTGATGCGCTCTCCAAAGTGCATGCGTTCCTGATCTCCATCTTCGGGGAACACATTCACCTGCAAGTCTCTGAGGTGCATTTGTGCGCTGATCTCGTCGGCTTTGACTTCTCGCAGGTCAACTATGAAGCGCACTTTGTGACGCGGGTGCGCAAGAATGACAGCATCTATAGCATGGGGGTGGATGGCGTCTCCCTGGACGCTCACCGCGTCTCCACTTTACGCTTTAGCAGTCATGGGAGTCCGCTCTCCTGTAGCATTTATAACAAGACATTGGAGATCAAACAGAAGTCGGGCAAGACGTGGTTTTATGATCTCTGGCGTAAAGGGGTTCAAGGTCTCCATGGTGGTGCCTGGGATAGTGAGTCCGATGTGTGGCGGGTGGAGTTCCGCTTTAGGCGGGAGTTCCTCCGTAACCTCAAGACTCCGATTGAGGACGCCTATGATCTGCTTCATCACTTCCAGCCATTATGGGAGTATGCAGCGGGTTGCATCGCTGGCGGTGATAATGGTCTGCCTGATGGCTGGCTCCGCTATGTGCTTCCTTCTGAGGAGGACACCAACCGTTCGCGCTGGCCGGTTCATCCTGCCTGGGTGGTGGTGCAATCGGCGTTTGCTGAATCCGCCGATTTAGGGCTAGGGCCGGTGGTGCGGCAGCGTATTCGTGAGAAGAACTTAGAGCGGGGTATAGCGGCCACTATTGGGTACATTTCCACTCTGGCGGCCTGGCTCGGTGGCGAGTATGTCTATCAAGACGCCGATGTTTCCTTGATGCTCCACTGGCTCTCTGAGGCTGGGCCTGATTACTTGGAGTCGAAGCAGCGGGACTTTATCCAAGAGGTTCGGAAGAAGCAAAAGCGGTATGGCTCTGAAGAAATGGAGGCGATATCATGACAATAGAAACACCTCAACCTTTGTTATTGAACGTTCCGCAAGTCTGCAAGATGCTCGGCTTGAGTCGGACAAAGGTATACGAACTCATCGCCACTGAAGGGTTACCCGTAGTGCGCTTTGGTCGGGCTGTGCGGGTGTCACTGAAATCATTACAGCAGTGGGTAGAACAGCGTGAACGTGGTTTAGTGGCCTGAATAGTGAGAAACACGTAACCCGCTTTGGAGCAGGGTACCCTCTCTCTAAGGCGGGTTCTTCATGTCCGAAAAGGAGGAGAGACTATGGTAAAGCAGAAGCAACGAGGTCGTGGCGAAGGTTCAGTATATCAGCGCAAAGATGGACGATGGACGGCTAGTACATTGAGGTAGAAATAGTTCCATGATTAAGAGATCCCGGTATAGGTCCACTTGATGGGCTTGGCCATAGTCCGATTGTAATAGGCGATGAAGGCCAGAATCTGATCGCGCAAGTCATCGAGCGTGGTGAAATTGCCCCGCTTGAGCAGCTTGCGAAGCAGAATACTCAGCCAGATTTCCACCTGGTTCATCCAAGAAGCATGCTTGGGCGTGTAGTGCAACACGATCTGGTGAGTAGGGTCATGCAAAAAGGCGGCCCGGCTTTCCATAGACTGCAAGATCCCGCTCTTGCCTTTGACGCCCAGCGTCTCGAGGGGGATTCCCTCTCGTTGAGCTAGCCAGCATACCAGAGATTCTGATTGATGGATATTCAAATTATCCAGGACGATGTGCCACCTCGTCGCTTGAGGATCGCTGGCGATGAGTCGCTGAAGGTGTGCCAGGGCATCCTCCTCAGTGCGCGTCGGTCCCCAAGAAGGTTCGATAACGTGTCCGGTCACCACATCGAAATTGATAAACCAGGACAAGGTGCCATGCCGGATGTACTCGAATTCGCGTCGCAGCACATGACCGGGCTGCATCGGCAAATCGGGATGTTTGCGCTCCAGGGCTTGCACCCCGGTCAATTCATCCATACTGATCGAGCGCTCCCCGCCCTTGGCCCGTTCAGGGGCATGAGCATAGACCTCGCAGCCGTCGCGAATCTTCTCGTCGCGCTGCGCATCGGGCACCTCGTTTAACCAATACCGGAAGCGGTGCGGTTGCAGGCCCCCTTTTTGAGCAGATAGCTTGCGTGCCGTGGCGAGATCTGCTCGACGATGCCTCGTGCCACCATTTCCTCCGCGATTTCGCGTCCCGTCCATTGACTGATCGGCCGTCCTGCCTTCATCGGCGCTTCGCACGCCAGGGCTGCCATTTGACAGCGATGTTCCGCCGTGAACTTCGGCGGCGTTCCCGGTCGGGGCGCATCTTGCAAGCGCTCCGCGATACTCAACGTCTCCAGATCGATCCCCTGCAATCCTACCCAGCGATCTCGCCACAAGCGCACGGTATCCACGTTGATTTTCAGTTCACGCGCAATCTGCGCATTGGAGTGTCCTTGCGCTGCCGCTAACACCATTCGCGCCCGCTGCGCCTGCTGCTGTTCGCTCCGATGACGCTTAGTGATTTGCTCTAACTCTTGCTGCTCCTTCTCGCTCAGGATGACCTGGGTGGCTCGTTTCGGCATGGTTCTGCTTTCCTCTGCTTTTTCCTCCCATTCTATCACCGAACTTTTTCTACCTCAATGTACTAGTATCACCCTTGAGAACCGCAAACGCAAGTACTTCTACGGTGAGACACGGAAAGAGGTACAGGAAAAGCTCAAGGTAGCACTACATCAGCAACAGCAAGGCACCTTAGTCGTAGGGCCAAAGCAAACGGTAGAGCAGTTTTTTACTCACTGGCTTGAAGATGTGCATAAGGCAAATGTTCGTGTGAGCACCTATAAGCGGTATCAAAATTTATTGCGCTTGCACTTCTTGCCAGTTCTTGGGCAATATCAGCTTGTAAAGCTTTCGCCACAGCATATTCAGGCCTTATACGCGCAAAAGCTAAAGGAAGGGCTTTCGCCAAGAACAATACGATTTTTACATGCCGTCCTTCACAAGGCTTTTGACCATGCTGTACGCTTGAGTTACCTTCCTCGCAACATATGCGACATGGTCGAACTTCCACGATCAGAAAAGTACGAATACCATCCTCTAACCCTCGAGCAAATCCAGCAGTTGCTGAGCTGTGCCCAAATGCATCCTTTAGAGGCCCTTTTTGTGCTGGCGCTGGTAACGGGAATGCGTCGAGGTGAACTGTTAGCCCTCAAGTGGAGAGACATAAACTTTGCTGAGAATACGCTTCAAGTGCAACGTGCGCTCATTGAAGTGAGGGGTGAAGACTTACGAGAGTCAGAACCAAAGACAGCACATGGCCGGAGAAGTATCTACCTCATTCCTTTGGCTATCGATGCTCTCAAGCAGCATCGAGCGAGACAGTTAGAGGTTCGGTTACAGCATGCCGATACATGGCAAGAGCAGGACTACATCTTTTGCACGTCTCATGGCTCGCCATTTCATGTAACGTACATTCTTAACTCGTTCAGGTCACTGCTCAAAAAGGCGAGCTTGCCACGTATCCGCTTTCATGATATGCGGCACAGCGCAGCGACCCTCCTCCTGAGCATGGGGACACATCCGAAGGTAGTCCAGGAGATACTCGGCCACAGCAACATCCGCATGACCATGGATATCTATTCACATGTCTTGCCTTCGATGCAGAAGGACGCAATGACAAAACTAAGCCGTGCGCTTCAACAGGAGTCATGAACGAATTGCTGTCAAAAGTGCTGTCACAAGCCTATCAATCTCTGCTTGTGTGTTGTAGTGGGCAAGCCCAACCCGCACCAGGCCGCCTTTTTCTTCGAGTTCCAGCCGCTCCGTCACCGAGAGTGCGTAGAAGTTACCATCCCACACATTGATATTCTCCTCGGCCAGCGCCTCAGCAATGGCGCGTGGAGTCCACCCCTCCAGCGTAAAAGAAAAAGTGGGTACGCGCTCCTGCAATTTGTGCGGACTGGTGATACCACGAATCTGCAGGCCAGGAATCGAGCTAAAGCCCTCAAGTAAAGAATGGTTCAGTTCCAGTTCATACGCCTCGATAGCCGCCATCGCCTGTTTGAGGACCAACCCCTGTCCGCTGAAAGAACCTTGATAGTTCGCCGCATATTCTGAGCCAAAAGTGTTGCCCATCCACTCGAAATACTCCATCGCGCCCAACGTGCCGGCAATGGCCTCAAAACTCTGCGTGCCCGTCTCAAACTTCTCAGGCGGCAGATCGCTGGCAGGACGAACTTTATACGCCATCAGGCTGTCGAGCAGCTCGTACTTGCCATAGAGGATGCCCAGGTGAGGGCCAAAGAACTTGTAGGCCGAGCAGGCCAGGAAATCACAATCCAGCTCCTGCACATCAATTGGCCTGTGTGGAGCATACTGCACTGCATCAACAAAGCAGAGCGCTCCCACCTTATGTGCCAGTTCAACCGCCCTGCGTACATCATTGATCGTCCCCACGGCATTGGAGGCATAGCCAACGGCCACTATTTTCGTGCGTTCCGTAATCTGCCGCTCCAGGTCTGCCAAGTCAAGCGTGCAATCCTCCTCGTGGATATCGACCCAGCGCACCGTACAGCTTCGGTCTTCGGCTATCAACAGCCAGGGCGCGATGTTGCCGTCATGATCCAGCCGCGTCACCACAATCTCATCGCCCGGTCGCAAAGTGCGCGCCACGCTGCGACTGATAGAAAAGGTGAGGGTTGTCATATTCGGACCAAACACGATCTCCTCTGGACGAGCAGCGTTCAGAAAATTGGCTACAGCCTGGCGCGCCTCGGCCACCGTAGCATCGGACTCCCAACTGGTGCGAAACGCGCCGCCGTGGTTGGCGTTGGTACTGCGCAAATAGTGGTCGATGCGCTGTAACACTTCTCGCGCAACCTGTGTCCCACCAGGGTTATCAAAATAAATAGTATCCGCCGCCAGGGCAGGAAAATGTGCACGTATTTCGTCCAAATTGTAGGGACCCGATTTATCGCCTCCCGAGACTCTCCCCATTGTATTACTCCTCCTTCAGGATGCAGGGACCCGATTTTGCCTTTTAACAAAATACTCTGGCCATCTGTAGGGGCCGATTTATCGCGCCCAGCGCCGATTTATCGGCCCTCGCTGGATGTTCCGCTCTCCAGATGAAAAAGTTACACGGCATTATCGCGTCCCGAGGCTCTTCCCATTGTATCACAGGCGTTTCTTTATTGGAGTTTTTCTTGGGGGTGGGGTGGAAGACATCAGATATGTTGCTGATACATAATCCATATGCGAGAATACAGCAGAACGACCGCAAGAAGAGGAGAAAAACCACGTGCAATCCACAAAAGATGTGGTCATCATCGGCGGAGGCATCATAGGCTGCGCCATCGCCTACTACCTGCGCAAATCAGGCGTAGAAGTCACGGTAGTCGAAAAAGGTGATATTGGCGCAGAGGCGTCCAGCGCAGCGGCGGGGCTGCTGGCCCCACTGGGATCACTCTCAGGGCCAGGACCCCTGGCCGATCTTCTATTGGCAAGCTGGTCCATTTACCCCGCGCTGGTGCCAGAGCTGGAGCAGGCCAGCGGCGTACACCTCGCATATGAGCAAAGCGGTTCTCTCCGCGTCGCACGCAATCCCAAAAACATTGACAACCTGCGCAAACGCATCACCGCCTGGCAGCCCCTGGGACTTAAGATGCAATGGTTAACAGGCGACGAAGCCCGGCAGCGCGAAGCGCTCTTAGCACCCGACATCAGCGCCGCAATCTACGCGCCGGAAGAAGCACAGGTCAAAGCCCCCCACGTCGTCAAAGCATTCGCGCGGGCCGCGACAAACCTCGGCGCAAAACTCTGCGCCCATCATAACGTTATAGGGATGGATTTCCACCGAAACAAGGTTACCAGGGTGTGCACAGACCAAGGATTAGAAATAGCATGCGAGCACGTCATCGTAGCTACCGGAGCCTGGACGCGCAATTTGGAAAGGTTGCTCGATATTTCATTGCCCGTTGAGCCACAGCGCGGCCAGATACTCACTCTCAAGCAGCCCTCCTCTCCGCCCTCTCCGCCTCCACCGCTCAAACATATCATCTTTGGAGAAGCAATCTACCTGGCCCCTAAATACAACGGAACAATTGTGCCGCTATAGACCAGATGTGGGCTGGCTTGCGCCCTAAAACGCCCGACAATCTGCCCATCCTGGGCAATGCACCCTCCTTAGAAAATGTCATCCTCGCCGTCGGTCATGGCAGCATCGGGATAATGTTAAGCGCCATTACCGGTAAGAGTATCGCCGAATTGGTGACGACGGGACATGTGCCGGAAATTATTGCACCATTTTCGGTAGAGCGCTTCGAGAAAGCCTGAATGCTCTATTATATTTCCCTGGGCACATTATTCAACGAACATCCGGAATTCTACCGGCACTGTTTTGCTGCCTTTGCCAACAGCATGTATCAGGTAGTGCTCTCCGTTGGCCACAAAACGCCGCTCTCCTCGCTTGGCGACATCCCGCCGAAATTCATCGTGCAGAACTATGTCCCGCAGCTCGAAATCTTACAACGTGCGAACGTTTTCATCAGCCATGGCGGTATGAATAGCGTCAGTGAAGCACTCTACTACGGCGTACCTCTGCTTGTCATACCCCAGTCTGCCGATCAACCCTGGGTAGCAAAACGCGTGGCACAACTGGGAGCAGGCAAATTGCTTCCCCGCACCCGGGCTACACCCGGCACGCTCCAACGTATCACCGGCGAGATCCTTACCAATCCCTCTTATGCCCAGGCCAGCGTGCACATCGGTGAAACCTTGCGACAGGCCGGGGGATACCAGTGCGCCGCCGACGAAATCCAGCGCTTTATCCTCAACGCCTCTCATTACACCCCGCCAGCAGCCGCCTCAAGGGGCAAGGTGCTCTTGCAAAAACTCGCCTCCTTATGAATGATGAAAAGTTCTCCTCTCTTAATCAACCTGTGATGTGGACATTACATGCAGAAAATAGTTAGAAACACGAAAGGATAGGGATCGCCCCTACTATGCGAAACCGCTGCTTGAGCCCGTTCGTCCATAGTAGGAGCGATCCCTTGTGGTCGCCCTCTGGGGGCTCACTTCCTATAGGTGTGTGTACCGTGATCTTACCGTGATTTTTCTGGGAACCTTTGTGATGTATATGTGTGGCGTTTGTATGAAACTTGAATAAAAGAGACAATATCCCCAGTAAGGGGAAAAACTATTTGGAGGTGCAGCAATGGACAAGAGAAACGAACTAATATTCATCCTCATTGCGGCTTTTTTCGTGCTGTTCAGTGCCATGGTCGATGTGAGAGTATCGTTCTGGCTGGCGTTCATCCTTCTGATCAGTTTGACTGTCTATACAAATCGCCAGGCAAAACAAAAACATTCGCATAAATGAAAAATCCTCGAACAGCATGGTGCGCGCTTATTCATACATTATGGCTCCCCGTGCTGTTCCGACTCAGGCGCACTCGTTGTTTGATCCGTTGCGAGCAGTTGCTTGACAAGCTCGCGCGCCTTTTCAAGCGTAACGCCTGACTTGAGCAAGATCTGGCTGGCAAGTCCCGCTTCTTCACGCAACAGGCCCAGCAGCAGGTGCTCTGTTCCAATATAGTGATGACCGAGGGATCGCGCCTCCTGTACAGCCAGCTCGATACTCGCTTTGCCCTGCTGCGTCATCCCAAGCTGGCCATCACCGACAGGCTGCTCCCCCGCCGGCTGCAACGTTTCGATTTGCTCCCGCACGTCGCTCGGCCGCACCTGTAACCGGTTCAGCACTCTGGCTCCGACCCCCTCCCACTCGCTCATGATCGCCAGCAACACATGCTCTGTTCCAACACCATCATGATGGTATCGATATGCTTCCTCTTTCGCCAGCGACAATACTTTGCGGGCTCGCTCAGTGAATCTAGCAAACGGGTGATCTGGCCCTGGCGATATGCTCGCAACGACCCGTTGGCTCTCTACGAAGCTCTCGACACCCGCCGGGGTAAAGCGGTATTCACCAGCAATGCGATATCCGATCAATTCGCCTCGCGTGACCAGGCGCCTGACCGTCACCGGGTCGATCCGCAGTAATTCTGCGACCTCTTCTGTTGTCAGCAGACGTTCCATAAATACCTCCTCAATAATCGAAATAAAAAAGACAGATTTGAATATAGTATAGATTACTTTGAGAGAATTTGCAATCATCGAGAATATTTGGATATCCTTCACATTTTTACAGCACTGCTGACTAGAGGCTGCTTGCTTTTGCTAGTGTAAAAAGTGACGTAATCTCAACTCAATTTGCCAATTCTTAACCGTATCTTTACCCACTTCTCCACACGCTCTTAACTGCTGCATGTTTCAATTTCAATGGCTCAATATGTAACACTCAATTGGATTCCCTTTCTTCGGCGGCGACCCTTCCACTGGCAATTTTGTTCTGTATTTCAAGTTAGGAGAAACGTTTATGAAACACTTTTTCAAGTCGAGACTCGTCTTGACACTTGTCACGTTGATACTGCTGGTAGGTACTATAGCTGTATCATTAGCAGGCATCACTCACTCGCGCGCTGCGGCAGCCGCAAGCACGCCAAGCGGTGAGAGGATCCACGGTCAGAGCGTCCTCGAGCCCGTCTTCGACGACACGACCGGGAACGTCAACTTCGTCATGACGCCCCTCAAAGCTCCCTGAGGGCAAACCCAGCATCGTGGGCTCCTTTCTACGCCCCCGTCTACCCCCTCAGTGCCTCTGCGTCCGTTGGCACGCTCCAGTGCACCCATATACCAGCCGACAACTGTCCCGATCATGGCCCGCCGATCGCCGGTGCCGCAGCATCGATCGTTCCTTCTGTCTATGGTGCCGGCGTGTTGGGTCACGACCACCTGATGGCGCCTCCAGGCAGTGGTGGTGACTTCAACATCGCTTGGGAGCCGATCCTCGTGCTCTTCACCAGTTCCGCGGCTGCGAACACTCACCTGACCACACTGGCGCAAATCAACGCAGCGGTCAACAGCGGTAATGCTTTCGAGGTCCCAAATCCGGCAGCCACCTTCCACTGCGAGGTTGTTCCGGCGAACATATACGCGAACTCCACCCCGGTCACCCCGGTCTGAGATCACTGGTGAAGGGGTCGGGCGCCAGCCGCCGCGCTATGTCTCGGCCCGTCCCACGCTTGCCGCTGCGGAGAGCCGACTCCACTCGTCGGTCCGCGTGGTCCTTTACACCCACCGATCGGCCTCATCCTCAAATTAAGTGAGGCCGCTTGCTTCATAAAACAGAAAAGCCGAGGGCAGGAGATGGCTACTCAGGTGCATCATGTTGGAGAGGCGATGTATCAATTCATGGTGGGCATGTTGGAAGGCCAATCGCTGCCAGAAATACAGGCATTGCTCTGGCGTTTCATCGAAGGAAGACCATCGGGAGAGGCGTTAGCCCGCCGCAAAGGTAAATCCCCTTGAATACTGTATGTACACCTCCTTATCCGCAAAAAGGTATTGTATGTCGTCAACGTGCAAAGGCCACCAATCGTACAGCAAGATCTCAGCAGGTTGTCACATTGCTACCCAGCCGACAATCAGAAAGCTCTCCCCAATAATCGCTAACATAAACGCCAGTATTTTATTCATTCATTCCTGACTCTGGGGCCTTGTCATAAGTTGATATCATCAATTATAAGAGACCGAGAAGCCATATTATTCACCTGTGGTGAAGATTTTACCATGCATAACAGAAAACAACAAACTCAATCCAGGTTGAGCTTGTTCGGTGGTGGCGCTGCATTGCGCCCGCCCTCGCGCTACAACAACAAAATAATACGCAAAATGTGGCAACCCGAATCGTCCATGGTAGGGGCGATCCCTTGTGGCATTGCCTCCAAGTAAATCATAAATAGAAAGGACTCCTTTCAGGATTGAGTAGCATAGCGAGACTTACATTTGCGATGGGCATAGTGTGCCTGCCGTGGCTGGATCAGCTCTGGAGGCGGATAGCTCACCTCCTGCAAGGGCACCACGGGAGCCTGGATGTGCTTGCGCGTCGAGGGACCAATGACGCCCATGGCGCGCCCATAGACCAGCAGGAACGCTATCGGGTCCTCTCCCTGCGCCAGCAGCCGTGGTACATACCGCGTCAGCAGGGCCAGCGACACGTCAAAGGGATCCACCTCGGCGCGTGCGGCCAGTTCCACCTGGAAGGCGTGCAGCAGTTGAGCCAGGAGCAGGCTGGCCCACACTTGCTGGTAGAGCACGCCCAGTTTGGCACTCCACAGCAGGCGCAGACCCAGGTGCTCTTTGAGTTCGCGAAACGCCAATTCGATATCCCATCTGCGCGCATACAAGCGAGCGATATCGGCGATGGAGAGTACGGCCGGATCGAGCACATTGGTCAAGTAGGAGTAGCGCTGGCTGCCGACACGAAAACAGACCAGGCGCGCGACCTGAGCAGCCTGATCAGAGCGATACCTGCCCAGGTAGACCAGGGCATCGAAGACGCCATCGGCTTGATAATGGATGTGCAGCATCTGGTAACTGGTCTTGCCGACGGTGCGAGAGACGTACCAATAGCCCTGCTGCGAGAGGTCATCCAACCAGGGAAAGCTGAAATAGCCACGATCAAACAGGATGAGCGTGCCTTGGGCCAGACCACTGAGCATGGCACGGGCATGCATCTTGCAATTAGCGGTAGCATCCAGCAGCACGTCGAGGCGCCGCCACTGCTGCAAGCGCACATCAAAGAGGCCCACCAGCCGTCCCGGCAGCAGGCGACTGTCACCGTTAGGCACCTCGCGCACCCACGCCACCCAGCGCTTGACCTGGTCGAGCACGCTTTCATCGAGCGCCACCACCCCTGTGGCAAAGGCGGCCAGGCGCCGGTCCTCGTACGGCGCCAAGCGGGTGGCCAACCACGCCGAGAGCTGGCCAAAGAACGCCTGAAACGCGCAGATCCCGTCTTGCTCCAAACGGTCGTAGACCGCTTGATCGGACAGCGGCAGCCGAGGCAAGGGGCCAACGCCAAAGAAAGCAATCAGCCGCCACACCTCCGCCTGGCTGTGCAAGCCCCGCAACAGGCACACCAGCACCGCCAGGCTCAGATGCCACGCACTGAGCGACACCGGGCGGCCTCGCGAGCGCGAGGAGGATGCTGCCTCCATAGGCAAGCTGACCAGCAGGTGTTCCAGGGTCTCATTGAGCGGTGCACCAGCAGCAGCAGATGGCTCCGATGCAGTATCATAGGTCATCAGAAGGATGCTCCTTTCGTACAAAAGGCTTGTTTTGAAAGCAGTATCCTTCATTTTTCGGCTCTTGGCAACTCGATCCTTCATCTCAGTCGGTTTCTACAAATGAATTACTTGGAGTCAATGCCACCAGGGTCGCCCCTACAATGGTACGGCTTGGCAAGCAGAGTCTTGAAAGCGGGGGGATGCTCCCAGCCGAGTGCCTGGTTTAGGAATACTGCCATCCTATGTTCTTGAGCATTTGTTGGACGGACTGGGAGGCGTGCCGGAATAGATGTGGACGCAGGCGTAGGAGCAGATCGGGCCAGCGTGCCGCGCCCTCGCCCGCTGCCACGACACTACCATCGGGACGCGCGTCCTTTACGTGGATGTAGCGCAACCATGGCTGGATGGCCTGATAGCCTTCGGGGTAGGGTATTTGCCCGCATTGGATGAAATTGGCCGGGTCCAGGATGGCCTGGAAGTGGGCGTCGTTGACGCTTTGTAAGAGATCGACGCAGCGAGCGATGGTGTCACCGTAGATATCTTTCTCGTTTTCGTGCAGCAGTGTAATGTTGGCGGCACGCGCTCTTGCTGCTAGCTCTTTCAGCCTGCTGATTACTTCATCTCTCCACTGTAAGGGGTCAGAGTTATGCGCACGCTCAGCCCTGTTTGTCGCGGCCGTGGGGGGATAGAAGGAGAAGATGCGTATGTAGGGTGTTTGAAAAACGTGAGCCAGTTCGATAGCATGATTGAAACGCTCCAGGTGGTGTGCGAAGGAGCTATTGATCGGCACCTTTCCGATAGGAGAACCGATAGCTGAGACCTTGATGTCCTGGGTAGAGAGCGCCTCCTTGATCCTGTGTACTTGCTGATCGGTGAGGTCGAGAACATTGGTATTCCAGACTCCGCGCAACTCCAGGAAGCGTATATTCTCCTGGTGGAGCACAGTGATCTGCTCGTCAAGGTCCGCGGAAATCTCATCTGCGAAAGCAGAAAGACGAATCATAGAAATGTCACCTCCTGGTGTGTGCGGGCTGATTGGTAGATGCCCAGAATAATCTCGACGGGATGGCGCGCGGCGTAGCCATCGACAAGCGGAGTGCCGTCTTCGTGAATGGCGCGGATCATATCGGCAATCTGCAAGGCATGGCTGTAGCTGGAAAGCGCGGCGGGATTGTTTGCCGTAGCACCGCCACCGCCCTCGGATATTGTCTTACTCGATGTTGGATTGGTACCATACACTCCCACCTGTGGAGCGTCAGCGCGGGCGAGATACAGGTAGGTCAGGTTGTCGTTTTCGATCACCGCAGAGCCTTTATCACCAAAGATCTCAATGCGCGTGGTTACGCCGGGGTAAGCGCCAGTTGTGGCGGCGATGGTACCGAGTGCTCCATTTTTGAAGCGTAAGATGGCTACGGCCACGTCTTCCGTCTCTATACGATGCGCCAGCCGATCCGTATAGGCGTGGAGGCTCTTGACAGGGCCCATCAGCCACTGCAACAGATCAATGGAGTGGATAGCCTGGTTCATCAGGACACCTCCGCCGTCGAGTGCCCAGGTGCCGCGCCACGCTCCGCTGTCGTAGTACGCCTGCGAGCGCCACCAGGGAACGATGGCATTGCCGAGCACGAACTGACCGAAAGCTTGTTCTTTTGCGAGGGCATGTACCTGGAGGGAAGCGGGATCGAAACGGTGCTGGCTGATGACTGCCAGCTTCACTCCCATCTCTTGCTGCACGCGCAACATTTCGTCGATCGCAGGAAGCGTGATCTCCATTGGCTTCTCGACAATCACATGTCTTCCCGAGCGCATGGCCGCGCAGGCGTGCTCTCGATGGTTGCCACTGGGCGTACAGATGTTGACGACGTCCAACTCTTTGCGGTCCAAAATCTCCTGCAGGTTCGTATAGGCTGTGACATTATACATGTCAGCAAGCTTCTGGGCGTTAATGGGAGTGATACCGGCGACAGCCACAAACTGTGCGCCGGGTAGGTTGGTGATAGCTTCCGCGTGGGTTGAGCCGATCACGCCGCAACCGATGATGCCAAAGCGTAATGTATCTGTCATATTACTGTCCATTTTTTAGAGCTGCCTTTAGATGCTGAAAAAACTGTTGCTCGGTGTTGCGGTCCCGCCGCATCCTCCCAATACACAACTTCCCGGCTCGTCACCGGTGTTAGACACGTTGCAAGGTCATTGGCCTGCCTAGCTCGCCGCTGCCGCCAGTGATTACGGCTGTTTGTTCCCGGATGTCGAAGAGTGTTTGCAGGTTTGTCATGGTAGTTACCTTACGCATTCCTGGCGGGGGTTGTCAAGCTGGGGAAATGTGTGAGTTATGATATCCAGAGGAAGCCGAAGCCGACCAGGATATAGACCAGCAATGTTGCGCCTACGAAGAGCATGGCTAAGCGAAGTTGCATGATACGGCTGAGGATAACGATTTCGGGAATGCTCAGGCCGGATGCGGCGAGCATGAAGGTGAGGACTACGGGTATGGAGGCTCCATGCTGAATAAGGGCGAACCCGATGGGGATGAGTAATAAAATGTCGGCGTAGATTACGCTGCCTAAGACTGCGGCGGCTGGGACGCCCAGGCCTACACCCCAACTACTGAGGTGAGCAACGGTGGCTGCAGGCACAAGCGCATCTATCAGTATGCCAACCAGAGTGGCAAGCGCGAGCCATGGTAAGAATTTGCGTGTGAGCTGTTGTCCTAGCAGAGCGGCCTTTCTCAAGGCCACGCGGGGCGTTCCTGGGAGAGGCTCATCTTCTTCAAACCAGAGGTAGTCGCGCAGCGCTCTCTCACGGGGCACACGCCCTATCACCCAACCAACGGTGATGGCAGCGACCAGGCAGGCAGTGTTGTAGAACAGCGTGATACGCCAGCCGAAGACGACCAGCAATAAGATCACGGCCCCTAGATTGATAGTTGGAGAGGCGAGAAGAAAAGAGACGGCTGGACCAAGTGGGATATCTGCCTCTATCATCCCCAGGAAAAGTGGGATGGCGGTGCAGGTGCAGAAAGGTGTCGCAGCGCCAAGGAGGGCGGCCAGCGTGCTGGCCGCCAGAGCTGACTGGCTGGTGAAAAGCTTGCGCAGCCTTGTAAATGAGATGGTTTGCTTCACATAAAAGGCAAGGGTTGCGGTGCTGAATAAGAGCACGCCTATGAAAACCAGCAGCGCGGGAAAGAACAGCAATCCTCGCCAGGGTAATGCAGAGGGCAATAGGTTCATGAGCCTCTCCGTGAACTGCTTGAATTATGGCAGCAGATGTGGATCGCCCAGGGGCGCCATTACTGTCTCAGCAGTCTCATAGTGGGTAAAAAATTCCTCTGTACTATGACTGTTACCCGGTTTCTCCAGCATCTCTCTGAAGCGGGTTCTATGCATATACCTGGGCCGGTGGAGGGTATTGTATGAGCAGAAAGGCATAATCTTACCATCGGGTAGGACGTGGTGGACACAACACTTTTTGGCTGAACGAACGTCAAAATTCCAGGCATCCATGAAGGCAATAATGACGATACGGAACATATTCGCGTAGAGCACACTGCCGTGCTCTTTTTGCGTCAATGCCTGTGGAGCCACCGGTAGGCAACAACTAAAGTCGCGCAAGGCATTGATTGTGCTCAACGGCATGGAGGCTGACCAGAGGCGCATTAGTGCCTCACCAACAACGTTCTTCATATCGTCAATACGGAAGTTGATCTGGTTGCCAATCACATCCAGGTAAGCTTTCACATCGATGTAGCGCGGCAGAGGCTTTACCTTGTTGCCCTTGACGTAGGCGTAGGTCATGCTGATGCAGTCACTATGACAGGGTAGGAGCACAAAGTCCGTCTTGAGGAACATGCCTCCTGTCTGCTCATCGATCGCCCTAATTACATCGGGAACAGTGGTGCGGTCATTTTTTCAGGAAGTGAGGGGATAGGGGATGAGCGCGGCGCTCCCGGAAATGCTCGCTAATTGGGTGAAATAGCGAGTAAATTGCTCGGTATTTTTTCGGAAGGAGATGAGACGTGGTCGAATCGGTTATTTAATGAAACCTTCAGTCTTCTCTATCGTATCATATGGAAACAAGGACAGATATTGTAAGACGCTACGAAGTGTGTCAACCTGGTCACGGATTCCCTCATACCTTCAAGTTGTTTCGTGATAAGAGTGAAAGCGTGCGTCATATGTTCCCCCAGCAGGTTGCCGAGTCGTCCAATAGCCTGTGCCAGCGGTAGGGCGAGAGCGAAGACATCACCTGTGGAGTATTTGATATGGCTAAAGCGTTTGACCAGGAGTACAGCTATATAGCCGCCGAAGAAGGCACCTGTCCAGGCCTGGCCACTATACCATAAATACGGGAGGTCCTTGATGAAGGTAGCGGGCCCAAGAAAAAGCAGCATACTGAGTTTGGCGCCAATAAGGCCACCAGCCAGAGCGCCCAGTGCTACCCGTAAAATCGCTTCAGTGGCACGGTTGAGTCGCTTCGCTTCGTAGTAGGTTACGATCCCGCCAACAATGAAGGCGCAGAGAAACAGCAGTGAGTAGGTAGAAATAGCGAAGGGTCCCAGGTGTAGCCATGGATACATCACCTTCCTCCTCTCTTGCTCATTTGAGCAATAAAAACATAGAGTGGGACGAGGAATTTACAAATGGGTATGAGTTTAAGTCTAGCACTACTATAACATAAAAAAAGGGTCTAAGTCATTTTTTCAGGAAGTGAGGGGATAGGGGATGAGCGCGGCGCTCCCGGAAATGCTCGCTAATTGGGTGAAATAGCGAGTATATTGCTCGGTATTTTTTCGGAAGGAGATGAGACGTGGTCGAATCGGTTATTTAATGAAACCTTCAGTCTTCTCTATCGTATCATATGGAAACAAGGACAGATATTGTAAGACGCTACGAAGTGTGTCAACCTGGTCACGGATTCCCTCATACCTTCAAGTTGTTTCGTGATAAGAGTGAAAGCGTGCGTCATATGTTCCTGCTGGTTACCTATGGGTATTTGGCGGTCTTTATCTTTGTGGGTATTGAGAGTATAGGGATTCCTTTTCCGGGCGAAACGATGCTGCTGATTGCCGCCATTGATGCGGGGAAGACGCACCAGCTTTCTATTGCGCTTGTGATTGTCGCGGCAGCCTGTGGAGCGATACTCGGTGATAATATTGGCTTCCTGATCGGGCGAAAGGGAGGTTACCTCGTGCTGCGCCGCTATGGGAGGTATATCGGTTTCAACGAGCGCAAGTTGAAAGTGGGGATTTACATGTTTCGCAGGCATGGTGGCAAGGTTGTCTTCTTCGGGCGATTCGTCGCGGTGCTACGTACCTGGGCGGCCTTTCTGGCAGGAGTCAACCGGATGCAGTGGGGTCACTTCTTATTGTTCAACGCCCTAGGAGGAATAGTCTGGGCGACATGCTATGGATTGGGGGGGTACTTCCTCGGCAAGAATATCCAACAGCTGCTCGGGCCTGTAGGAAATATTACGATTGTGTTGGCAGTAATAATCTTCATAGCGTTTGCAATTTATATATGGCGCAATGAGCAGCAATTGGAAGAGCGGGCGGAGAAAGCTCTACCTGGGCCAATTGAGTTGTATTAGCTATAGCTCTTATCCCTCATAAGCACTCCGACAGCCAGGAATGTGACCCATGGCTCTGATGATTCAAGCAACCATGCGACGATCGACGCGTATCCTGGTTTCACCTGACCTGTGTTTCCTTTCCCACTGTGACACCTCCGAAGTCAAAACGCTTGCTCGTCTCAGGCTTCCAGGAGGTATACAACAGCCGTAATGATAGCTGTGATGAAGATCCAGAGAAGCTGGAACCAGTAAAAGAAAGGTATCCCAATGAACTCTGGTAGGCGGTAGTTGTAGAACGGAGGGTAAAGTAAGACCATAAACGGCAAGATGAGCAAGATGAGCGGCCAGGAGCGGTTCTTTCTCCTTGAATGAGTCGGACGAATCATGAGAGCTTTTCCTTTCCCCAACTCTATGGAGCCTCTAATATATATAATAGGGGCAATATACGCATATTTCAACATAATTCTTTCGCAAAGTATAGTGTTTACACTTCTATACCCAAAAAGTACTAATAAATGAAAGCCTCTCTATGGTCGAGCATGACATAATGATATACTCTGGTGGGATTAAAGTTGTGTAATGAGCTTCATTTTGCTAGTTCGTTATCAAGATTTGTCTTGCCCTGTAGATTGTGTAGGGTGTGGCTGTTAAGTTTGACGGAGTAGAGCCATGTCGCAGCAAGAAACGACGACGAGCAGCCTCATCAGCATTATACAATCGATCCAACTTGCACAGGAGAATGGGGTGCTTATCGTCAGACGTGGTGAAGGTGGAACCCTTGAAGAGGGCTTCATTGTCTTTGTCAATGGGCAGGTGACGCAGGCTACTGTTGATCGGCGAACCGGTTCGGGAGCATTAAACAGGTTGAGCACCTGGGGAAAATGCAGGTATACTTTCACGAACTCAAGAGGTGAGGCTCAACCCCTGCCTTCCACTCCATCCCCAAATCTCAACGGAGGACAGCCAGCTATTGCCGATTCTCATCCACATCGCCAGGTTCCTCTCGCTGAAAAACCAGCAGACGCATGGAACAGACCAACCAGGCCGCTAACCTGGCGGACTGAAAAGCTTAGGACGGTGAGAGGGCAAACTCTTCTTTTTCCGGCAGGACTGGTCATTCTCTTTCCTACACAACAAATGAACGAAGCCTTGCGAAGGATTGAGCAAAACAGACTTTCACGTTTGCACCGGCAAATCTTTCTGCTGATTGATGGCCAGCGGTCCTTTGGAGAAGTAGTACACCTGGTGGGAAAAAGCCAGGGTGAGGTGTACAAGCTCTTACGTGACCTGGAGGGTATTGGCGTTATCCATATTAGGAGGTGATTAATGGCAGATTCCATCGACTATGCTCTTACAAGGGATCAAGCTCTTGCTGAAATTATCATGGCGCAGCGCGAAGAACGGGTGCCAATGCTTGACGGTGCTGATTTAAGTCAAGCTGATCTGCGTAGAACGGATTTAAGCGGTGGAAATATTCGCGAGGCGAACTTATCTGGGGCGGATCTGAGCGGGGCATACATGTGTGGAGCGTATTTACGGAAGGCGAATCTCAGTAGAGCGAACCTGAGTGGTACAAATCTGAACAAGGCTGTGATGATTGGTGTGAACCTGATCGGTGCAAATCTACGCGGTGCGTCTATGCGAGCTACCGATTTACGCACCACAGACCTTTGTGGCGTGAGCCTGAGAGGAGCTGACCTTGGCCGCGTGGACCTGGCTGAAGCAGATTTGATTGGCGCGGATCTGAGCAAATGTGATCTGAGCGAGGCAGACCTGAGCGGAGCCAACCTGAGCGGAGCCAACCTTGCCGGAACCGACTTGAGCAAGGCGAATCTGGGCAAAGCTATCCTCAAGAGGGCTGATTTGAGCCGGGCAGACCTGAGCGGAGCCAACCTGGTTGGTGCGAACCTGAGCCAGGCGAATCTGAGCAAAGCCAATCTGATCGGGGCGGACCTGAGCCTGGCTATCTTGAGCAATGCGAACTTGAGTGGGGTCTATGCCTGTCGAGCATTCATGCACAGTGCGAACCTGGTTGAAGCCAATATCAGCCTGGCGAACTTGAGCGGGGCCTATTTAAGCGGGGCCTATCTCTTCCATGCTTACTTGAACAAAGCTGATCTAAGCAAAGTTGATTTCACAAGGGCCAATTTGATCGGTGCGGATTTAAGTGGAACGGATTTGAGCAAAGCCAACTTGTGTGATGCTCTCTTGAATGGGGCCAATATGAATGAAGCGGCTATGCGGGCTACGAATTGCACGGGTGCCAATTTGCAGACCGCGCAACTGTTTGGGGCTGTTCTTACCCATAGCGTGTTTATCAATGCCGATTTGCAAAGAATCCAGGCGACCTCCCGCGAATTTGCGGATGTAGATATCATCGCCCTGCATAATGTTTTGATTGATCCCTTCACCGCTCAACGGCTCGGAATGGATATCGCTCCTGTCTGATGAGGTCTGGCAGGATTCACAGGTGTGTGCAATGTATGGTACCGCATCTCATTTTCGTAAAGAGGGGAAGATCTAGAGAGGGGGAAGTCAATGGTCAATTGGGAGATGCTCAGTGTCTTTGTGGTCGTATTTGCATTTGTCACTATTCTAGCGTTCTGGGCTGCGCGCTGGCGTCCGGGCGATCTGAGTCGTTTACAGGAATGGGGACTCGCCGGGCGGCGCTTCGGCACAATTGTGTCATGGTTTTTACTCGGCGGCGATATCTACACAGCGTACTCGTTTATTGCTGTTCCCGGACTGATCTTTGCATCCGGTGCGCTGGGTTTCTTTGCAGTTCCCTACGTGATTCTCGCCTATCCGCTCATGTTTATCGTATTGCCCAAGTTCTGGACAGTTGCCAGACATCGTGGGTATGTCACACCTGCCGATTTTGTGCGAGACCGCTTCGATAGCAGTAGCCTGGCATTGCTCGTAGCTGTGACCGGTATCCTGGCAACCATGCCCTATATCGCCCTGCAAATGTATGGGATTGAGGTCGTCATCGCGCAGATGGGTATTCCCATTGATATCTCGTTGATTGTGGCCTTTGCTATCCTGGCTATCTACACCTACACGAGTGGACTGCGCGCCCCGGCATTGATTGCCGTGGTGAAAGATATCTGTATCTGGTTGGTGGTCCTGGTGGCAATCATCTATATTCCGGCCAAACTGGGTGGCTTTGACAACGTCTTCAAGGCCGTGCATGAGAAAGCCCTGCATAATCCGAAGACCTTTCATGAAATCTTGCCTTCCTCGCAATATAGTGCCTATGTTTCGCTGGCGTTAGGGTCCGCGCTATCTCTCTTTCTGTATCCGCATGTTCTGACCGGTATCCTCAGTACGAATAGCCGTAAAGTGGTCAGGCGCAATGCCGCGCTGCTTCCTATCTATAGTCTGTTGCTTGGCCTAATTGGCCTGCTGGGTTATGTGGCAATCGCGGCTGGCATCGCGCCCTCGCCCATCTACAAATCCAACAGCGCCTTACCCGCTCTCTTCGCGATGATGTTCCCCGGCTGGTTCGCGGGCTTCGCTTTCGCGGCAATAGCAATTGGCGCTTTGGCGCCGGCCGCGATCATGTCAATTGCTGCCGCCAACCTGTTTACGCGCAACATTTACCGCGAATACTTCCGGCCGACCTGTTCTGAACGCGAGGAATCGACGACTGCTCGAACGGTCTCGCTAGTGGTGAAAGTTGGGGCGCTGGCATTCATCTTGTTAGTGCCCACGACCTTCGCGATTAACCTGCAACTTCTTAGCAATATCTGGATTCTCCAGACCTTACCAGCGGTGTTTCTTGGCCTGTACACCAGCTGGTTCCACCGCCGGGCCTTACTGGTTGGCCTGCTGGGAGGTCTCATCTCCGGTACCTGGATGGTGATTGCACTCGGTTTTCAGTCAGCCGTGTACCCGCTTTCCTTTGGTGGGGTGACTATCCCGATTCACGCTGCCATTTCTGCTCTGGTGGTCAATCTACTCCTGTCTCTTTCACTCACGCCAGTCTTCCGCCTGGTCGGTGTCTCAACCGGGCGTGATAGTACCAACTGGGCAGACTTTGAAGCCCATCCACTTCCAGGTTCTTCTGAGGCGCTGTTGCTCGCTCAAATGAGCCAGAATTCCCAACTTCCTGTCCCTACGCAGGAGCAGGTGATGAATCAGGTGCGCTAGCGTTTCCCTTGGATGTCACGCTGAGCACATTCGCTACGCTCAGTGTAAACTCCGCGAAGGGTCTCTCGCTGGGTAGGGAGATGCTTCGCTGCGCTCAGCATGACAAGATTACGCTCAGCATGACAATGCAAGGATGACCGTGCTGCCTTGTTTTCACATCGCGCTACTGTTTCCCTTTGTTGTCACGCTGAGCACATTCGCTACGCTCAGTGTAAACTCCGCGAAGGGTCTCTCGCTGGGTAGGGAGATGCTTCGCTGCGCTCAGCATGACAAGGCTGCGCTCAGCATGACAAGATTACGCTCAGCATGACAATGCAAGGATGACCGTGCTGCCGCGCTCTCGCATCGCCCTAGGACAATGAGGCGGAAACAGGTCCATGATAAGCGCTGCTGGTGTACGCCCAACCTGGCTGGTGCTTCTCAGGAGGTTTATTCAGCCTCAATGTACGAGTGTCCGGTGATCTGCAGTGGTGAGGGGACGTGACTGCGTGGATAGGCCCCAAGTGCTGGGATGAAGCCTGTGGTATACAGATAGTGAACATCTTCGACCATAAAGGCAGTTCTACTCTATCCACTACCGCTGTTTGCCTTCTAACACGAAGGAGGGTTTCTTTGGAGAGGGAACTGCTGACGTTCCCGCTTTCCAGTACAGACGTAGCCAAAAAGACCGGGCGCAGTGCAGGCAAGCAGGGGAGGGCCAGCAGTACTACAAGCAAACAGATAACAAGAGGAGAGGGGGTCATAATAGCGGTGAGCAGGAGCATGATCAGCGCAATGGCCCAGAGGACAAGCGGCCCGAATTTTCTGATGAGGAGGCCCTCCTGGCCTTTCAGGCCAGCCGAGGTAGCTGCGAGCATAAGGCAGGCTGGAGACAGCATGCGCGCAAGCTGACCCGCCCCATTTTGAGCGGCGGCTAACCAGAGCAGGGAAAGCCCTGTTCTGCTGGCCGCTGCCTTCTGCAGCAGAGCGAACATCGCCGTCCCACCGAGGTTAGAACCGGTCAACCAGGCTCCCAGACCGGCCAACCAGGGAGAGATCCATACATACCGGCTTCCTAGAGAAGCCGCAGCGGCTCCAAGCGAGGCCGTCATTGAACTTGCCTGCATGACGTGGGCGGTGAGAAGGAAGAGCAGGATGGCCAGTGCGCTGGGCGTGAACTGACGCCAGGCAGCGCCCAGCGCATCTGCTGCCATGCGCCTTGAAGTACCACGCATGCCTACCGCTATAAGGAGTGCAAGCGACACCCAGAACCCCGGAATGTACAGGAGAGGTAGGCTTAGATGCACTGCGGGAAGCTCCAGCACCGCATGAGTTTGCAACCAATCGCGCAAAGGGGGAACCAGGCGGGAGAGGAGGAGGAAGAACGTCAAGAGCACATATGGGGCAGCAGCCAGCCAGAGCGAGTCCCGGTTCGTTTTTCCTGTGTTTCCCTTATGTAAGGCCCTCTGAGAATGAGGAGCTCGCCGGGTCATAAACACCCCCACTCCACCCACAAATGCGAGCGCGAGCGTACTGGAGAGGATCCCTACAAGCTCAACCCCTACGGTGCGGCTGAGAATCCACGCTCCACCCGTCAGGATGGCGGCTGTGGCTAGAGCCACCAGCCACCACCTGTGTACCGCAGCTTTTCCGCCGCTTACATGCAAGCAGATGAGGCTCAAGACGACAGTGGTCGGCATCGACAAAAGAGCTGTGAGGCTTCCAACCTGATCGACAGGAAGCCCGGTCAGTGATGCGGTCAGGACCACCGCAACGCCCATTGCACCCCAAGCCGTCGTCAGCTGGCCCAACAAGCTCAATAGTGCTACGCGCAAAGCTTCAAAGCGTAGCTCAAGGAGCATCGGCACAATGACAATGATCCCCACCCCAAACCCGCATAGCGCCTCTACGAAGGGGCTCAAGCCGAGGACGAGCAGCAAGACCTGCAGGTCCCGGTCTGATGTGAGACGAGCAATGCTCTGTGTTAAGATATTCATGCCTCCTGTGACTCGCTGCAGATGGTAGAGGAGCAGAGCGGGCAAGAGGACGGTGAGGACAGTGAGAGAGGTGGCACCTCCCTCGCTTAAGGATAGGAGGAGCTGCAAGGGCGACAGGTGAAAGGGGGGCACAACAAACGTCATAGCGCAGACCAGGAGAAGGGTTACCAGGCCAGCCTGGCGACTGTTTCTCTGCTGCAGCGTCATCATCGCGAGCGCTACAGCAAGTGGGATGACCGCAAGTATCGTTAACATGTGCTAAATCTCCTGGGCCGTGCCTAGCCATTGCTCAACGTCGATGCAGCTAATCCATGCGCGACAGAAAAGGCAGCCTTTGGATACCCTGGCCTTCTCGCCGCAGAAAGTGGACGGAGACAAGGGTGGGCGCAAAGAAAGCCATATCTCGGCAATTATGGACTAACCCGGGACATTTTGGAAGGGAAGAGAAGTAGTAACCTAGTTGAGTTCGAGTTAAGATTTACTGGATTCTGAGTAGAAATCTTAACCGCTCTTAAAGTCTCAGTTTTTTGGAACCCTGGTCGACTTGCAGGTGACAGATGTCGGTCATTGAGAAACCTCCACCACATTGATCTCTTCTTCATCGTTTCTTTACCTCTTCGCTACCACGGCCACACTTGCAACAAGCTATATTGACAAATAATAATTCGAAGCCATATGATAACACTACGAACTATTGTATGCCACATACAAAGAGGAAGCGGGGTTTTCAGCGACGGTGAACGAAAACAGCGGAAACGACGAAGGCCGCGATCTTGAAGAACGAATCGCTCGACACATGGAGGAATTTGGTCATCCGGCTTTTGGCGATAATAGGATGCCCAAGAGCCTCATGTTCAAGAGTCTCATGAGTTACCACCCGGAGGTGGACCTCGGCGCCCTCCGCATTGTTCGCGAGGTGGGCTTTACCCATGCCCTGCTGATGGTCTCGGTAGAGGAGCACCTGCGACCAGCTGGTCTTTCGTGGTCCAAGCTGTTTATTCTCCTCTGGCTACGAGCCATGCAGGATGCGGGGGAAAAAGGCTTGAATCCCTCGGAGTTGAGCGGGCGCTTGGCGGTGACACGCAACACGGTCAGTACCCTGCTTGGCGGGCTGGAGCACCAAGGATATGTGACGCGCGAACTGGCCCCAGAGGACAAGCGACGTTTCGTCATTCGCCTGACACCTGCTGGCAGAGATGCGGCGGAGAGGTGCTCTGCGCCGTTGTTTCGTCACGTTCACACACTGTTCAGCTTGATGGATCACGAGCAGTGCGTTCTGCTGGTTGGTCTCCTAACACAGCTCCAACAGGCCATCATCCGGGACCGACCCGAACTGGCAGCACGCTCTACGTATCCTATGTTTCGTCGCGGTGAAGAGTGACACCAGCACATTTCCGTTGCGGGCGATGTCCCCAGCGGCACTAGAAAGGATAAGGATACGCACATGCGCCGGATAGTCCTCATCAACCTGATCGTTGTTCTGGTGATCCTTGTCGTCGCTGGCGTCGGCGGGTACCTGCTCTACAACAATTACTTTTTCTACTCGACCGATGATGCGCAGGTGAATGGGAACATCGTGAACATCGTTTCCACAGTACCAGGCACACTGAACAGCCTGACCGTCAAGATTGGCGACTACGTGGGCACTAATCAGGTCATTGGTACAGTCAAGGCCACTGGCAGCAATGCTATAGCGAATCTGACGGCCCCTTTCAGTGGGGTCATGGTGCAGGTACCCGGTGTGGTTGGTCAAACCGTTTCCCCTGGTATCGCATTAGCCCTGGAAGCTGACCCAAGTAGTGTGGACATCATCGCCTACGTGGATGAAAGTGCGATTAAAAACGTCTCTGTTGGCCAGTTTGTGGATGTCCATGTCGATGCATACAGCGGTACCAGCTTCAAAGGTCACGTCAGCCAGATCGTGGGCGCGGCAGCCAGTCAGTTCTCGCTGCTCCCGACGCAGGACAACAGCAGCGGCAACTTCACCAAGGTGAGTCAGCGTATTCCTGTGATCATCGCCCTCGATAGTGACTCCGGCCAGGCGCTGCTGCCTGGCATGAGCGCTGAGGTGGTGATCCATCTACACTAACATGGATGAAAAGGAGCATGAACTCGTATGTTGCAACAGCAGCAAAGCTCTATAGGTGAGTCGTTCACTCCACCTGGCGACGGTGATGCCGGCGGTCAAGGTGGGCCGGTAGGCCCGAATCTCCCGTGGTGGCGACGGGGTAGAGGGATCATTGTCATCACTGCAGGGTTAAGTGCCATCGCTACCCTCTTGCTGGTGATCATCATCGGGAGTATCATCCTGGCAATGCAGACCCGCAGACCCGTCACGATGTACCAATACCAGAAGGTCACCCAGGGTAATGTCGCTCTTACCGTCAACATGGTCGGTCCTCTACAAGGCGGTACGTATAATGTCGTTTTTTCTGGCACGGGCAAAATCGCTGAGATCAATGTCAAGGTAGGGCAGGCAGTCAATAAGGGCCAGGTACTCGCCAAGCTCGATAAGACATCGCTTGAGGATGCCGTCAGGCAGGCCCAGACAGGAGTCAGGATTGCGGAGACGAACCTGAACAATAGTCAGGCAGGTTCCAATGCGACCCAGGGGCTCTCAGGATCAACTATTGCCGCAGCACAGACCACCCTCAATAACGCACAGACAAACCTGAATAAGGTAAACGCGCAGTCGGGGGCGAGCGTTGCCGCGGCGCAGACGACGCTCAACAATGCAAAGGCAAACCTGAGTAAGACACAATCGCTATCGGCGGCCAGCATCGCCGCCGCACAGACGACGCTCAGTAATGATCAAACCAGCCTGAGTAATGCCCAGGCAACGTTGTTGGCGGCTCAAGTGGCAATGGCACAGGCTTGTGGTCCTTCTCCTCCTCCTCCTCCTGCTCCCGACTGTGCTACAGCGACGTCTGCGGTGGCTACTGCAAATGCGAGCGTTGCAGCAGCGCAGGCTAAGGTCAACAGCGACCAGAAGCAACTCTCACTGACCAAGGCGCAAGCCAACGCCAACAATACGATGGCGCAGGGTGTGGTCAACACTGCCCAGAGTCTGGTAAACACGACGCAGAAGCAAACCGCGACCAACAATGCGACAGCGCAGGCGCAGGTCAACACCGCGCAGAGCCAGTTGAACGTAGCGGTGTCCAGTGCCAATCTCAGCAACACATCGGCGCAGTCGCAGGTCAACAGCACACAGAGTCTGTTAGTCGCGGCCCTGGCTCAACTAGAAACAGCGGAACATAATTTGGCGAATGCAACGCTGACGGCACCACATGATGGTGTCATAACGGTTATTAATGGTACAGTTGGCGGCACACCTGGTCTCCCAGTCAACGGGTCTACCAGTTCTGTAGCGCCTCCTGGAAGCACTTTCATACAGATCATAAATGCGTCGGTCCTACAAGTACAGGCCAACGTGGGCGAGTCCGATGCTGCGAGCGTGAAGATAGGAGAACCCGCACAGTTTACGGTGAGTGCTTATGGCCAGCGGAAGTTTGGCGGAACGGTGAGTGCTATCTCACCCAATGGGGTGACGGTCTCGAACGTGGTGACATTCCCTGTGACCGTGGACGTTGACATGACTAGCTTACAGGGCGCGACCCTGTTACCCGGCATGGTGGCCAACGTCACGATCTATGTGGTCCAGCGCTCTAACGTGTTGCTCATTCCCGTGAACGCGGTGAACTTTGCGCGAACAGCGCCCAGCATCGGGCTCATCAGCTCGCAACAGGCGGCCTCTGCGCTGGATAAAGCCAGCCTGATGCTCCGGCAGCTCCAAATTGAGAATCCAGCGATCTCGGTGGACAATCCGGTCCCGGCCTTTGTGCTTGAACCATCTAATGGCCGGTTTGTTGCCAAACCCGTGGTGTTGGGGCTGACAGATGGAACGAATTATGAAGTCCTGGCGGGTCTGTCGCTGGGTGAGACCATCGTTGTCGGTGTACATACAGGAGGCTAGCACTGCGGGGCAGTTGGACCGGTACGTGGCAACCGCGGGAGATGCTTCGCTACGCTCAGCATGACAGGGTACTCAGCATGACAATGACTCAGCATGACAATGGCTCAGTCTATAGATGTAGACCGGGATGTGGCAACCGCGGGAGATGCTTCGCTACGCTCAGCATGACAATGACTCAGCATGACAAGAGAGGTGAAAATGTGCGACTCGTTTCTTTGCTGGCTAGCGCGACCGAGATGATCGCTGAATTAGGCTGTTTGGATCAACTGGTAGGACGCTCTCACGAATGTGACTATCCACCAGAGGTGCTCTCGCTGCCAGTAGTCAGTAAGGTGGAGATTGACATCGACACCAGTAGCGCCGAGATTGATGCCCAGGTGAAACAACTGGCACAGGGCAAACGGACACTTGACGAGGCGGCGCTCAAGGCATTAAGTATCTATGTTATCGATATCGAACGACTTCAGACCTTGCGGCCAGATGTGATCTTTACTCAAACGCAGTGCGAAGTCTGCGCGGTGAGCGAGCGTGATGTTGTGCAGGCGATACAACACCTGACTGGCTTGCAGCCGCGCGTCGTCTCGCTGACTCCCTATCGCCTGGATGATGTATGGGAGGATGTGGTGCGCGTGGGCAAGGTACTGGGACGACAAGAACGCGCCGATATGCTGGTGAATGGCTATAGACAGCGGCTGGAGCACCTGGCAGCGGTGACAGCAACATTTGGTTACAGGCTGCGCGTGGCGATACTAGAGTGGCTCGATCCATTGATGGGGGCGGGGAACTGGGCGCCCGAACTGGTTGTCGCAGCCGGAGGAGAGCCGGTGTTCGGGGAAATTGGGCAGCACTCGCCCTGGCTAAGCTGGGATGAACTGCAAGCGGCGGACCTGGATGTCCTGGTGCTTGCTCCTTGCGGCTATACGCTCGAACGCACGATGGTGGATGTACCGATTTTGCAACGGCATCCTGCCTGGCAATCCTTGCGAGCAGTACAGAACAAGCGGGTCTATGCCATTGATGGCAACGCCTATCTTCACCGTTCCGGGCCACGCCTGGTGGAATCTGCTGAATTGCTAGGTCGCGTCCTCTGGGGGGAAGAGTTGGGCATCGAAGTCGACACACAAGCGTGGAAACATGTGCAATAGAGGTAAAGCTGCTGTTGTTACGACGGCTCCCTGTGCTTAAGGGTGTGGATGAATTGGAAGGTAGCCCCATCGAAGACCAGGATGATTGGATTATTGACGCTAACGGCTTCTACGTTGCTACCCGCTCATTTTTGATCCGGCGTGGGTATTGTTGTGCGAACCAGTGCCGCAATTGTCCCTATATTAACTGGCGCAACTCTCCGACATGGGAACCTCTGCCAGCAGAGGCAGTACATTTTATTGAAGTGTCGCCAAAGGCGGTAGAGGGCGCACGAAATGCGCTCGCGTATCATGAGCAGCAGGTACATACTGGGTGCAAGAGCGGAGAAGAACTTCACCAGACAATGATCGCGCACTATCGGTTGCTTTTGGAGCGCTGGGTAGAAGCGAGTGGATAAAAGTGCACGTCGTTGAAGGGGATGGCCCTTTCTTGTCACGCGGAGGGTGGCGAAGGGGGTGTCTGGATGGGAGTGGAGATGCTTCGCTATGCTCAGCATGACAGGGTGTTCACTCTTTGCTCTTCTTCCATGACAAGACCCAGTGCCGGTTCGTCCAGTACCATAATGGGTGGATCGGCAGTCAAGTACCTCCGCCTGAAGGCAGGAGGCTTGTAACTAACCCGCATGGGTCGCTACCATAGGCTGCTTGACGGCAGCCCGCGAAATATTGATCGCGGCATTGTAGTCCGCACTCAAGCAGAAACCGCACTGCTTACAGCGAAAGGAGGCTTGGGATTGACGATTGGCTTTTTCACAATGTCCACACTGAGAGCAGGTGCGACTGGTGTTCCTTGGGTCAACGAACTTGAGAGGAATGCCCGCCCAAGCTGCCTTGTAGGCAATGCATCCTCTCAAGTGGAAAAAAGCCCAGCAATGCCGTTCATAGCGGTTTTCCCGACGAACCGTGACTCGCTCTCGAATGCCGGTGAGGTCTTCAAGAGCGAGTGCCTTGCGAGTGTGAACGGCTTTCTCAACCAGGGTCTTACTGATACACTGATTAGTGTTTTTCTGGAAACGCTTCTCACGTCCACTCATCCGTTTGAGGCGGCGTTTGGCCGAGCGGGTCCCCACCTTCTGCAGGCTTTGGCGACGGCGGTGATAGCGCAGACGGACTTCATGGACTTTGGCCCCGCTGAAGGACTCCCCTGTGCTATCGGTGGCCAGGTTCACCATGCCAAGATCAACTCCGAGGGTCTCTTGCGTCTCCCTCTGTTGAGGGGCTTCTCTGCTTTGGGTCACATGCAAATAGTAGAGACCACGCCGCCAGACGAGATCAGCCCCACCGATGGTCCATGCCGGATCGATGAGCAGGGCGTGCTGACGCTCGCCCAAGATCATGCGGCAGATCACGCGCCCGTGCAGCGTATTGAGGGAAACACGGTCAAGACTCATCAAGCGGTAGGTCCGTGCATCATAGCGCACACTGCCCCGCGAGCCAAACTCAGGACACGTCTCCTGCTTCTTGGCTCTGACGGCTTTGACCGCTTCCACCGCCTTGGCCCGCGCACAACACGCCAACTGAGCACCAAGGCCAAAGCGGGAGCGGGTTTCGCCATAGACGCGGTGATGGGCGGTAGTGGTGTTGGTAATCCTCTCCTGCCAACAAAGAGAGGCAATCCACGAAGCCGCTTCATTAAAACGCTGTTGCGTCTCTTGCAAAACGGCTTCATGGCTTGCTATGTCAAGCTTAATACAGATGGTTCTCGTAAGGGTTTTGCTCATAAAAAGAGTGTAGCAGACAGTGGAACAACCGTCAAGAAAGCAGTCGCCTGCGGGCGGCGGCGTTTCCTCCCACGCCTCGACGACTTATGAAAGTAGCGGCAATAAGCACCTGTCGTAGTCTGCGCTTCATCTAACCGCAGACTACGAGGCGGGCGGTTCGAGGGGAAGGGCAAATCCCCAATCAAGCAACGTGCTTGCATCAGCAAAGCGCTGGTTTACATCCGGCTCATGCATCAACGCCCCAATGAGATGATGTCTCCCATTGGTGGCAGTAAACACCAGGCAGTAGCCTGCCTCAACGGTAAAGCCGGTCTTGATGCCAGTTGCTCCCGGATAGGTACTGAGCAAGGTATTGATGGAGTTCCAGGTATAGGCATGATGAACTGTACTGACTGGAAGGACATAGTGTTGCAGTTCAACGAGTTGCGCAAAGAACGGATTGGCCATGGCAGTGCGCGCCAGGTGCGCTAAGTCAGCGGCGGTTGTGTACTGGTTGGGATCGGGCTTACCTTGAGGCGTCAGGTATGTGAGTCCATCCGGGTTGATGTAGTGGGTTTGGGTGAGATGGAGTCGACGCGCGAACTGGTTCATCGCCTGGACAAACTTGCTCGTCGTTCCCCCGACGGCATCTGCAATAGCAATGGCGGCATCGTCGCCCGAGGGCAGCATGAGCCCATAGAGCAGATCCTTCAAGCGGATCTGGTCACCAACAACCAGGTTGGCGCTGCTGCCGTTGTGTGTCTGGACCTCGTTGATGGCGTCTTGCCGGATCGTTACAATTTGACTGAGATCAGCGGTTTGAATGGCGATGAGGGCGGTCATGATTTTGGTGGTACTAGCCATAGGCAAGCGGTGATCTCCCTGAACATCAACTAAGATATGACCGGTGTCGGCGTCAAGTAAGTAAGCGGCCTGGGCGCTCACCGCTGGTGGCGTCCCTCTCACCGTGAGAATAGGGGTGGGAGATGGGGTAGGAGGCGGTACGAGATCTCGCAACAGCCGCGTTCCGAAGGGGGTGAAAGCGAGCACGGGAGCCGCCAGCGCAAGCTCGACTGCCAGGAATAATAAGATGGTAGCAAGAATAAGGCGTTTCATGAGCATTGTCCTTTAGCAACAATTTGCCAATATCATTTCTCTTTGTCTATTAATATAACGACTCATGAGGGCGTATGGGATGGTTGCCGGCGTGAGAGTGGAAGGAAGGGTGTGTGAGGGCCGATAAATCGGCCCCTACGGCTGGTTTATTAGCGTAGAGGGGATTGAGCGTGGTGCGTGGGAACGGATAAATCGTTGAATATGTTCTCTTGCTTGCCGCGCTTCGGGCAGCCGCCGCCCGAACGCTTGCCAGACGTGTATCATGTTCGACCATACCTGCAACTCGACGGAGACGCCTGCCTCACGCGCGCGTACTGCAAAGCGCCTGGCGTCGTCCAGGAGAATGTCCTCTGTGCCAACCTGCAAGAGCATCGGCGGGAGTCCGTGTAGATCTGAGTAGAGGGGCGAGGCGAGGGGAGTACGTGGGTCTGTTGTTCCCAGGTATGCATCCGCGGCCTTCTTGAGCGCCTGTGGTGTGAGGATGACATCTGCTCTGGCCCTGGTGCGTATCGACTCACCGGTACAGGCGAGATCAAACCAGGGTGAGAGACAAACGGCAGCGGCAGGTAAAGGAATTTGCTCATCACGCAGTGTCAGCAACAATGCCACTGTCAAACCTCCACCGGCCGAGTCTCCCATGACCACTATCTGCTCGGATCGTATGCCCTGTGCAAGCAGCCAAAGGTAGGCTGTGCGCGCATCAACGACCGCGGCAGGAAAGGGATGCTCCGGGGCGAGACGATACTCGATCATCAAGAGGCGTGTCCTGGTTGCCCTGGCGTAGGTGACGAGTGTTGGGTGATACATGGTGAGTGAACCTAACACATATGCCCCTCCATGCAAATAGAGGATTACCTGCTCCGTCGAGATAGCGGATGGAGTGACCCATGCCGCGGGCAAGCCATCTATTACGGTTGGCTTATATGTTATATCTTGCGGAAATTTGAAGGGTGAGGATATGGCGTCATTTGCCGCGCGCTGCTCCGTAAATGTCTGTTCTTTGTTTCTAAGGCGCATGTTAAGCAGGCGAATAGCGGGTTTGATAAGATAACTTTGCCAACTGGGCATTGAGGTTCTCCACTACCACGACATTGTTCAATATCAGTTTGCCGGTCTCGTTTACTTTGCATATCGTCTCAAAGGGTGAGACATGTGGACTGTCATTCATGATTCCGTCGCTTTCTCTTTTGGGCTAGCTAGCCAGGGCAATGTAGTTCTTGTATTTGTTGACATAATAAAAATATTATCATTTATTCTATATATTTTGACTCATTTATAGCACGAGATATTCAATTCGTCAATGTAAGTGGAATTATGTGACTGTTACCTGTTGGAAAGTATTTAATCTGCCTGAGTGGGGAGCGCCTTACCTGGCTCCGCGAGGGATGCTGTTTTATCTTATTCATCTGGAGAGGGGTAAATCCAGCGAGGGCCGATAAATCGGCGGTAATAGGCATCAACCTAAGAAAAGCCCATGCAGACAGACCCTTCGCTGCGGCTCAGGGTGACAAGGGAACGCTGTCATGCTGAGCACGTTCGCTTCGCTCAGTGTAAACTCTAGCGAAGCATCTCGAGGCCCATCGGGACAGACCCTTCGCTGCGGCTCAGGGTGACATTCAAGGCAGCTTAGGTTGATGCGTATTAGGGCCGATAAATCGGCGCTGGGCGCGATAAATCGGCCCCTACTGTATATGTATGGATTACCCACATCGTCACCGGGCCGGATTATTAAGAAGCGTTTCCTTTAAGCTTATTGCCTTCCACAGCATAACGATTATTAGCAACGCAAACCTTGTGTGAATATGCTACACTAATAACGAGTCTGATAGTGGAGAAGCGCTGTGAATACGTATCAAGTCATCTATCAACGTCATGCTGTTGAACGAATGGCGCAGAGGGGTGTGAGCGAGGAAGATGTCATGCAAGTGCTTCTCACAGGGGAGACAATACAGGTCTATTCTGGTGATACTCCTTTCCCAAGTGAGTTAATCCTCGGTTGGTGTAATAAGCGGCCGCTCCATATTGTGGTTGCAACTGATACGACAAGGCGAAGGAGGATAATAGTGACAGTGTATGAACCAAATCCAGATCAATGGGACACTAATTTCAGGAGGAAAAAGTCATGAAATGCGTCATTTGCAAGCAAGGAGAAACCCAACCAGGAACCACCACCATGACGCTTGAGCGGGGTACCACGACAGTGGTTTTTAAGAACGTACCCGCTGAGGTGTGCCAAACTTGCGGCGAAGCCTATCTGGATGCCAAAACAACAAGACACTTGCTCCACATTGTAGAGGAAGCTGCACGCATAGGAGTACAAGTAGACGTTCGCTCCTATGCAGCATAACGATTCCCTATGATAGGCATCCCCTTGTGCTCCCCTTCTTAGCCCCGCTCTATTATTCTGGGCGAAACCTACGGGCCTGTCAGCGCGATTTTATCGAAAAGCTACGCTGTACCATATAACTGTGACAGATACCACTATTTTTCCTGTGCATCACTTCAATGGAGGATTTTCTGCACATTCTACTGTTCAAACCTTGATGATGGAATAATTCCGCATTATAATTAGGTTATCTAATAAATTAGATACCAAATTATTTGCAAACTTATTTAATAGGGGAGGTGAGCACATGGATCGGAATACCAATCCAGCTGCACAGAAGCTTTTGAGGGTTTTCATGCAATTCAATAAGGTCGAATGGCACCAACGATCAATTGCGGGTTGTACACTTAGCGAAATCAGGGTGTTGTTTTGTATCAGAAAAAGCACGAAGTCTGATACTTCCGAAATGAAGGTGTCGGAGATCAGCAAACTGTTGCATGTGACCTCTCCAACCATTACCCAATTGCTGAAAGGTCTTGAAGCGAATGGATTAGTCACACGGCACATCGACCCAACAGACCGGCGTGCCGTTGGCATAGCGCTGACGGAGAAAGGCGAAATGGTCACCCAGCAGGCTGCGGATGCTTTTTCCGCCTCCTTTGAGGGATTGGTGGAATACCTGGGAGAGGAACAAAGCTATCAACTTGCCGAGCTTTTATCCAAAGTGTTTCGCTATTTCAAAGAGAATGCAGCCAGCGCGGATCATTCACCATGGAACGGAGATGAGGTGGCATGATTAAATTGTTCCGGTTCTTAATTCGGTACTTACAGCCCTCCCGCATGCCTGTGGCACTTGTTTTTGTGCTTGTCTTTTTGAATTCTCTTGCAAACCTATATCTTCCCTACTTGATGGCAAATATTGTGGATACCGGGATTGTGAAGGGCGATACAACATACATACTGCGTGTGGGAGGCTTGATGGTGCTGGTTACCATAGTGGGCACCATCTGCGCCATCGTGGCAAGTTTCTTTTCCGCCAGAGTTGCTATTGGCTTTGGCAGGCTCACACGCGGCAAACTTTTCAAGCACGTAGAAAACTTTTCGTTGCACGAGTTTGATTCTGTCGGCACGGCATCGCTCATTACGCGCACGACCAATGATACAACGCAAGTTCAGCAAGTCGTCATCATCATACTCCAAATGATGATCAGCGCGCCCCTGATGTTTATCGGCGGGATAATACTGGCGATTTCCCAGGATGCCACCCTAGCATGGGTACTGGTCGGGACCATTCCGATCCTTTTCATCGCGATCGTTGCGATCATGAGCAAGGCTATCCCGCTCTTTCAAGCTATGCAGGCGAAAATCGATAAAGTAAATCTCGTGCTGGATGAAGGTCTTACCGGAGTGCGTGTCATTCGGGCTTTTGACCGCATCGATCATGAGGAAAAGCGCTTTGACGAGGCAAACCTCGACCTGACCAATACCGCCATCAAGGTCAATCAGATCATCGCGACAATGATGCCGATTATGATGCTGGTGCTCAATCTTTCCACCGTCGTCATTTTCTGGTTCGGCAGCATCCGCGTCAACAATGGCGAGATGCAGATCGGTAATTTAATGGCATTTCTGCAATATGCCATGCAAATTCTGTTTGCGGTGCTGATGCTTTCGATGATGTTTGTCATGCTACCGCGTGCCGCGGCCTCCGCAGGCAGAATTGACCAGGTGCTGGGGATAGCGCCCGAAATCAATGATCCCGCGACGGCGAAGCAAGCTGATACACAGCGGGGATATGTTGAGTTCCAAAATGTGACCTTTAGCTACCAGGGTGCAGAAGAGCCTGCACTCTGCAACATATCGTTCCAGGCCAGTCCTGGTGAGGTCACGGCCATCATAGGTGGCACCGGAGCGGGCAAATCGACGCTGGTCAGCCTGATTCCCCGCTTCTACGACGTGGACGAGGGCCGCGTCCTGGTTGACGGCGTGGATGTTCGCGAGATGACGCAGGAACAATTGCGCGCGAAAATCGGTTTTATGCCGCAAAAGGCGGTGCTCTTTTCAGGAACGGTTGCGGAGAATATCCGCTATGGTAACGAAGAGGCATCGGAGGAAGAGGTAAAGCACGCGGCCGACATCGCGCAGGCCACCGAATTTATCTCTGAGATGCGAGACGGTTTTGATTCCGTTATTGCCCAGGGAGGCACGAATATCTCAGGCGGACAGAAGCAGCGCCTGTCGATTGCCCGTGCCCTGGTGAGAAAGCCGGAGATTTACGTGTTTGATGACACCTTTTCCGCGCTTGATTATGCTACCGATGCCAAGCTGCGAACAGCGCTCAGAAGGGAAACCACCGATGCGACGGTGCTCATCGTTGCCCAGCGAGTCGGCACCGTGATGGACGCGGATCGGATTATCGTCTTAGATGAGGGGCGCATTGCTGGTATCGGCACGCATCGAGAGCTGATGGAGACCAGCCTTGTCTATCGTGAAATTGTGTCCTCACAACTGTCATTGGAGGAAATCGCATGAGTGTAGAGCGCAGAGGGATGAGACCCGGCGGGCAAGGCGGCATGGGGTGGATGGGAAGAGGCGGCATGGGTATGCCGGTGCAAAAAGCCAAGAATTTTCGCGGCACGCTCATCAGGCTGCTTGGGTATTTCAAGCCACATACATTTCTCTTGCTGGCCGTACTTGTGGCGGCAGTGATCAGCACGATCTTCAACATTGTCGGTCCGAAAATCCTGGGGTCAGCGACCACCGTGCTCTTTGAAGGTATGGCGCTGAAATCCGAGGGCGTACCGGGAGCTGGGGTTGATTTCGCGTATATCGGGCGAACCCTGCTGCTGCTGAGCGGACTGTACATTGTCAGCGCAGTGTTCAACTACATCCAACAATATCTCATGGTGGGTGTGGCGCAGAAAACGGTGTATACGATGCGTCGACAGGTGGAGGAGAAGTTTGAGCGCCTGCCCCTGAAATTTTATGATTCACGCACGCACGGAGAAATTCTCAGTCGTGCCGTCAATGATATGGATAACATCAGCAGCACGTTGCAGCAGAGTCTGACGCAGTTGATTACCTCCGTGGTCACCATCGTCGGTGTCATCGCGATCATGTTGACCATCAGTCCATTACTGACCCTGGTGGTATTCCTCACCCTTCCAGTAAGCCTGCTCATCACCACCACGATTGCGAAACGCTCGCAAAACTACTTTGCGGGGCAGCAAAGGGCGCTTGGGGAACTCAACGGCCATGTGGAGGAAATGTATACGGGCCACAAGATCGTCAAAGCATTTGGACACGAGAGCAAATCCATCGCGGAGTTCGATGAGTTGAACGAGAAGCTGTATAATTCAGGGTGGAGGGCGCAATTCGTTTCTGGCATGATCATGCCACTGATGATGTTTGTTGGCAACCTTGGTTTTGTCGCGGTGAGCGTCATCGGCGGGATCATGGTCACGCAAAGGGCGATTACGATCGGGGATGTGCAGGCCTTTATTCAATATGCGCGACAGTTCTCCCAACCGATCAACCAGTTAGCGAATATCGCGAATATGATTCAGTTGACGATGGCATCGGCAGAGCGCGTCTTTGAATTGCTCGATGAACAGGAAGAAATACCAGAAGCGGCTGATGCGAAGGTCATTGAGTATCCGCAGGGCGAAGTCCAGTTCCAACATGTCACGTTCAGTTATAAGGAAGATGTCCCGCTGATCGAGGACATGAATATCGATGTCACATCGGGACAGACCATCGCGATTGTCGGTCCGACCGGCGCAGGCAAAACGACCCTGGTCAACCTGCTGATGCGTTTCTATGAAATCAACGGCGGCGAAATACTGGTTGACGGTGTGGACATTACGGAGTTGAAGCGCGGAAATCTGCGCAAGATGTTCGGCATGGTGCTCCAGGACACCTGGCTCTTTACCGGGACGATACGGGAGAATATTGCCTATGGTCGTGAGGATGCCACAAAAGAAGATATTGTGCGGGCTGCAAAAGCAGCACAGGCTGACCACTTTATCAGGACGCTGCCTGAGAGTTACGAGACCGTTTTAAATCAAGAAACAACCAATTTATCGCAGGGGCAGAAGCAGCTGCTGACCATAGCCCGAGCGTTCCTGGCCGACCCGGCGATCCTTATACTTGATGAAGCGACAAGCAGCGTTGATACTCGAACGGAGGTTCTCATTCAAAAGGCGATGGGAGAGCTGATGAAAGGAAGAACAAGCTTTGTGATTGCCCACAGACTCTCCACGATACGGGATGCAGATTTGATCCTGGTCATGAATCATGGCAGTATCGTAGAAAAGGGGACCCATAAGGAGCTACTTGCGAAAGGTGGATTCTATGCTGACCTGTATAACAGCCAGTTTACGGGTCGAACCCTCATGGAGGAAGCAGTGTGACCATTCTCGGCATAGATCCTTCACTTTGTTCAGGATGACAGGGGACTCAGGATGACATGGGTCGAACCCTCCTTCAAGCCAATTTGCATTGACGTTTCAGGGTGATCAGGATTAGACTTACACTGTATCCAAAAAACGTTATTGGTGACGAAGCAAGAAGGAGGATATCTATGGTAACTCCATTTGGGCATGATGCGCCTTTGTGGGAAGCGGGAGAGGATGTGAAGCGGGAGGCAAATATTACGCGGTATATGCAGTGGCTCAAGAGTGAGAAAGGGTTGAGCTTCCAGACGCGGGACGAATTGTGGCAGTGGTCGGTCGATAGCCTGGAGGATTTCTGGGCATCATTGTGGGAATACTTTCACATCAAGGCCTCTTCGCCGTACAGCGAGGTTTTGGTGGAGAGGAAGATGCCGGGGGCGAAGTGGTTTCCTGGAGCAAGGCTCAATTACGCAGAGCATGTATTTCGCAATGCCACGTCCAGTCGCCCGGCAGTGCTCTTCCACTCGGAGAGGCACCACCTGGTGGAGGTGTCGTGGAGCGAACTGTACGAGAAGGTGGGCGCGGTGGCTCATGCGCTGCGGGCGATGGGTGTGCAGCGCGGGGATAGAGTCGTGGCCTATATGCCAAATATTCCGGAGACGCTGATCGCCTTCCTGGCCTGCGCGAGTATGGGGGCTACGTGGTCCAGTTGCTCGCCGGATTTTGGCACCAATAGCGTGATCGACCGCTTCAAACAGATTGAGCCGAAAGTGCTTTTTGCCGTCGATGGGTATCAGTATGGCGGGAAGGCTTTTGATAGACGCCCGGTCATTGCGGATTTGCAACAGGCGCTGCCCACGCTCGAGAAAACGATGCTGGTGCCCTATCTTTACGAGGATATGCAGCCTGGGGTAGGGGGCTTGAGCGATGCAGGGTCGTGGACAGAGTTGTTGAAGCAATCGTCGGAGATCGTGTTTGAGCAGGTACCCTTCGATCACCCGTTGTGGGTGCTGTATTCCTCTGGCACCACCGGCTTACCAAAGGCGATTGTGCAGGGACAGGGGGGTATTTTGCTTGAGCATTTGAAGGGCCTCAACCTCGACCTTGATCTGAAGCCGCAGGATAGATTCTTCTGGTTCACGACCACGGGTTGGATGATGTGGAACCTGCTGATAGGGGGACTGCTGGTTGGTAGTATGGTGTTGCTCTACGATGGTAGCCCGGCCTATCCTGATGTTGGCACGCTGTGGCAGTTTGCCGAGGAGAGTGGTATGACCTTCTTTGGTACCAGCGCGGCGTATATTGCTTCGTGTATGAAGGCTGAAATTGAACCAGGGGAAACGTATCATCTGAGCAAACTGCGCGGGATAGGTTCGACGGGTTCGCCGCTGCCGCCGGAGGGGTTCGAGTGGATTTATGAGCATGTGAAGCGGGATTTATGGCTGGCTTCCATCAGCGGAGGGACGGATGTCTGTTCCGCCTTTGTTGGTGGATCAGTCCTGCTGCCTGTCTACGCAGGGGAACTGCAGTGTCGCTCGTTGGGGGATAAAGTGGAGGCCTATGATGAGCAGGGGAAGTCGTTGGTTGACGAAGTGGGAGAACTGGTAATTACCGAGCCGATGCCTTCGATGCCCATTTTCTTCTGGAACGATGCAGAGGTGAAACGCTACAAAGAGAGCTATTTTGATATGTATCCAGGGGTGTGGCGGCATGGCGACTGGATCATGATTACTTCCAGGGGAAGTGCCATCATCTATGGGCGCTCCGACTCGACTATTAACCGGCAGGGCATCAGAATGGGGAGCAGCGAGATCTACCGCATTGTGGAAGGGCTGCCGGAAGTGCTTGATAGCCTGATTGTGGGGGTTGAACTGCCACATGGCAGGTATTACATGCCGCTATTTGTGGTGCTGAAAGACGGTATTGTATTGGATGACGCCTTGATAGCAAAGATCAAAGGGAGGTTGCGTAGTGGTATCTCGCCGCACCATGTGCCGGATGAGATATTTGCTATCGCGGCGGTGCCACGTACGCTGAGCGGAAAAAAGCTGGAGGTGCCGGTGAAAAAGCTCTTTATGGGCGTTCCGGTGGAGAAGGCTATCAGTACGGATGCGATGGGTAACCCGCAGTCTATCGAGTACTTTGTCAAGTTTGCTGATAAAGTGAGTGCATTACGAGAAGGTTAAACAGCGTGCAAAAGCCCTTTCCCAGTGCGACGATCCTGGGAAAGGGCTTTTGTACGCTTGATTCAAGTAGGGTCGCTTGTTTGTAGGAGGCAATGATGGGTTATCGGTATGCTGTTATTGGTTCTGGACGGCAGGGTACTGCTGCAGCTTATGATCTTGCTCGGTTTGGGGAGGCAGATTATTTGCTGATGGCCGACCAGTCGCTTGCGCAGGCTGTGAGGGCCGCGACACGGGTAAATACGCTGATTGGGCGGAAGGTGGCTCACGCTGTGCAGTTGGAGGTGCAGAATGAAGATGCTGTGGTACAATTGCTGACCGACGCCGGGATTAAGGTTTTTATATCGGGCGTGCCCTACTTCTTTAACCTCAAACTGACCAGTGCTGCTATTCGTGCCGGGGCCAGCATGTGTGATTTTGGTGGGAACACTGAACAAGTGTGGCAGCAGCTGGCATTTGATGCGCAGGCCAGAGCCGCTGGGGTCACCCTTATTCCGGATTGTGGCCAGGTTCCGGGATTGGGCACGTCACTGTGCGCGTATGCTATGACTTTGCTGGACGAGCCGCGTGACATCATCATGTATGACGGCGGTATTCCGCAGCAGCCACGTGAGCCATGGAAATATATTTTGACCTTCAACATCGAGGGGTTGACCAATGAATATTTTGGCACGACTCTCTTCTTACGGGAGGGCCAACAGTTTGAGATGCGCTGCTTCGAGGAGTATGAACTGGTGGATTTCCCGGCGCCCATTGGACAACTGGAGGCATTTACGACGGCCGGGGGAACGAGTACGATGCCGTGGACGTATGCGAACAAGCTGCGCACGCTGCAGAACAAGACGCTGCGCTGGCCTGGTCACTATGCCCAGTGGAGAGCTTTCAACGATGCAGGTCTGATTGGCCTGGAGCCGGTGATGGTAGATGGGGCGCCGGTTGTGCCACGACACCTGCTGCATGCCGTGATTGAGCCGCAGTTACGTCCCGGCCCGGATGATCGTGACATGGTGGTCATTCGTATTATTGCGCGTGGCTTGAAGGATGGGAGGGAGCAAGAGGCGGTGGTTGATCTCTTCGATTACCATGACGAGGCGACGGGTTTTACGGCGATGGAGCGCACGACCGGTTGGCACGCGGGAATTATGGCAGGTTTGATTGCTCAGGGGAAGACGCCGCGTGGTGGGGTGCCTGTTGAATCGGCGGTGCCCGGGCCGCTGTTTGTGGAGGAGTTTCGCAAGAGGGGGTTTGATTTGCGGGTGGTTTTGTAGGGTTTGAGAGTGACTCTAGGCAAGCAAGCGGCCTTTTCTTGTGTAAAAGCCATTGTTTAGTTTATAATTGTTGCATGATTTAGTTTTGGGTTGGGGGTGGGTGTGGTTGGCTTCTAGGACACAAGCGTCCCAGCCCCACGCAGGGCGACGCAAGCGTCCCGGCCCACGCAGGGCGACGCAAGCGTCCCCACCCCACATCCACACCACCCCCGCCCCTACGGGTGTTCGATACCGAGGTGCAACATATGACGACTTTGGCTCGATCGCAGACCCCTTTTGTTTCTACTCTTGCTGGCCACTATTACTATGACCCGGGAATTTATGAGCTGGAACAGGAGAGAATATTTGCTCAGATGTGGGTCTGTGTTGGTCGCGCAGAGGCAATCTCTGATCCAGGAGCATACCAGGTTGTGACGATTGGACGGGAAAGTATTATTGTTGTGCGTGGCCGCGATGATGTATTGCGAGCGTTTCTGAATGTGTGCCGGCACCGGGGTGCCCGGTTGTGCAATGAGGCTGCCGGAAAGCTAAAGGGGTCGATTCAGTGTCACTATCATGCCTGGACGTATGGCCTGGATGGACGGCTGATTGGGGCACCGAATGTGCTTACCGAGGAGCAATTTGATCGGGCGTTGTTTGGTCTGCTGCCGGTCGCGTTGGAAGTCTGGGAGGGTCTGATCTGGCTCAATCTTGCCGATTCTCCCGATTCTCCCACGCCAATCGGGGAGCAGCTTAACGGGTCGATTATTGAACGCTTTGGCGATTATGCTGCGTTTGCTCGTTATCATGTTAGGAATCTCAAGGTGGGGAAGACGATTGTCTATGATGTGAAGGCCAATTGGAAGTTGATCATTGAGAATTTTATGGAGTGCTATCACTGTGCTCCGATGCATCCTGAATTTTGCCAGTTGTTGCCGGATTTCAAGATGGGACATGTCGCTGATTATGTGAATGGAGAAGCGGCAAGGCTAGCTGATAACGTTGAGGCGTTTACTATTACGGGTAAGGCAAGTCGCCCGCCACTACCGGGGCTGCTGCCGGAGGATTTACGGCATTATTATGGGATTGTGCTGCAGCCGAACGTGCTGCTGAACCTGCTGCACGATCACGTGGTTGTGCACAGGTTTTTGCCGGATGGTCCAGGGCGCACGGTGATCACGTGTGACTGGCTTTTTGATCCGGAGGTGATGGCGAGACCGGAGTTTGATCCGATGGATGCGGTGGAGATCTTTGATATTGTGAACCGGCAGGACTGGGAGGTGTGCGAGTGGACGCAGCTAAGCATGGGTTCCAAGGCGTACAGGTCGGGTGGGGTGTATGTGCCGGCTGAGCATCATATACGGGCTTTTGCTGATTTTGTGTTGGCGAGAATTGGGTGATAGAATCCGCCAGGAGAGAGATGTTTCCGTTTTTACCTACACAATCTAACGAGGCGCTGGCTCAGGTTGAAGATATGCGCGTGTTCGGCTGGGATCCTCTGCCAGGTATTGTCTCGGTGTGGGCCAATCGAGAAGGGCGAGCGGTGGTGTGGCGGCGCCTGGGGGGGCGTGTTACGTTTGCGACGGAGCATTTTCGTCCGTGGCTCTTTGCTTCGATGCTGGAAGATCTTGCTCACCTGGGAGCGTCCCTGGTGCCTTCTAGTGCGCCCGGCGGGGATGACGCGCCGGTCAGCTATCACGAACTGGATGGGCCTGAAGGCGCTGAGGGCGCTGAGGGCGCTGAAGGCTCTTATCGTTATTTGCTTTCCGCGCGTGATGGACGAGCGCTTGAACGTATGTTGCTGAGTGGCGCTTCGCGTCGGCTTGGTCGCCAGGTCAACAACTTGAATGATTTGCCGGAGACGTATTACCGCGTTGGTCCGGTTGAACAATACTTGATGCTCAGCGGACGCGTTTACTTTCGCGGCATGGTCTATGATGATCTGCACCGCCTGCAATTCGACCTGGAGACGACGGCGCTAGACCCGCATCGTGGACGAATCTTTATGGTCTCTCTGCGCGATAATCGAGGGCTGGCCACAACGCTTGAAGCTCCGACTCCGGGCGAGGAGGCAGTGCTTATCACGCGGCTCTGTGCCTTGATACGCGAGCGTGATCCCGATGTGATAGAGAATCATAATCTCTTTGGGTTTGATCTGCCCTTTCTAGAACAGCGTGCCGAGGTGCTGGGCATACCGCTGATACTTGGTCGCGTGGGTGGACCGACGCTGCTGGAGCGGCGGGAGGATACCCTGGCTGTAGGCCCTGATGCCCGACGGCGCACGCGTTACAGCGTCGCCGGTCGTGAAATGATCGACACGTTGGATGCGGTGCGGCGCCACGATTTCGTTGTGCGTGATATGCCCAGTCACCGCCTGAAGGAAGTGGCGCGCTATTTTGGGATAGCGCTGCCAAACAGGGTATACCTGGAAGGCGCGGCGATTTTTGAGACCTATCGCCAGAATCCGGAACTGGTGCGCCGCTATGCTCTGGATGATGTGACCGAGGTGGATGGCCTGTCAAGGAGATTGTTGGGGGCGCCCTTCGCGCTGGCGGGCATGGCGCCGCGACGATACGAGCGGTTGGCGTCAGCTGGTCCCGCGATGGGTATTCTAGAGCCGATGCTGGTCAGGGCGTACTTGCGGGCCGGAGCGGCTCTGCCCTGCCAGGTGGCAAATGAGAGCGCGGAGATCGGGCTGCATGAGGGGGGAGCTGTGCACCTCTTTGCCGAGGGCATTGCCGAGCAGGTGGTGAAGGCTGACGTGGCTTCGCTGTATCCCTCGCTGATGCGTACTTACCAGATAGGTCCCGCGGGCGATCGTCTGGGCGTCTTACTGAGCATTTTGAGCCGCCTGACGGACCTGCGGCTGGCGCATAAGGCAGCGGCGAAGGCGGCCATAGCGGGTTCGGTCGAAGCGAACGCGCACGATGCCACGCAGGCAGCGATGAAGATCCTGGTTAATTCTGCCTACGGCTATATGGCGGCTGGTTCGATGGCGCTGTTCGCCGATGCTCGCGCCGCCGGGGAGGTGACGCAGCGAGGGCGCGAGGTGCTTGCCCAGGTGGTGGAGGCGCTGCGACGACGAGGTATGGCCCTGATAGAGGGCGACACAGATGGCGTCTATTTTGCTGTTCCTGGCGGTTGGATGGAGGAGCAAGAGCGGGAACTGGTCGACGAGATCGCGGCGGGATTGCCAGCGGGTATTCGACTGGAATACGAGGGACGATACAAAGCGATGTTCAGTCACGAGGTGAAAAACTATGCTCTGCTGACTTATGATGGGCAGTTGATCGTGCGCGGCGTGGCACTACGTTCCAGCCGGGCCGAGCCATTTGGAGAGCGTTTTCTGCACCAGGCGTTGCTCTGTGCCATGACCAATGATATTGCCGGGCTGCGCAGGGTGTATCTTGAGACGGTCGCTGCCCTACGCAATCGTACATTGCCGGCTTCTGAACTGGGGGCAAAGGTACGCCTTTCGAAAACGACTGAGGCCTACATGGCCTCGCGTGCAGCGCATCCGGAGCCACAATACGAAGCGCTGCTGGCGGCTGGACGCACGCGCTGGTTTCCGGGCGAGCGGGTGCGCTACTATCGCACGCGGAACAAGAGGTATGTGTGGTTGCCGGAAGAAACAGAGGAGGTATCGGTGGGGTATGATTGGGAGGCGGATATGAGGGAGAGGGGAGGAGAGCAGGAGGAGGAGATTGATGCCAATACTCCAGCACCTGGGAAGCTGGATGTGGCTGCCATACCTGTTGGCAAGGGAGATATAGCTAACCGCAGGGATTATGATGTGGAGCATTATCTGCAAGTGCTGGTGACGTCGTACGCGGGACGGCTGCGGAAGGCGTTTTCGGCGGATGATTTTGAGCAGCTTTTCCGGCTGGATGGCCAGGAGGGGTTGTTTGATCGGCCTGTGGAGGATATTCAGCCGAGGTGGATACGGTGTTCTTCATGAGGGTGATGGCATCAGCTGCGAAGTGGTCTGTACTCCCAGGAAGCGACCCAGATCTGCGACCTCAGCCTCCACTCCCGGTTGCACTTCGGGTGCAAGCTGGTCGAATGGCTCCAGCAGGACGTCCAGGCGATTTTTCTGTCGTTTGCTCTTCCAGGTTCCCACCACACGACCATTTACCAGCAGCGTTGGCTTGAGCAATCCACCTCCAGCGTTAATGCGCTTTGCGTGCTGTGGAGGTAGCAGCAGGTCTCTCTTCTTATAGCCCAGTAAATAGGTATCAAAGCCGGGCAGTAGACGAACGACTGGAGCATCTATGGGCGGTTCGTCTAACCATGATGCGTACGTTTTGAGCATCCAGGCCGGGCGGTCAGCTATCTCTACCTCAATACGTTGGTCAGCGATGCGTTGCCATGCTGCCCGTGTCGTGCTCATAGGCATGCCTGACCACGCGGCCAGGTCCTCTGGAGTGGCGGGGCTGTAGGCTTTGAGATAGCGACGCGCGAGTTCTGCGTGCGCTGATTCTTGTGAGAGTGAATGTACCTGGTGCCCCTGGCCTACCCAATCGCTCAGGAGCACGTAGGTCGGTTTTGCGCCGCGGTCAGGTCCCAGACAGATGAGACCTTTGAGTGCTGCATGCCATATGAGGTAGGGCCTGGCCTGGCCGGTGAGCCGGATGTCGTGGGTGGCCAACTGCTCGATGAGTTCATCGCGGGTCAGTGGTCCCTTCTTCGCGAGCACAGCGTATATGGCGCGGACGCCTCTCGCGAGGATATCTTCGTCCAGGCCCAACTCGACATACCGACGTCGATTGCCCGCAATAAAAACGGGGCTGAAGAGCGGCAGGAGCCAGTCGAGATCTTCTGTTGCCAGCAGGTGGAGAGTGCCGCGCTGCCCCCAGGTACGTATCACAGAGCGCTCCTGCACTCGCGCGCGCTCGACATCATCGTTCAGCAGGCCGGTGCTGCGGACACGTATCGCCAGCGCCGCGGCGGATGCATCCTGCGCCTGGATGCCACATAAGTCCTTCACGACTTGAGCGACATCAGTGATCGCAACGGATTGCTGTGGAATGAGCAGTTGTGCACGCTGGCGTAACAAGCGGACTTGATTGTCGGATAAGGAAATTGCCATTTTTTCTATCTGTTTGTATGCTCACTTGTTGAACATTACGTCTTTATTATACAATCCAGGAGGCCTGGATTACCTGTGTATGAAAGGTACCTGGCTTGTAGGGAGAGCACGTAAATGATATGCTTTATACAGGCGATGGGAAAATCGAATTATCTAGTGAATAGAAGCATGAGAAGCTTGGAGAGCAATGACGATAACGGCATCGTCGCTTATCTGCTGCGTTCTCTCAATTTCAAGAGGTGTCCCTCAGAAAGGAGCAAGCAATGTACATCGCGATACGTAAGTACTACATCATCCCTGGAGCAGTGGATGAGTGGATGCGGCGCGTTCAATGGGGTTTTGTGCCTATTATCAGTCAGATGCCTGACTTCATATCGTATTATGCCCTGAAAACAAGAGATGACGAAGCTATCTCCGTCAGTATCTTTGACACGCAAGCTGGGGCGGAAGAGTCTGTCCGGCAAGCGGCTGAGTGGGTTGCCACGAATATAGCCTCGCTCAATCAAGGGTTACCAGAGATTATGGTTGGCCATGTGCAAGCCCATAGCGGGCCTGTGAGCTTATCAACGAAAAGCGACAAACCTGTCTCTCGTTGAGCGTAATGAAGCCAGACCCGCCAAAGGCTAGCATTCGCTTCAAGCTGGTGGCTTCCTTTCAGAGCGGAAGCAGCTGCTGGGTGCTTATACGCAGACCAAGATGGTGTGGGTCAATCTGCACTAGAGCGCCCATTCTGCGAAAAGACAGTGTGTGTTTGCCCTCCCTCATAAACACACACTGTCTTTTCGCGGGTTGTTATTCGCCAGTCAACAGGATGGCTTTTCCTTTTACTTTGCGGTTCATTAGATCATTGAGGGCGCCGGCGGCGCGCTCGAGGGGGTAGGTGGCGGAGATATGGGGTTTGATAATGCCCTGGGCTAGCAGGGTGAGGAGCTCCTGGAGGTTTTGCTGGCTGCGTTGGGGTTCGTGTTCTGTGAAGGAACCCCAGAAGACGCCGACGATGGAGCAGCCTTTGAGCAGGGGCAGGTTGAGTGGGATGCGTGGGATGTCGCCGGCAACAAAGCCTATGACCAGGAAGCGACCATTCCAGGCGACACTGCGCAGGACGGGTTCGCTAAAGTTGCCTCCTAGAGGATCGAAGACGACGTCGACGCCTTTGCCGTTGGTGAGGGCTTTCATGCGCTCTCTGAGATCTTCGGTGCTGTAGTTGATGGTTTCGTCTGCGCCCATCTGTTTGCACGCGGCGAGCTTTTCATCACTTGAGGCGGCGGCGATGACGCGCGCGCCCATGAGCTTGCCAAGCTCTACAGTTGCGAGACCAACTCCGCCAGATGCGCCGAGGACGAGCAAGGTCTCGCCCGGCTTGATCTGGGCACGGTCCTTGAGCGCGTGATAGGCGGTACCATAGACGAGGGTAAAGCCAGCGGCGGTGGGAAAATCTATGGTTGCGGGTATTTTGATGAGTGTTGTGGCTGCGGTGACGACCTCCTCGGCATAACCGCCTATGCCGCAGAAGGCGATGACGCGATCACCAGCCTTGACGATGTGTACTTCCTCACCTACTTCTTTGACAATGCCTGAAACCTCGCTGCCAGGGGAGAAAGGCAAAGGCGGTTTTAATTGGTACTTGCCCTGGATGATCAAGATGTCGGGGTAGTTTACGCCGCAGGCCTTGACGCTGACGACGACCTGGCCCTTGCCAGGAGTGGGAGAAGCGATATCTTCAATGACGAGGCTTGCGGGCGGGCCGTATTCTTTACATAAGACTGCTTTCATGTGGGATTTTCCTCCTGAGTGTGTTGAGTCATATTATAGCAGATGGAGAGAACACGGCAGGTCGACCACGAGCCAGGTCGACCCTACCACGCCAGGTCGACCGCAAGGGTCGACCCTACTATACACGTTCAGCGCTTCACGGTGTGAAGCGTTTTGAGGAGGCCGTTTATAAGAAGAGATAGGGTGATGGGATGTGTGAGGCAGGCAGGTCGACCGCGAGGGTCGACCAATAAGCATCAACCTAAGAAAAGCCCATCAAATGCAGTAGGGGCGATGGCGCGGCAGGAGGACGGCACTGTCATGCTGAGGGCAACGAAGCATCTTGAGGCCCTTAGGGACAGACCCTTCGCTGCGCTCAGGGTGACAAGGGAACGCTGTCATGCTGAGCACATGCGTGTATGAGTTACTGACATCGTGACCCCAAGAGTTTCCCGACAACGTAGACAGAGCAAGGAAGAGAAAGGTACACTCCTGGTAAGATATTGTTCGCCTACCAAGGAGAGTCCTCTCATGGAAGCAGTATACTCCGCCGCACGAGC
>VBHI01000212.1 GCA_005881495.1 Chloroflexota bacterium
GATGCGGAAGATGGCCGGTTCGGGAAAAGCGGAGTGCAGGATCTGATTGAGGGACTGAGCAGAGGCAAAGTCGCGCCCGAAAGGCTTCTCGATGATCACTCGAGCATTGTTTGCGCTACCTGACTGTTCCAGTCCCTCGACGACGGGGCCAAACATGCTGGGCGGGATTGCCAGGTAGTACAGGGGATGCTGCGCGGGACCAAGCGCTTGACGTAGTTTTGTATAGGTTGCCTTATCGTGATAGTCGCCAGAGACGTACTGGAGCAGCGAGCATAGCTTCGCGAACGCGTCCTTGTCCACGCCGCCGTGCTCCGAGAGACTCTCATGGACATGAGCCTGCAATTGTTCGATGCTCCACGGCCTCCCTGCGACTCCAATAATGGGCATGTCGAGGTGACCGCGCCGGATCATTGCCTGCAAGGCCGGGAAGATCTGTTTATACGCAAGGTCGCCCGTGACACCAAAGAAGACGAGCGCATCCGAATGGTTGTCTGTCAAGATGCACCTTCTTATCCTTGGTCATCCTTTTCCAGGTGGCCACCAAACTCGAAGCGCATAGCGGATAGCAGCTTGTCGGCGAAATCGGCTTCACCACGCGAGCTGAAGCGTTCGTAGAGCGCTGCACTCAGCACATGGGCAGGAACGGACTCGTCGATGGCGGCGGCGATAGTCCAGCGTCCTTCCCCAGAATCCGATACTCGGCCCGCGAAGTTGGCGAGATCGGGGCTTTTCAGGAGCGCGCTGGCCGTCAGGTCCAGCAGCCACGAGCCAACCACGCTGCCGCGACGCCAGACTTCAGCCACGTCGGGAAGGTTGATGTCGTACTGGTAGTATTCTGGATTCCGTAGCGGGGATGTCTCAGCATCGATCGTTTGCTGCTGCTTGCCGACGTTGGCATTGCGGATGATGTTCAAGCCCTCTGCGTAGGCAGCCATGATGCCATATTCGATGCCGTTGTGGACCATCTTGACGAAGTGGCCAGCACCGTTCGGTCCACAATGCAGGTAGCCCTGCTCGGCAGTTCCCCCAATTTCCTCTCGCCCGGGTGTGCGAGATGCTACATTGGCGCCAGGAGCCAGGGTAGCGAAAATCGGGTCTAGATGCTTGACGACCTCGTCCTCACCACCGATCATCAAGCAATAGCCGCGCTCGAGTCCCCAAACGCCGCCGCTCGTGCCAACGTCAACGTAGTGGATGCCGTGAGGCTTGAGCTCGGCAGCGCGCCGGATGTCATCATGATAGTAGGAGTTGCCGCCATCGATGACGATGTCACCGGGAGCCAGGTGCGGGACAATGGTGGCCAATGTTGTATCCACTGAGGCCGCCGGTACCATGAGCCAGATAGCGCGAGGCGTGGAAAGCTTACTGACAAGATCTTCTAATGACATTGCTCCCTGCGTGATGGCCCCGTCTTGCAGGAGTGTTTGGATGGTTTCCGCGTGGCGGACATAGCCGGTGATAGTATGACCCGCCCGTATCAACCGCTGTGACATGAAGGCGCCCATGCGCCCAAGCCCGATCAATCCGAGTTCCATATGATGTTCCTTTCTGTTAATGCATCCGGTGGATGGTACAGTGACCGAAATGTTTTCTGAGCCTACTATATCATAAAGTAATGTACATAGCGCAAGCGTGACCGGGCTTGAATAGCCTTCTAATGCTATTCAGCCGCTATAGAAACACGTTCAGCTAAGCGCAACTGCTACAGTAACCAGCGGAATGAGCTTTGGAATATCGCACGAGTGGTAATTACCAACAAAGAAATAGTGCATTTGACACTCCTATTTCGTCACGCAGTTGTTTATACTCAATTATGTACCGTTGTGAAGTACATTTTACATGGAATGTTCATCCGTTTTCCTTGACAAATATCGGGGGGCTGCGTTAAGCTACAGGTGTTAGCTGAATTGTGACCAATAAATTAGAGAGCTTTCACCTCCACAAAACTTCATAGTTTTTTTGCTGGATCAGTTGTACGTGACGTACAGCATGAGCAGTAACGCAGCAGGCCCATCAAGGAAAGTACAGGCACAACGGAATCCAACTTGCTTGATCGTGTTCGTAGAACGGTGATAGAGTGTTTGAGTTGTAGTGCTTTCCTGCGTCTATCAATATAACGGCCTGATTTTCGCAGGTGACTATCCTACTCCAGCCTGGCTGGAGAGAGAGGTCCAGAGCATGGGTATTGAGATGGATAAACATACACAGGGAAAGAGCTTACAAGAGCTTACTGACCACTGTATGAGCGAAATACAGAAGTACAATCAAAGAAAGCCACACGACGACCAGTGCTGCCTGGAAATTTTTCGCCGGGCGATGTTGCAGAATAACTCTCACGCCTGGGAAATACTTATGGAGCGCTTTCATGGTATAGTTTTGAGCTGGGTGCGCCGTCATCCTCAAAGAGATGCAGCCTGTGCTATTGATAGCGAGGAAAATTATGTTGCGCTGACCTTTGAGCGCTTCTGGAAGGTCACCGTGCGCAACAAGAACCTGGAATTTTCTTCGCTTGGTGGGGCCCTGGTTTTTTTGCGAGCTTGTGTAAATAGTGTTATCATAGATACATTACGAGCCCAGAAAGAGGTTCCAATACCGGAGAACTTTGAACGCGTGGCGCCTGAGCCAGACGAGAGTTTCCAACGATGGGAGATCATCAGGGGTTTTATTCCCAGCGAACGCGAGCAGCGACTGGCGTATTTGCTGTATTATTGTGGCCTCAAGCCCCGGCAAATTGTGCAGTTTGTCCCGCAGGAATTCAACGATGTCCATGAGATCTTTCGCTTGACACGCAATATTATCGATCGGTTGCGGCGCAATAGAGATCGACTGCGCTGGTTATTGGGCGGCGGTGAGTTTTAAGGGAACACACCATGCACATGTATGAAATTGAGACCCCAAAAAAACGTTTAGCTACGTTTATAAAGCAACACACACAGCAACAAGCCTGCTTGTTCCGTTAGTGAAATTCGTGCCGAGAATGAGGAAGTACTAACTATGGACTGTATGCACGCAATGGCCCCCAATGACGAGGAACTTTTGAGTTTTGCCCTTGATGAAGAAGCTCTGTCAGCGCCGACAAGAGAACACCTGGAACAATGCGAAATTTGCCAGCAGCGCCTGGCCAGGTACAAACAAGTCAACTCCTCCATTGTATCCCAGCTCTACCGCCGCCTGTGTCCCACTGGGACACAACTCAGTCTCTATTGCGCTGACCTGCTCCCAATCGAAGAACGAACGCGTGTAGCAGCCCATGTGTTAGATTGTCCTCTTTGTGCCGCCGAGGTAGCGGAAACACGTCGTTTTATGGCTACGCCCCTGCTGGAGCCGACTCCTGATGCATCACCCGCGGCGGCGGCGCGCCGCATCTATGCCACACTTTTCAGACAACAGGCACAACTGGTGCTGCGCAATGGGAACACTGTGCCCGAAAAAGCCTGGCCTCGGCAATACCGGGCTGAAGCTATCGATATCTCGCTCCACCTCTCGCGCGCTAGCAGCGGCGCATATATGTTGCTCGGCATCCTCACCAGCGCCGATAATTCAGAGAGCGTAGACGCCTTTGAGGGGGCGCGGGCGGAACTGTATGCCGCACAAAAAGATGGTAGTATAGAAGAAAGAAAACCAGAAGAAGCCATTTGCCGTGCCGTAGTAGACGACCTGGGAAACATCGTATTCAGCGGGGTACCCGTAGGTGAATATACGTTGGTCGTGCATCTACCAGATCAGGAAGTCATTATTGAAGGAATAAACATCGAACGCGGGTAACCTGCCCACTTATTTTTATGCTATTTCTGGGCAAGTTGGTCACTGGGGGCTAACTATCACATATGGAAGACGCCCTATTTCTACAACAGTTGCGCGACCTGAGCCTGGAGGATGGCCAGGCTTATATACAAACGCATGCCGCCGAATTGATGGATCATGCTGCCTTTGGGGTTTTAATGTCCGATGATATCCTGGACCAATTGTATACAAACCCCTCTTTTTCTCTTAAACTATCTGAACTTCTAATTTTTTTGGGTGAACACCTTCACCATACCACCTCCCACGCTCTTGGTCTCAAGGCTAAGGGCGATGCATTGAGAGTCATCGGGCTTCATCAAACCGCAATAGAATGCTTAGATGCTGCTGGTGAGGAATTTCTTCAACTAGGAGACGAGAGAAACTGGGCGAGCAGCCGTATCACTTATATTCTCTCTTGTGCTTGGCTTGGGCGCGTCGAAGAAGCACTATCTGAGGCAGTTCGCGCTCGCGACGTCTTTCATCGTCTTGGCGAGGACTACTGGGCCTGTGTAGTCGATCATAATACTGCATACGTCTATGAGCAGGTAGGGCGATACCAGGAAGCGCTTGAGATTTACGAAAGAATATTGACTATCTATCCTATTCTGACCGATAAAGATGAGATACTCATCAAGCGTGCTATAGCTATGGCTCAAGTCAATCAATCATTAGACCTGGCTTTGCTAGGAAAATTTGAACAGGCATGCCGTATTCAGCAGCAGGCCCAGGATACCTTTGATGCTCTCAAAGAGACAAGTATGAGCGTCAACTCTGAGATCAATCTAGCGGATTTCGATTACACTCAAGGCTATTATGGCTTAGCACTTCAGCGTTATCATAAGGCCCGTGAAAGCCTGATGAAAAACGATATCGATGATCCTCTTCTGCTTGCGGTACTTAAGCTATGGATGGCTAATTGTTTAGTGAAACTCAATAGGGCACAAGAGGCCTGTTTACTCGCAGAGGAGGCTATTGAGGTACATCGGCAAATTGGCACATCACTGCAGACCAGTAATGCGCTGCGTGAATACGCGACAACCCTTATCGCTTCAGGTAGATTGCAGGAAGCCTTGGATGTGCTTGATGAGGCAAGGATACTTTTTGACAAGGGAGGGCTTGACTATTATGCTGCCATAACGAAACTGCAGCAGACTGAAATTTTGCTAGAGTTCGGTTCCGGTGTTGAAGCATATAAGGAAGCCCGTATCCTTAAGGAGTATTTTGATGCCCGGAGTCTGGTGTCACGTTCGGTTCGTGCTAGCTTGATAATAGCCAGTGCTCTCATTGAAGAGGCACGCCAGACTGAGGCCCATCATGAGAAAGAACAGCAAAATTTGTTGGTACAGGAAGCTGTGTCGTTAGCTAAGTCGGCAGCATTTCAATCTCATCAGCACAATTTACAAGAAGAGGTTTATAAGAGTCATTACCTCCTGGGGCGACTTTTTACCCTGCAAGGTAATAACATGAAAGCTGCAAGGCACTATTTGGCTGCTATTGCTCAAATTGAACGCATTCTGGATAACCTTGCATATGACCTGTCACCCTCATTTTTACACAGCACGTGGGTCGTGTATGAAGACATGATCGCTCTCTGTCTTCAGCAATCTCAGTTTGAACGTGCATTCAGCTATCTTGAACGAGCGCGCTCTATGGCTTTGCAGCAGTATCTCAACAAATCGAATATTTTGCAAGGTAAAAGAGAGGAACAGAGTGATATTGCTTTTCCATTTACCACACAAGCGAATAGTGCTGCAATGTTACGGGTACAACAAGAACTCTATGATTGGCAAGGAAGATATCGCCAATACAGTTCGTTACTTGCTGATGTCGATGGTCTGATGGTTTCTGCCCTTGATAGAGATTTTGCCCAGGCTGAACTGAAGCGATGTGAAGTGAAATTGAACGAACTCTTTGAACGCCTGCACCTCTACCAGTCATACATAGACTTTACATTTCACAAAAAGAAAAGAGCGGTACGCATTACAAAACTCGGGGATATAGTTCAACTACGTCAGCAACTGGCACCAGATCAATGCCTATTGGCGTACTTCATCAGTAAGGGGAAACTGGTTATCTTTGTAGCCACAAGAGAACAGCTTGTTACTTGTGAGAATCCGAGTGGTGCTGTACAACTGGAGTTTTTATTACCCTTACTACATGCCCATCTTCAGCCAGGTGGTTGGACTGACGCGCAGAGACCTCCGCAACAGGCTATTCGACGCTTGCTTCACAAACTTTATAATATATTAATTGCTCCAATTGTGCACCTGTTACCACAGCAATCCGGCAATTTGACCATCGTTCCTTATGGGCCATTGCATGAACTCCCATTCCATGCTCTGTTCGATGGGACACATTTTCTCGTTGAGCATTTCCAGATCAATTATTTGCCAGCGAGTAACCTGCTGTTGCATATGAATCAGCGTAACCAGGAGAAGGCCCAACGCTCAGATGGTGTGCCAGCGAACATAAAGCCACCATTAGTCTTTGGTTATTCAGGTAACGGTCAGTTGCAACGTACTATCGAAGAAGGAAAGGTGCTGGCTGAAATCTTGGATGGACGTTGTTATCTTGAGGATGTAGCGACGATTACCCGGCTTATCGAGCAAGCACCTGGTAGTTCGATCATCCATATAGCGACTCATGGCCAGGCACGCCTGGATGCACCTAATTTTTCCTGTGTGCTCTTAGCTGATGGTCAGTTCAATGCAATCGACGCGTTTAGCATGAATTTGAAAGGGTGTGAACTGGTAACATTAAGCGGCTGTGAGACGGGGAAAGCGCTTATCGGTGGAGGCGATGAGCAGCTAGGTCTGGGAAGGGCTTTCTTAGCTGCGGGGGCTGAATCACTGGTAATGAGCCTCTGGCCGGTGGAGGATAACGCTACTAATGACTTGATGAAACTATTTTACCGGCGTCTCTTGAGTGGGGATAGTAAGGTGCAGGCACTGCGCGCTGCGCAATGCAGCCTGTTAAACAGTGATTCCCCAATGTATACCCACCCTTTCACTCGAAAATTGAACTACTAAAAAAGCGAGTGCACTGCGTTCCATGGTCAGGGAAAGGATAAACTGCTATATGCCCTCCAGAGGGTGTTCGTTGTAAGCATGGAGGTAAGCAATGTCCGTAACACAAGAACAAGTAAATTCACTTTGGTGGAATAGACCTGTGGTCTTCTGGCACGAAAATCAGGTTGCTCTTATATTTCACTCCGGCATTGATCGTTCAGATGGAGTCGAGAATGTAATTGCTTCGTTGAAGCTCAACGATCTCAATCAATTCTTGCAAACAAGCGGCTTCAGTTTGAAGTCTTTTACTGCGAAGGATGTTCCTCACCCGGAGGATACACGTCGAGAAGAGATTGAAAAACTCGAGGCGCAATTAGAGGCGCTTGAGGCTGAACTTGAAGCACTTGAAAGAACTACTCGCCGTCATGAATCATCTTTCTGGTCTCTACTTACTGATGGGGAAAAATATAAGACACCAGGAGAGAGAGAGATTGAAGAACTCGAAGGAAAAATCGAAGAGCTAGAGAGAGAGATTGAGAAACGCGAGCAAAGCCGCGACAACAACCCTCAGGCGGGAAACGCCTCTAACGGCCATGGGCAAGATGGTCAGGATGGGCAGGGGCAGCGAGACCGTAAGGGGAAAGACCTCAATAGCACGACCGGGAAGTACCTGTTCAATGCTCCTTCTGGCCAGGGTGCCATCGTGGTGTGCTTCTTTCATGGCCAGAGTTCCACCATGGCCTCTTCAATTTCAAACATGAAATCAATGATGGGAAGAGGCAGAAATGATAGCAGCGAGTCTGATAATACGCAGGCTATCGTGACTCTAATCAATCGCAACCTGGAGAAACTCAGACGCGATGGAAGCATTCCTATTATCGCAGCCACGCCTAACTGGATCGGTGGTGGTACACCACCTGTAGGACATGGATGCCCCATTACGCCACCTATCCCGGTATCTGGGAGTGATGCCTGTGCTTCCCACCCTGGAAGCTGGCCTATCACATTGCCGGAACTCTCGCCCACTATGAATAGCTTGCAGGGCGATGGGGTAACGGTGTTCGTGCTGGATACCATCCCAGAACTTGAACAGATCAGGAAGGCTGCTGTGAAGGCTGCGGATAACAATTTGTTGCTGAAGGATATGGTTGAAAGGATGGATAACAGGATACCTTCACCTACACCGCCAGCGATTACGCCTCCCTCTATCATTATTGATCACCAGCAGGTGCCGAAGAGGATAGCGACGAACATCCAGACTGGAAAGGATGTCTACCAGCGACTCTTTGGCTTTAAGATGCCCGATCATGGCTTATTCGTTGCTGGAATTATCCATGATCTTGTCCCCCAGGCGAGAATCGAATGTATTCGCGTGCTCAATGATTCTGGTATAGGTGACTTTGCCATCATCTGTAAGGCGCTCGAAGATATACAGGGGCGCATGGAGACGGAGCCGCAGAAACTAGGACAGGTTGTTGTGAATATGAGCCTGGTGATTACACCTGCGGATGAAGAAATTGCGGGTCTCTGGTTTGGTGATGATTACACCTGTCACGCTGGTGACCTGGCGTCGATGATGCAAGAGGTGAAATTGTTGCGTCTTGGGTTACATATGGTGATTCGAAGTCTGACCACGCAGGGAGCAGTAGTTGTGGCCTCCGCGGGTAATGACTCGAAAGCTGACCCACGTCTCAGTTCGATGGGTATGAACATGGGCATGGATATGCCTTCGCGCCTGGGTCCACGCTATCCCGCGGCCTTCCCAGAAGTCATCTCGGCAGGGGCTGTCTTTAAGGATGGCAGCGCTGCCTCGTATAGTAACTTCCCAGCCTTGCCACCAAATCATAATGGCATCGCAACCCACGGTGGGGGCATGCCAACGCCTATACCCTATAATCCGGCAGCCACACCTTCAGTGCCAATACCTCCTCCTGGTGCCAAAACCTGGGCCATTGTAACGGATGCTGTCATCGGAGTCTATAGCGCTGACACATACTCGATGCTCTCGGCTTCTGACTTACCTCCGGATGATTATCCGGCTCCCGCAGACAGTAATGCCTGGGCCTACTGGTCGGGAACGTCGTTCGCCACACCCGTCATCAGCGCTGTAGCTGCGCGCGCGCTGCAAGGGCTTCGCCTCGGTGTTGTATTATCCAGTAAATCGGTACGGGATATTATCACTACAGCTAGTGGACAACAGGCAATCCTGGCTGGCGGAACAACCCTGAGTAACAACACTGGTTTTGGGGTGGGTGTAAGTGTGCTTACGGCAGAGCAGAATTGCCAACCCGCGGCAAAGGATGCAATACTGTCAGGAACGAGTGGTGTGACAAAGACCAGTTAATATTTCCGAGAGGGACATTTTGAGTGTTGCTTTTCTTTAAAAAAGGACAGAAGCTATACTCTAAAGACGTGAGATACACGTCAAAATCAGAAAGAGAGCCAGGGGCCGAGCATTCGCAACGCGAATGCTCGGCCCCTGGCTCTCTTTCTGGTCCTACTTAATTCCGCGCTATAGTGTGCGTCGACCGAAACCGCCTCTGCCAGTGACAAAGAGCCCGCCGCAAGCTGCGGGGTTTCCAATCCCAGCAGTGAGGCGGGCTTCTCCCGGGCTTTTTGATTTACCCGAAAAGCTTAAAAAGTAGGCCATTTCCTGCTATACTAGGAAAATCCCAAAACCTCCTAAATGAAACACATCCATCTCGAAAGAGATTCCTTTCATCCTGAATGGAATTATAGGATTTTGCCTGATGAGACACAGCTTACGTTGTAAATGTTATTTCTGACAGTTCCCATTAGATGTTGGGCCAGAGCACCTGCGCGACGACGAACAAAAGGTACAGGACGATCATTCCGGCTCCCCCCACACGTGTCATCCCTTTGGCTGGTAGCAGCAGCAGGAGCCCTATCACGGTCATGCCGAGCAACCACCCTAGTTCGACGAATACCTGACTTGCTGCACTGCTCCTACCAATCACCAGAGCCGGCAGCGCCAATCCGACCACGAGATTGATCGTATTACTATTGACCGTCGCACTCACCACTGCTGCCCCCCGTCCTCGGAGTGCTAGATGTACTGCCGCATACGCATTCGGCAAGCTCGTGAGCCCTGCAAGTATCACTGCCCCCACCAACGCCTGAGAGAGTTGCCATGCCTGAGCAAGTGCCAACGCCGCCCTCACAAGCCCAACACTTGCCAGCACAATAACCAGCAGTGAGAGTGGCACGAGGAGAACAGGAAACCGTGACCCCACCGTTTCCTGCTGATCCTGTTCCTCCTCATGGACCTGGCTCGCTGCTACTGCCAGGAGGTGCGCGAGACCATCTGGCAGAGGCAGGTGGTCGACCTGACGTGGGCGTAGGCCCACCAGCACAACGTAGGGAATGAGCAGCACTGCTAGCAGCACCATTGCCAGGGCAGGGGCGAGGAGACCGAGGAGAAGAGCCGCTACCACGAGCAGCGTGAACAGCGCCACTGTGCCGTCGAGCATCAAGCCCTGTCGTCGCATTCGCACCTGCCCAGTTATTACTGCACTTAATCCCAAGAGTATAGCGAGATTGAAGATATTGGAGCCAAGAACCACACCACGTCCCAGGTCAGCAGCGCCTGCGAGCAGGGATGCAATGGCCGACGCGATTTCTGGAACATCAGCCCCCAGGGCCGTGAGCAGCCCCAAGAATCCTTCTGTCAATTTGAGTTTGGTACCAAGCACTACCAGCCCACGCACCAGCACCTCGCTGGAGACCAGGGTCATGATCAGGCAAGCGAGAAATACGAGCAAGGCTATGCCAACAGACATGCATCTCTCCTCTCTGGAAACGTTAGGTGTGAAAGAGAAAGGCCTTGAAGTGGCAGGACTCCGGCTGCCAAGAGGGCTGCCCGAAGCCAGCCGAGCACCAAGGTAATGGTTGTGGTCATTGGGAGCCTGTTCCCATCTCTGGTATACTGTACGTATGCTCTCTCGCACAGATCCGCTGGCGTTCAGGAGAACCGTGATGCAGGATATCGTCACCAGCTTTACCACCATCATGACGTGGCTGGTGCTGCTTTTGTGCGTTGCCGTCGTCGTGCTGTTGGGCCTCACTGCCTGGCACCTCCAATGGAATCGGCGCCGCGCGCTTCTCGGTGTTGTGCTCATGGCTCTGGTGGTGCTCGCGACAGGAGTCAGCTTGCTCCTGCTCTCTCAGAAAGTTCATACCTGGACTCGGCTCCTCTTGCCTCTTGCAGCTCCGCTGCTCCTGGTCAGTCTGTACCGTCTGTCCTTTCCATCGCTTGTTCCTGCTGCTCACCGCGAGACTCGACGCCATGTGCTCCTCCTTCTGACGATTGGCGCACTCATGGCGACCGGTGGGTTGGTGCTGCTCGATCTGCTCTTTCCATGAAGAGTTCTTGCGACTTCCTTTCCTCTGCTCCAGGCGCTCGCCTGGCGAGTCTCTCCTTCGGCTCCTCCTTCCGCAGGCTCGCATGGCCATAAAGAAGTCTCATGGGCAGCCTGCTCGCACCCAGTACGTCCAGAACCCATTGTATCTGCTCAATGATACCATCTGGCGCTCGTTGCGGCTCACACGAGCAAGCGATGCTCGAAAGCGAGTCAGAGTCTCGCACAAAAAAGCACCAGGACCTGCCGTCCAGGCTTCCCGGCACTCCTTTGATGGTTCTCAGAGAAAATATTACCACATCTTTCGCAAACGTGGTGGTATGGTACCGAGATACGTGCAAAAAGAGGCCATAGGCTTCCCTTGTCGTCATCAGCACTTCATGCTACAATACGCATGAGTTACAAGCCATAGACAAGCCTGAGAGAGTAGAGTTAGGGGCGCCGGGAAGTCTGGTCGGCAAGCGGATAGAGGACGCTATCAGCACAGTGTGAGTCATTGAAAACAAACACGTGGAACGACCATGAACAGGCGCATAGTGGTAGCCATCGATGCGGATATTTCCCCTCAAACACAGCATGTGCTGCGTGTAGCAAGCTCGCTTCTTGAACTATCCGCGCCACAACTAGGCGTCGTTCTTCTCCACGTTATTCCCGTGCCAGATATGCCTCAGTCCAAATCCGGCATGTCTAGGGTAGCGCCAACTGCCGAGCAACGCGAACTGGCAGAACAGGCTCTTCACAGCGCACGTATCGAGTTGCAGAAACAAGGCATCGTTCCAGAACAGATAGCAGTACTTCTACGCAGCGGCATACCTGCTGACGAGATTGTAAAGGCGGCAAAAGAACTCGAAGCTGACTTCATCATGATTGGAAGTCGGGGAAACTCCCTGAAACAGAAGATGCGGCGTTTGTTGATGGGAAGTACGTCCCATCGAGTAGTAAAGCGAGGCCCTTGCCCTGTCATGATTGCTGCTCTTCCCGAAAGTGCCTCAGCCAGCATTCAACTACAGCTCTCGCTTGCCAGGGGGCTTGCGCGAGAAAGCGGCTCAACCCTGCCAAGCTCGGTCCAACAGCAATTTGACGCAACAGTCCTCGCAGGGTGCGGGTCCCTTCACAGAGCATCAGCCGAAGCCTCACGGTCACGAAATACTGGTATTGGGGCTTGGAGAGCTCCTGACGAAACCTGTCGGCAAATTGCCGCAACTGGTCATCTAGACATATAATGGGAACTGGCATCGGACACCTCCGTGGCTTCAAGAGTGGATCTTCTTCTCCTTGATACCACATGGTGTTCTTTCCTGTTACTTCCCTTTCCAAAAGTGCAAACATAGAGCCAAGTTGACAATACCGTCAATAGTAATACGATCAATCTCGTGGTTGGATTGGCGCTGCCAGCTCTAGTGACTGGTATGAGGGGTGCAGCAAGTGATGTATTCGTCGAACTCGGGTGGTTGCTTGGCATGACCGTGATAGGACTCCTGCTGCTGCTACCAGCCAAAGGGATGACACAAATGGGGGGAGCCGGAATGATCGTTCCTTACCTTTTGCTCGTCGTAGTGCATATGCTCTGGCCCAACATCTAGACTCCATTCTACGTAAGCTTTTTAACCATTCGCGAGGAAGATATCCCGTGGCCAGTCTGCAAAAGATCGTTGCCTTGCTTTTTGGGTTATCGAAAAATGCAGGAAAGATCAGCTCCTTCTGGAGCAATCTTTCACAGTGTTAAAGGGCGCACGATACAATCTAGTTTAGTCATCATTAAAGCGATAGCCAACACCCGAAATCGTGATCAGAAAGCGGGGGTGTGCCGGGTCCGGTTCAATCTTCCGTCGCAGGTGGCCGATATAGACGTGTAGATAGTGCGATTTCATATCATGGTTTGTTCCCCACACCTGGGTTAGTAACATGTGCTGCGTCATGATCTTTCCACTGTTCACGACAAACACTTTGAGCAGATCATATTCGGTCGGCGTCAGTTTGACCTCCTGACCATTGACCGTGACGAGCTTCTGCGCAAAATCAATCTGCAGTGGTCCAATCGTCATCGTTGGTTCTGTTCTTGGCATGATACGTGCGGCATGACGCAGTGCGACCCGAATACGTGCCAGTACCTCATTGATTCCAAAGGGTTTGGAGATATAATCATCCGCCCCTAGATCAAGAGCAAGCACCTTATCGCGCTCCTTATTCTTCACTGAGATCACAATAATAGGCAGATCCGACTGTTCTCTCACTTTTTGACAGACCTCTAACCCACTCATGCCTGGCAATCCCAAATCGAGCACCATCAGATCAGGGGAACACTGTTCAATGAGTTCGAGGGCCTGTTCCCCTCTCCCAGCGATGAGCACTTCATAGCCATGTCCTGTCAAGCTGCGTTGCAACGCACGCACAATCTCGATCTCGTCGTCTACGACCAGTACACGTGCTTTGCGTTTCATCATGGCTCCAATTCTCCTGTGCTGCTCAGTGGGAGCGTAAAACGGAACACGGCCCCCCCACCTTCGCGTCCTTCTATCCAGATCCGGCCCCCATGAGCGTCAACGAACCCCCGGCAGATGGCCAAACCAAGTCCTGAGCCTCGCTTCTCACCAAACATCTGTGCCTTTCCAAGCACACGGTAGAATTTGTCGAAGATATGCTCTTGCTCTGCCAGAGTGATGCCTGGACCACGATCCGCGATGCTGACCACCAGTGCTTCCTCCTGGACCTGGATACTCACGTCAATAGGCGATCCCGCCGGTGTATAGTAGACGGCATTGGTGATGAGGTTTGTGACCACCTGCTCAATCAAGACCGCGTCTACTTCTACTGGTGGAATATGATCCGGCAGGTATGTCTGGACCGTTCTTCCTTCCAACAAAGGCTGCATACGATCCAGGACATCACGAAGCAGTGCATCCAGAGGATACCACACTTTTTCGGGGTGCAGTGAACCAGCTTCTAGACGAGACATATCCAGTAAGTTCTCTACTAGAGAGTTGAGCCGATCTGCTTCCCGTTCAATAGCTGCCGTAAAACCGCGTTGCGTTTCCTCATCCCACTGCACATCCTCCTCCAACAGGCTTGTCGCTGCTGTCTTGATCGTCGACAGTGGCGTGCGCAGATCATGGGAAACGGAGGAGAGCAGTGCCGAACGCAGGGCATCCGTTTGCTGGAGCACTCTCACGCGAAGGCTTTCTTGCCGGAGATGTCCACGCTCAATGACCGCGACAGCTTGTTCGAGAAATGTAGAGAAAAACACTGCTTCAGGTGTGGGATGACCGTGTTCCAGACTCAGGATATCGTCTATGGTCTCACCCCGACCATCGTGCTCAATGAGCAAACGAAGTATCCCAATGACCTTGATATCTGTTTTGAGCGGGACCAGGCACCCATAGCGCTTCATTGTAGACCCATCCGTCGTTTTTTGCGCTGCTCCTTGTGTTGGGTTGGCTCCACTATCGCTCACATGCTCAGCACGAAGGGTTGTACCATCAAAGAGATCCACGATGTGCGCCCGCGTCATTATCTGTTCTGCCGCCACTTTTTCATCAGATGAAAGTTCGACACGCTCAATTGGCTGACAAGCACTGGTATGTGGAGTAAGGACTCCTCGCTCATCAGGCAGGAGAAGCAGACAGTCCCGTATCCCCCAGGGAGAAAACACTTCGACCACAGCACGCGCAAAGATAGAAAGCTGTAGTTCTAGATCTTCTTCACGATTGGTCGCCCGCACCAGGTCATACAGAATATGCGTCTCACGCTCCCGACGATTCGCGTCCTCTGCACGCTGACGCAGCGTAGAGGCGAATTGGCTGGTAATGATCGCCGTCACCAGAAAGACGACAAGTGTCAGCACATCTTCAAATTTGGTGACACTCAAGGTATAGAGGGGAGGAACAAAGAAAAAATCGAAAGAGAAGAAGGCAACGAATGATGCAAGCAATGCTGCCGAGAGTCCACGCAGGCTGGCAAGCGAGAGAATAGCAAGCAGATAGAGCAAAAAACTGTCGGGGATCTTTTGATACAGTTGAAACAGCCAGATGACGCCCGTCAGGAGAAAAATGCTTCCTAATGCCAGCAGGCCATCGAGGATGTACCATCTCCAATGCGACTCTTCTTTCGGCTTGAGCGTGAGTAACGGCTCTACGCGGCTCATATCCTCTCTGCGCTTTCAATGTGATGACAACGTTGAGAGAATAAGCATAAATGATAGCACGATATGCTGTCAATACACAAATTCGCTATGACATCAAAACCAGGGCTTACGAGCCGGTAAATTCGCCACATAGAGCGGGTAGCGTCGATCTTCGAGCAGTTGTTTTACTTCGTGGGTGGCAAGTAAGACTCCTGCTCCCTTCCGAACAAAGACGACAATCCCCTGACAGTCCATTTCTTGAGCAAAGGCACGGATACTCTGGACGGGCTGCTGTGAACGTAACTCAACGCGTTGGATGGGGATACCCATCCGAGCGGCTTTCTGTTGTGTGAACTCCAGGAAATCGATAGACTGTTGGATATCTTCCCGGCGAACAGCTTGCTTCCCTGGTCGCCCACACGGACAAAGCAGAGACAAGAGGATCAACGTAGCTCCACGCTGATGCGCGAAGGACAGGGCATAGGTAATCGCAGGTTCATCGATCCCATGTGTGAAGGGTAATAACAGGTATTGCATCCCTATCTCCCAGGTCTTGTCGTCAACTGTATGTTCTTTCCTCTTCACCTGTGTATGTACTCTCCTGCTTACCAGTGTTTGAGCAGATGAGCGATCTTGCCGTTGGGAGTGAGTTCGTACCGGATACGGTCAGGGTTGATATCATCTACCTGTGTTGCCGTTTTGGCAGAGAGGATCACATCACTGGGTTGTAACCTCTTCCATATGGCTGAGGTCTCTGTGTTCTCACGTTGTCTGTACACAAATCTGCATGGTAATTTCGCTTTGCGTGCTAACCGTTCCGCCTTCACAAACGCTTCTCTGGCCGATACATCATAGAGATAGGGATCAACAATCTCAAATGGTTGCGGGGCGTGGTCAGCTCGGTACTCACCCAGATAGAGAAAGACGATGGGCTTACCATCAGCATTGCCGATAGCCGTTTCAATCACCTGAGTATTCTGTGCATCACCAGAGATAAGCACAGCAAGCACCGAATCCGGCAGGCGACTTCCGAGTTGAGAGACAGCCACAGGTGGACGCCCTCGACGCATGTAATTGACGGAAGCGACTCCCATACCAAGCAGAGCCACAGATCCACCAAAGAGAGCGGCTTGTGGCCTGGAAATCAGGCTGATCCCCCAGGCCAAGGCCACCAGAGCAGTCGTGAGCACACCCAGCCAAAAATCAAGCTCCCACCATACGTTACCAATAATGCTCCGGAGACCAGAGAGATTCATGCTCATACCTGGTGTGGGAATCTCGGTTGCTTTCTGTCCATTGGCAGATACAGTTTCCTGATCGGTGAGAAGGGATGCATGGGGAACGCTAGCAAAAGCAGCATGTCCATTCTCATGGATCTCCCCTGATGATTGGGCATGTGTCGCAGAGGCCCTTTCTCGGTAACGGATCAAATCTAATCCTAGACAGGTAAGCGTAAAGGCTCCTAACAGCCCGAAGGCATACAGAGCCCCAAGCGAGTTGATCTGGCCCTGGACCAGTAAGAGGATTGCAATGGGGATGCCGGTGGCAAGGGCAATTGACCAGTGAGGGGTATCACGGAAGCGGTTTCTTTTGAGAAGGAAGGAAGGGAAAAAGTCCATGCGGGAGAGCGCCAGAAAGACATGGTAGGCTCCAATAATGGCTGTATTACTGGCGAAGACGAGAATAAGACTAGCACTAATGGCTACTTCGGTCTGTAACAAGGCGTTCCCCCAAAGCCCACCAAGTAACGAGATCAACTGCGTCGAGAGTACCTCATCAGCAGCTTGTTTTGGTTGTAGGAGCGTTGAAAGCATGGTGAGAAGAGGGCTGGTCACGCCAATGGTGAGTACGACAAGAAAAAGCGCCACGCCAATTACTTTCTTGCGAGGCGTCTTCATCACAGGAGAGAGCTGCGAGATACTCTCCAACCCGGAAAAGGCAAGAAAAGCCCCAGCGAACCCGACCAGAACAGACGTTGGAGTCAATTTATCACGCCCAAAGACCGCCAGAAAGAGTGAGAAAACCTGGCCGAGAGAGAGATGAGAAAAGACAGTCCAGAGAAGAGCAAGATCGCTGCCAAAGGCGATAAGGGCAGCAACCAGACTCACTTTGGCACTCTCACTGATGCCAATCCAATTCAAGATGCCAAGGAGGATCAGTACGCCAATGGTGATCCATAAGACAGAGGGCAAAACAGCGGGCACGACGACGCCGAAGTACTGGATAGCCGACAGGCAACTAATAGCCGCTGTAAGAAAGTAGCTCACGAGAATCAGCATACCGCCGAGTGCTCCAGCCCACGAGTTGATCGCCTGGGCAGCTACGGAGACCACCCCTCCCCCTTCAGGAAAACGCTGGCTGACCTCAGCATACTTGAGGGTGAGCAGCACAAACACCCCCATCGTGAGCAACACAAAGAAGCCAGCGAGGCCACCGACTGTACTATAAAGGATACCTGGAACATAATAGATAGACGAACCGATATCGGCAAAGACAACAGCCCAGCACAACAACGGACCAAGGCTAGCTTTTCCATGCGCCTGATCCTGGGCGTGAGAAGATGAGTCGCGGGTGGATGATGTTTGGGTCATACAAACTCCTTGTCACGGGAGACGTCTTTTCCCTCTTTCGCAACGAAAATCTCAATGATGCCTGGCCTAGAGACGATCTTCTCTTTGCCGCAGTGTAGCATATACCTCAAAAACTTGTCAAAAACATGGTGTTTTTTCTAAATTTTTGCTCAAAATTATAGGTAGTTTCCTCAGAAGGGGGAGCGCTGTAGGGTAGACACCTGGCGAGGTGCCATCTGGACTTCTTCTCAGTGCTGTCGCTGCGTTTCCTGCCCTTTCGTTTGTCTGTAAGCGACGTATTGATCTTGCCCCGAATTTGTGGAAGAGGGAAGGGAGGGAAATGCGCAACAGGTTCGGTTATTCTACGCGGCATCTGTTCCCATCGAACGACACATCAAAATCAAAGGCGATGCCAACCCGTATGACCCCCCATGGGAAATCTACTTTGAAGAGCGCCTTGGGGTCAAAATGGTGCACAACCTGCAAGGGCGACGAAAGCTACTGCATTTGTGGAAACAACAACAAGGCATCTGCCCCGTCTGTCACCAGAAAATCACCAAGGTCACCGGTTGGCACAACCATCACATCATCTGGCGCTCCCTGGGAGGCCCAGACTACATGGACAACCGTGTCCAGCTTCACCCAAACTGCCACAGACAAGTCCATAGCCAACGGTTGAACGTGGTGAAACCACGTCCTTCAATGGGCGATTGAAAGGCTTGAGCCGGATATGGGGAAACTCATCTGTCCGGTTCTTAGGGGAGGGGACTTCAGCAATGGAGTCTCCTTACCCGACCCATAGGGGAAACGTGTAATTGCTGTTTCAGGAGGCACAGGGTCTTCCTCTTTAGCTACCCCTCTTTCGTTACCTCGTTGCTCATCTGGTGGAACTGCATGGTGCATTCTCCTTGGCTCTCGTCCTTGCTTTGCCTTTGGAAGTACCAATACGCAATGCCTTGATTTTCTCCACCTATGCGGTTGTTCTCTTTATGCTCCTTGTTCAAGGGTCTCGTCTCAGGTCTAATGTACGGCGTTTGCCAGCCGTCGCTGCGACTGATTGATGTGCTCATCATGTTCCCTCATTTCTCCTCAATGATGGGCTGTGAGCTTCCCTTGTCGTCATCAGCACTTCATGCTACAATACGTATGAGTTACAAGACATATACAAGCCTAAGAGAGTAGAGTTAGGGGCGCCGGGAAGTCTGGTCGGCAAGCGGATAGAGGACGCTATCAGCACAGTGTGAGTCATTGAAAACAAACACGTGGAACGACCATGAACAGGCGCATAGTGGTAGCCATCGATGCGGATATTTCCCCTCAAACACAGCATGTGCTGCGTGTAGCAAGCTCGCTTCTTGAACTATCCGCACTACAACTAGGCGTCGTTCTTCTCCATGTCATCCCCGTGCCATCTATGCCTCAGTCCAAATTCGGCATGTCTAGGGTGGCGCCAACTGCCGAGCAACGTGAACTGGCAGAACAGGCTCTTCACAGCGCACGTATCGAGTTGCAGAAACAAGGCATCGTTCCAGAACGGATAGCAATGCTTCTACGCAGCGGCATACCTGCCGACGAGATTGTGAAGGCGGCAAAAGAACTCGAAGCTGACTTTATCATGATTGGAAGTCGGGGAAACTTCCTGAAACAGAAGATGCGGCGTTTGTTGATGGGAAGTACGTCCCATCGAGTAGTAAAGCTTGCCCTTTGCCCTGTCATGATTGCTGCTCTTCCTCAGATGCCTGGTCCCCGCAATCTCGTAGCATGGTATAAGGAGGCTATTACGCACTACCTGCAGGAGCATCCAGATAAGCTCATGATCTTCACTTCGTATGAGGTGGCTCATATGTTTGCTCCACCACAGAGAACAGTAGGTCGTAAAGAGGTTGATGCTGCATCCGCTGCCCTAGAGCAACTAGCTCGTTGTGGAGTCCTCTTTTGTCAAAGGGTCAATGGCGAGTTGCGGTGCATCAACGATTGATCTGGGGTTCTACTGATCTCGGCGGAAGCAAGTAAAGTATGTTAAAATAGGAGGCATGGGAGCACCAAAGAAAGCCGATTGGCGAGAAGAGCGGCGCAAATATGAATGCACCCTATGCTAGTCGTATCTCTTTGGTTCTAACAGGAAGCGGCAGCGCCCTTCGGAGACGCTGTCTGTCTCCGAAGGGCGCTGCTCTCGACGATGAGAGCAACCCAACCACAAGGAAATTTAATTGCCTCCACCTGAGATGGACGCTGCCACAGCGACAGGAGGCTCATAGAACTCGGCGTCCGGATTGTAGCCCAGGCTCCCCATTTCGGGAATGTCGAGGCCGCGCAGCTCTGTCGCTGCTGAGACACGTAGACCAAAGAACCTCTTGTAGAGCGCGAAGAAGACCCACGAGATGCCGAAAACGTAGACGAAGCAGACAACCATGCCGATGATCTGTGCCCCAAGCTGCCCGGGATCACCGAAGAACAGTCCGCGCACTTGCAAGCCGCCAAAATTTGCCGCTCCGTCAGCAAAAAGGCCCACTGAGAGCTGTCCCCACGCACCATTGAATCCATGCACAGCGATCGCGCCAACCGGATCATCTATCTTCCACACCTTTTCAATGACACCGGCGAAGAAGACCACGAGGACACCAGCAATCGCACCGATGATGCAGGCAAAGAACGGACTCACATAGCCGCTCGGGGCGGTGATCGCCACCAGGCCGGCCAGCAGTCCGTTGCCCATCATACCGATATCGGGCTTCTTCGCTCCTGAGATCCAGGTGTAGATCATCGCAGTAACAGAACCAAACGCGCCCGCAAGCATGGTGTTCACGGCGATGATGCCGATGCGCAGGTCACCATTCCCCGATGCGCCCAGGGTACTGCCGGGGTTGAAACCAAACCAGCCGAAAGCAAGAATGAAGCAGCCCAGCAGGGCTAACACCATGTTGTGTCCGGGGATGGTATTCGCGCTTCCATCGCGATTGTACTTGCCCAGGCGTGCGCCTAACATAATGGCTCCGGCAAGCGCGCACCAGCCACCAACAGCGTGCACCACCCCGCTTCCAGCAAAGTCGATGTATCCTTTCCCCAGGCCGATCGCCCCCAACTGTGAGAGCCAGCCCCCGCCCCAGGCCCAGTTGGCGAAGACGGGATAGACCAGCGTCGAAACGAAGAGCGCGTAGACGCAGAAGGCCGACCACTTCCAGCGTTCCGCCATCGCACCTGTGGGAATGGTTGCAGTGGTATCCATAAACACCATCTGGAACAGGAACATGACTGCGATACCGACATCATAGGTGCCATCGTTGAGGAAAAAGCCCTTATACCCGATGATGCCCCAGTTTGTCCCTCCAATTGGAATGGCGAGCTCCTTGTTCAACGAGGCGAGGCCACCCAGATTAGGCACACCGATCAGGCCAACGCCGCCGTTCTGGAAGGCGAAACCGCAAATGTAGTAACCAATCATGCCGAGGCCATAGACCATGAAGTTCATCGCCATGGTATGACCGGCATTCTTGGCACGACAGAGGCCGGTTTCGACAAGCGCGAACCCTGCCTGCATGAACATGACGAGGTAGCCCGTCACGAGCGTCCACACGAAGTTGATGCCGAGACGGTTCTCATCAACGATTATGGCAAGATTATAGGCGAACGGCTCGTTCGATTTCGCGGTGTTGAGCTGCTGCTGCGTGGTCGGTGTGCCATTCGCCGAGACACCGGTCAAATTGCTCTGGTTGGCGGAGTTCAAGCCACTTGGATCAGCCCCCTCGCCGCACGCGGCCAAGAGAAAAACCAGGCTTACACTGAACAGAGCCAGCAGGGCGATGAGCGAGAGACGGCGCCGCAGCCACAGCATGACAGAGCGTTCCAGGAATTTTGGAGGAGCCTCATTGCGCACTTGTAGGAAGCGCTGGAAATAAGGCAATACCTCATCATGACGGGATGCCAGCACAACAAGTGGCAAAGCACCAAAGCCTTTGCGTGGCACGAGCGTGACTTTCGCCCCCCGATAGCGCACGTACTCGAACTCTTTCCACTTGCGGAAGAGCACATTGTTACATGCGATGCCTTGCGTCGTGAACTGGTAGCGCACCGGGAGATTGACGAGAGCAAGAGCCATAAGGATAAGAACCAGCTCTACCGTCGTCGGGAACCACTGACCGATGGCGCTCAGAATAAGTAGAGCGCCGAGCGCGTAGAGGTTCGTGCGATGGAGAAGTAACTTCTCACGGTAGGTGAGGGTCACAGTCGCTACTACACTCCCCTCGGACTTGATTCCGAAGGGCAGTCCGATTCGTACTAACATCAGCATGAAAGAACAACCGATCAATATCCAAACCAACATAAAACCATCCTTTCTCTAAAACGGGGAAGGTAAAATCTAGCTCAACTCGACCTTGCCAGAGGCATAGGTCTCATCGCCCTTTCGTGGAATGAAGCGGGCAAAGAGACGCAACCAGTGACGCGGGTCGGGTGGCTCGCGCAGGATCATGTTTTTGCTTTTTTGCCGTGCCTGCACGAGCAATTGCCGGGCCATCGCGACGACATGCTCATTCGCGCCATGCGGCCCTTTTAAGCCTCGCTCAAGGATCTCGACTGAACGATGATAGAACCCCAGGCGGTAGTGGTATTCAGCATATTTAAGATGCGCCAGTAAGTTCGTTGGTTCATCTTTGAGAGCACGCTCCAACTCTTCTTCGGCCCTCGCGATATCGTAGCGCTTGAGGTATTCTATGGCCAGGTAGGCCCTGGCCGGTATGTAGGATGAATCGACGCTAAGAGCCTTCTCGAGTGCGTTCACGGTTTCATCACTCGAATCTTGCTCCAGATAAACCATCGCTATCCCAAAATGAGCCTGTGGACGCTCCGGCTCGGATTCGGCGGCGTGTCGAAAGCGGATCAAAGCCGCATCCGGGTCTCCTCTACGTAAACTGGCATATCCCTTGTCAAGCAGATCTGTGTACATTCGCTTCCTCCTGGAACAGCATGTCCTCCATGCCTTCTTCAATCATCTCTAACAATGGTTCTGTCACCGGTGCCCGCTTTACTCCCGATTGTGGCCGTGCAAGGTAAACCAGCTTGAGCAGCAAGGGCGTGACCAGCGTTGTGACAAGGGTAATCAGGATGACCACTGAGAACAGTGAAGTAGTAATGAGCCCGGCCTGCAGGCCAATAGTGGCAGTAATCAGCGCAACCTCGCCGCGTGAGATCATGCCTACGCCTACTGTCAGTGCCTCCATTGGCCGGAAACGGCACAGGAGCGCACCACCACCGCAGCCAATTACCTTGGTGGCTAGCGCTATCCCGATAAAGCTCAGTAAAAAGAACGGTGAGAAGTGAGCAACCCCGTGAAAATTCGCTTCAACTCCAACGTAGACGAAAAAGATCGGGATGAAGAACGAGTAGCCAATCTTCGAGAGTCCATCATGCACCCACTCCCGCATCTCCGTGCGGCTTACCAGGATGCCCGCAATATAAGCGCCGGTGATCGCTGCCACACTTCCGAGTTCCTCCGCCGACCACGCATAGAGCAGGACAAGCGCGAGCACAAAACCGATGCGAGCCTCCAGCGCGAGCAGGCGTGGGAGCCAGTGGGAGAGCAGTGGGAAACCGTAATGCCCCAACAAATAGGCTATTGGGAAATACAGCGCCATCTTAAGGATGGACCAGAGGGGGTTCTGCCCCAGGGTAAAAGCGAGGATCACTGAGAGGACAATAAGGCCGAGAACGTCGTCAATCACCGCCGCTCCCAGGATTGTCGTTCCCTCTTTGGTGTGGAGTTTACCCAATTCTTTCAGTGTTTGTGCGGAGATACTGACACTCGTCGCCGTGAGCAGTGTTCCGAGAAATAAGCTCATAGGGAGAGAATAGCCGAGCGCGTATGAGAAAGCCGTTCCCGCGACGAAAGGCACCACCACACCTGCGGAAGCGGAGACGAACGCAGCTACTCCTACCTGGCGCATCTGTTTCATATCTGTTTCCATACCAGCGATGAACATCAGGAGAATGACGCCAATCGTGGAGAAGGAATTCACCAGAGGGTCAGGATGAACCCAATTGAGAACCGATGGCCCTGCGAGTACACCGACAACCAGTTGTCCCAATACTGTGGGGATACCTATGCGTTGGCACAGCCACCCTACGCACTTGGCCGCAATAAGAAGCCCGGCTATCAGGACGAGTAACGTGGTGATAGACATGGTAAGTAACTCCAGACCTTTCCAGTCGAAAGACTCTCTCTTAATGGAGAGAGTAGTAAGGTTAAGGTACTCACCATCGAGCGTATCATGAGCATCCACAAACAAACGTGGTTTGTATTGCTTCTATGAAAGATCTGAGAATCCGCACTGAAATTACTCAACGTATCTCTTCAACTAAAGTATAGAAAGATCGGCGCCATTCTTGATAGGGTGAATCTGTCAGAAATCCCCCAACAAATTTTGTGCAAAATATACAGTATTCGTTTTGTCCTCTCTATTTATGAGCAAATCTTGATAATTATGAAAGTTTTCTTGAGCAAATCTTGAGCATAAACAAACAATCATTGATATTATTTTTAGGATGAAAATACGCATTTGTATACATTGCCTAATTAATCGATGAGAGGAGCTTGATCGGGAGGCTTCTTCTTCCTGGGCGAGCAGCAAGGACGGCATGCAGGGAGACAGTTGGAAAGTGTGGAACCTCCCTCGTGTAATGGGATATGATGATGCATTACTTCAAACGGTTTCTCCTGACAATATGCACATTTCCATTGATAAGCGTCCAGAATGACAAGCCACTCCACGAGCGTCAGTGTTGCCTCGGCATGGATAGACCGCGCCTGGGCAATGTGCGCATGAACCCTGTCTAGCTCTCGAGCAATAATCAGGTAATTCTCCTCCGTGCCCGCGAGTTTTCGAATGGTACTCATGACATGGCGATGGTTCAGCGCCCACTCAGCTACATGCAAGAGTATCTGCATATCTTCTCGTGTCATCATCCATGAGTCCTTTCGAGTACTGAGCATCAATCACAACGTTGCTTTCAAGAGAAAAGTACACGATGACATCATCCTCGTAGGAGGGCTAATCTGTTAGAAATCTATGACAATATTTTGTGCTTTATGCACAAAATATTGTCATGTCTGATCTTGTTGAGTGGATTTTACGGAGTGACCTGGAGCATTGGTTTTAGTATTAGGCCGACGATTGCCGGTTGGCTGCAAACGAATGTGAGCCTCTCGGCGGCATTTGTTTTTGGGGCGTGCTGTCTGGTGGTCACTCCTACGCTATTGTTGGTGTTTTTTGGCAAGAGAAGATCGTAATACATGTCGGGTCTTGGCAGCCAATGGCGAAGCTATAGGCTGCCAAGGCCCGACAAAAGAAAAAAAGGCTGGATATAAAACAATTTGATACACCATTACGTACGTAATAATAACCACAAAGTAATGGGGATGCCTGTTGTTAACTACCTCGCAGATTATTTGTGACATACTCTGTATATTGCTGAAAAATAGTATTTCTTATTGTCTATTTAGGAGTTATGAATGCGGTCGAACATAGTCAATGTAGCTGAGCCTACCTATTCCTCCCCTATTTTCGATGTTCGAGACCAGCGCAGCCAACCCCTATACGAACCCAGGCTGCCAAACGCGAAACGTCCGCGTCCGCAATCTACCGCAAAGAAATCGAAGCTGGTGCTTACGCCAAAAGAGGGCTGGTTGGCAATGCTCCTATTGGCCGTGGCAGTCTTCTGCGTGGTCTATTCTATTAGTTCCGTAGGTTGGGTGAGCCATACCTTTATTTTGTACTGGAGTGCCGCGGCTGGCTTATGCCTCGGCCTGGTTATAGCCAAGATACATCGACTACCACAGCCGATTCTGCATATGGCCGCCTGCCTCAGCGGCCATTGGCTCTCGGTCTGGCTGACAAGTGTTATTGCCTACCATGCCTCATGGGGATTATTGATAGCAGGGATAGGGTCAGTCATTACAGACCCGACCAGAATAAACAATAGTGAAATGGTTTTTCTGTTCTACCTCTCTTTTCTCAGTTTCTTCCTTGGTTATTTCGGAGCGTGGCTGCTCTATCGTGCTCACCTGCCCTGGCTGGTGGCTCTTGTTTATTGCTCTATATTGCTGATCAATCTGAACTATGTAAAACAAGACCTATCGTATGTTGTGGCCATTTTACTGGCTGTGCTTATCCTCCTTATCGCCCGTATGCAACTGACAATAAAGTTGGATTACTGGAAAGACCAGGGGTTATATACTGATCGTTCCTGGTTGCGCGGTATTACCATGCGTTTCATGCAGATCGCCTCTGTCATACTGGTGATCACCTTGCTGCTGGGCTGGGCTTTGCCTGTACTGGGACAGCCAGGCGCGGGAGCGACTGTATGGAATAGCCTGGATAATGCCTGGGCGAACGTTACCCATGGCCACCTGTCGTTGGAAATTCCGGGGTCAGTGCTTAAGCCCTTCCAGGCGCCGACAAACTTCTTCGGGGATCAATTGACCATTGCTGGCTCTGTGCACTTACCTGCCGGTGAGGTGTTGGATTACACGAGCAGCGCTGCTGCTCCCCGCTCCCCACAGTACCTCGCGGGATTCAGCTATGACCATTTTGATGGTCACACCTGGACATCTTCAGATCAGGGCAGCATGCGGAATTATGCTGCGAACGCCTTGCTGCCGAATGATACGAACGTAAACTTCGCGCCCGTCACCACTTCGGTGACGATTGTGCAGCCGCCGGGTGGTACAAGGCACTATCTCTTTGGGCCTGCACAGCCGACGACTTTTAATGTTGCCACAACGCTCTATGGAGATCCCTTCGTCTCTGTCTGGTCCCAGCAAAGTGCTTTGACGAAAGGAGAACACTACCAGGTCACCTCCAGTATTTCGTCAGCTTCTCCCCATGATTTGTCGGCAGTGCCATTCCCACAGGATAATCCGGATTATTGGAACAGTGGTACAAACTTCACCACACTGCAAATGGTATATCTCCAGGTGCCCATTAGCATACCTCATCAAGTCCTGCTTACTGCTCAACGATGGACGCAGGGGGCTACAGATATGTATGATGCGTTAAAGATGCTCGAAGCGCACCTGAGTAATGAAGCGCAATTTACCTATTCTCTGGATAACCCACCTGTTCCCAATAATGTCGATGCCGTTTCCTGGCTTTTACAGACGCATCATGGCTATTGCACATATTATGCCACTGCTATGACCATCATGGCTCGCCTGTTAGGGATTCCTGCTCGCGTGGTGAATGGTTTTAGTCGCGGGCATCTGAACGCTCATCGTAACCTGTGGGTTGTGGATGGCAGTGATGCGCATAGCTGGGTGCAGGCCTACTTTCCTGGATATGGTTGGATCAATTTTGATCCAACGCCCGGCTTCGCGCTAAATAATACTCAATCTGCCAGTTCTCCTACACTATCATCAAAGCCAACAAAGCCTGCACCTACGCAAACGCCTGTGCACAAGAAAAAAGGGACGAATCCCAAATTGCCAGTCGATCCATCATCAAGAGCAACTCCAACATCGCTAGATGCAACAGCGCGGCAAAACCTGCTGCTTGAACTATCTTTGACGGCTCTCGCGGGTTCCATTCTAGTACTGCTTGTGGCCGTTGCGAGATACTGGTGGCGCAATCTCTATAGCGATAGCAGCTTTGTTGCTGGAACCTACTGGCGTTTGTGTCGCCTCGCAAGCTGGGTGGGCCTATCTCCGCGTGAGTGGCAGACGCCATACGAGTTCAGCCAGATGCTCTGCCGGCGCGTGCCCCACGAAGCGAAACCCCTCTGGCGACTGACTGAGCTCTATGTGCGCGAGCGCTGGGCCCCACCTGGACGTAGGGACCCGATTTATCGCGTCCCCACACCCAGCTTTGGCGGGATGCTTTTGGGCTTGCTGTGGCATAGCACAAAGCGTAGCGCGAAATGACCATGAACGTCCCCGTAGGGGCGGGAGAGGTGCTCTCAACAGTAGGTTTTTTGGGGCGGATTGTCACATTCGTAGGGGCGGGAGAGGTGCGGTGTGGAGAGGGGACGCTTGCGTCGCCCATGATGGCAGGCATGAAGCGGCGAGGGAACAGGTCGCGGGCGACCCAAGGGTCCCCACCCCTCATCCCTGCCACCCCCGCCCCTACGAGACGAACCCGCTTCCCTGCTCGTTTCATAACATACCTACCCGTGAAAGCGGGAGAGGTGTGGACGTGGGGAGGGGACGCTTGCGTCGCCCATGGGCTGTGTGGGCTGCCCAGTAATACTGTTGCTTTCGTCGCGAATGGCCGAAAGGATACGCCCTTGTAGTGACGGGGGTGGGGGAATCTGTGGGACAGAGAGCGGCAAGAGAGAGACCACACCACGTGTTTCCTGGAAAAGACGCGTACACCTTGCGCATGTGGCAAGGTGTGCTTCTGCTGCCAGACGTTCAGCAGGGGTAACAGCATCAAGCGCGTAGGCGCCTGATAGTTCTTCAAATTCTTCGCAGGTCATGTTGGGTCTCTCCAATCTCATCACCAACTTCCGCCTGCGGAAGCCCCTGCATTCATGCAAGGGGAGGAAGCAGGCGTTCCTTGTTGTGGGCAAGGGAGGGGGCTTTTCGTTGCTTTTCATGCCATCGCGTAATCATACCCCTCGGCCCTCTGGAGTATGCGACAAAAGCGCGCTGGAATGCCCTGCACCTTGCTCATGCGAAACTGCCCGTTGGCGCGGACCGCGATGCGTCCGGTATGCGTGCCACACGCGGCGAACCCGGCAGGCACGACCGCTCGCACACGGTCGCCCGTCTTGATGCCCCGGACCTGCTTCTGGCGCATGAGATAGCCGCGTGGGAAGCCATACTCGTCAACGTTGGTGCGACCATAGCGCCCCCGACCCATCGCTGTGATGGCCACCGTCTTGAGCTTGCCCGCATCCACTCCTGCCAGGTCTCCTACGCAGAGCGCATCCAGGGCATGCGTTTTGGAGAGACCGAAGCGCGCCCGGGTCCAGCGCGTGCGTCCACCGCTCCAGGTGCCGATGGGCAGCCCCAGTTTCTCAAGCTCGCGCACCAGCGCGAAACGCGTTGCGTTGACCGCGGCGGCGTCCCTGAGCGGGGCCTTGGCCTGCGCCTCGACCTCTGGGTGGCCGAACTCGGCCGCCGTCCGGTTGCCCTTGGCGCTGTTGCAGTCGTGGCAGGCCAGCACGAGGTTGGACACCCGATTGGAGCCGCCACGGCTGCGGGGCAGCTGGTGATCGAGCTCGAAGGGCACCTCCCCCTTGCCGCAATACGCGCAGCGGTGCCCGAACTTCTCCAGCAGATAGGCCCGCGTCTCCCAGCCGGCCCGCTCACCCTGCTGGTACTCAATGCCGCTGATCTCCGGGTTCTGCAGCAGCTGCGGGTCGAATTTGACGCGTTCCACCTCGATGCGCCTGACGGGCGCCCACCTGCCGTAGCGCCGCGTCCAATTCAGCACGTTGCCGACCCGCGAGGTGAGCGAGGGCGGGAGCCACCCCTGCGGACGCCTGCGGTGATCGAAGCGCGGCGGCCGGTAACGCAGGTTGGCGCTGCGGCGGCGGCGGCGATGACCCGCGCGCTCGAGCATGGCCTGATGCACGGCCGCTCCCCGGTGGCGCACCTCGGAGAGATGCAGCGCGTGATGGTGCGGGCCCTCTTCCGTTGCCTCTTGCCTCACCATGGCCATGCCCGTGGTCTTGCTGCCCGGATCGATCTTGATTGCCACCGGTTGTAGTGTACTCTCCTCCACACGACGATCCCTGAGCCGGATCACGAACGGGCTCAGCCGGTGTACCACCGCCCGCTTGCGGGCGAGCAGCAGCCGTGCCCGTTTGGGCGAGCACGGCATGAGCGGCTTCTTGTGTCTGTCCAGTACAAACACCATGACATTGCCTCCTGTTCCCCGCGCAACGCGGGTCCCCTTACGGGGCTGTGTGACGGTCCCGGGCCGGCGTGCCCGGAACGCTCCCCTCGCCCATGTTGGAACGGCTTGTTCGGCTCTGCGCACCGCCCGATACCCCGAACGGGCTGTTAACGACAGAGCGGCAGGGCTCCAGACTGAGGAAGCATCTGGAGGTGCCATGACCGTTTCAACGGAGTCCCCTCGTCTCGAGGCCGTCTCGATCAGGGACCGGGGCTGGACAACGACGGGTTTGCGTTTGGCAAGCCCCCGCGTTCGACGCGTGGGGTCGTTGACTTGACCTTAATTACGACTTCCACGGCTTAATAGATTACCTACTTGTTAGACAAGATGATACCTCAGTTATTATAGGCTCTCTGTGCCGCATGGAAAAGGGGGTCTTCGACCTATCTTTATGGAATAATCTATAATAGGTAAAGCAAGATAACATTGAGAATAATGGAAGCGTGATAAGCCTATGGACACACTCTTGCTGTTAACAGCGAAAGTTGCCGCATCGACGGGCATCGGCCTGCTGATAGGGCTTGAGCGCGAGTGGGCGCATAAAGAAGCAGGCGTGAGAAGCTTTGCTATCACTGCCTTGATTGGTACGCTGGCGTGGCTTGTCTCGCCTATCCTGGCATATACGCAGCTTGGCATCGTGCTGGTCATTATTATCATTGTCAATCTCTTTACCCTGCAGAAGGAACGAAACCTGGAGATTACCACGTCCCTGGCATTGGCTGTGACAAATATTTTGGGGATACTGGTTGGCATGGGAGCCTTTTTATTGCCTTTGCCAGCGCGATTGTGATCACGGCCCTGCTGTCCTGGAAAACAGAGATGGTGGCTTTCACCAGTAAGCTTACTGTGGCCGAGATACGCGGTACGCTGCTGATGGCCTTTATTACCGCGGTTGTCTTTCCACTGCTGCCAGATGGCTATATTGATCCCTGGCATATCGTCAATCCCCGCTCGATCTGGCTCACTGTGATTATTGTGTCCGCGCTCAATTTCGTCAATTATGTGCTGTTACGGCAGTTCGGCATGAAAGCTATTCGGTATACCGCTATTCTGGGCGGATTCGTCAATAGCGCGATTACTTCTGCCCTCATAGGTGAGGAACTCAAGGCCAGTCCAGATTTTGCCGTAGCGGCCCCTGCGGCTTTCTTGCTGGCCGACATAGCGATGATTATCCGCAATGCTGTTCTGGTGGCTATTTTTTCCTGGGCTGCAGGCCTACAGGGGAGTATAACGGTATTCCTGGTGTTAGGGCCAATGGTGCTGGTCGCAGCCATTATCGTAGTGGTGATTTACTTGCGCTCGGCGCGAAAAACACAGGTGCCTTCCAAGAGCTCGCCATTAACTTCTCCGCTGGCGCTGCGCTCGGTGCTCACCTTTGGCCTGTTGTTTTTCTCTTTGACGGTCGTCAGTGGATTGGCCCAACGCTTCTTTGGTTCGATAGGTTTCATGGCTGTTGTCGTGCTGGGAGCGTTGGCAAGCACAGCCGCCTCCGCTGTGCTTGTAGGGACGCACCTACGGCTGCAACAGATCACAGCCGACCCAGCAGCTATCGCTATATACTTTGCCACCGTGGTGGGATTAGTACTGGACTTAGTGATTTTTTACACGGTCACTCGTAACAAGGGCATAAGTCTGCGCCTTGCGTTCTTCCTGCTGCTCGTTATAGCTGCTGGCGGTGTCGCGGTGGTTTTGCTGACCCTTTGATGATCTCCGCGATCTGCTGCTCATTTCCTCATTTGGAAAAACATTGTTGGGGTGGTAGACTTTATTAGCTTTGAAAGATGTGCTGAGCTGGTCCTGGGTGTTTTTAATAGTTTAGGAGTAGAGTTGTATGTCCACTTCCGCTTCTCGCGTCGCAACGTTTGGGACGACTATTTTTACCGAAATTAATATTCTGGCGCAGCAACATGACGCGCTGAACCTGGGGCAGGGGAGGCCAGACTTTGACACGCCACCTGATATTGTTGCGCACATGATCCAGGCGTTGCAGTCGGGCCAGCATAACCAGTATCCCCCTGGTATTGGCATCCCGTCGTTGCGCGAAGCGATTGTCGATCACGCGGCACGTTTCTACAACTTGGAGATCGACGTGGCAAGCGGGGTGATCGTCACTTCTGGCGCGACCGAGGGGATTTTCTCAGCTATACTGGGGCTGGTTGATCCGGGAGACGAGGTGATTGTAATCGAGCCGTTTTACGATTCGTATGTGCCAAATATTTTGATGGCGAACGCTGTGCCGATCTATGTGCCCCTCCATCCTCCGACCTGGGCATTTGATCCCGATGAACTGCGCGCCGCGTTCAGCAAACGCACGCGAGCGCTGATCTTGAACACCCCGCAGAACCCCTGTGGCCGTGTGTTTACCTGGCAGGAATTGAGCCTGATCGCCGAGTTGTGCACCGAACATGATGTGACGGTTATTGCGGATGAAGTGTACGAGCACCTGACCTTTGGGAGTGCACAGCATACTCCCATCGCAACACTGCCGGGTATGTTTGAACGCACGGTTACTGTAAGCAGCGCCGGAAAGTCGTTCAGCGCGACTGGCTGGAAGGTTGGGTGGGTCTATGGGCACCCTGATCTTGTCGCAGGTGTATGGCGGGCACACCAGTTCGTGACATTCGCGACACACCATCCCTCGCAGGAAGCAATTGCCTACGCGCTCAATCTTCCCGATACGTACTACGAGGGCTTTCGGTCAATGTATGAAAGAAAGCGCCAATTGATGATGTCGGCTCTGGACGGCGGCGGATTGAAGTACCAGGTCCCAGAGGGGACCTACTTTATTATGGCGAATTATTCTGATGTGTTTGACGGTACGCCATTGGAATTTACGCGCTATCTCATACAAGAGATTGGCGTGGCATGTATCCCGCCAGAGACATTTTACGGCCAGGAGCATGCCAATATTGGGCACGGTTATATACGTTTCGCCTTCTGCAAGGGCGATGACTTGTTAGAACAGGTGAAAGAGCGGCTGGGAAAATTAGGGAAGTGAGAACTTCACTTCTTTAAAAAAAAGGCACGAAAACACTTGACTTTTATCGTTCAATCGAGCAGAATTGTAAAAAGCCTGCTGCTTATTTATGACGACCTGATTGTGGGTGTCATAATTTGTGAGATTTTTGTTCTTAGGAACGTATATCTTCCTAGAGTAGGCGAGCACGCCATCTATCAGGTATATCCCTTATCATTGTTTCCTTTCCATGCCGGATCCGTAGTTCAGGTTAGTATACGTTTTTTGGATACTGTATGTAATACACCGCTAGAGAGGTGGCTGGCGGCGAGGTTTGATGGAGGGATAGACCGAGGTCTGTAAGGAGCAATCATGGTGCAACAGGACTGGTCTGATGACGACCTTGCCCAAAGGCTGCATGAGCGTAACCCGGAGGCTTTGGAGACGCTTATCTCCCGGTATTCTCGAGAAATATATTATTTTATCCGCGTCGTTTTGGATGGTATTGGAGTTGCGCAGGATGCCGAAGAATGTGTCAATGATCTCTTCGTCGCAGTCTGGCAAGAGATTGACTCGTTTGATCCCGTACGGGGAACGTTGCGTACCTGGCTAACGATGCGAGCAAAGTATATCGCATTGGATCGACGGCGCCAATTGTGCCGCCGCCAGGCGTACAATATCCAATCGGCGGAAGAAGCCCGCCAATGGACGTCATCTGACATCAATGGTGGGCGGAAAACCTTTGGCTGGGGAGGGTATGATGGTGACAATAGGGTCACTCTTCCTCCACATCCAGAGTCTAGTATGGAAAACTTATTGGAACAAGGTGAGAGGCGCGAAGAATTGAGCCTGGCCTTGGCGACGTTGCCTGAGCTTGACCGCTATCTGATTTATCAACGTTACTTTAAGTTCGCTAGCACCGAGGAACTGGCAGCAAAGACGGGACTTACCCGTCATGCGGTTGATACTCGACTCTGGCGAGCGCGGAAAAGCTTGCGTGAGGCGCTCAAGGAGCATGCACATGAGTATGAGCGAATTTGAAGGACTACCGAACGCGTGGGATAGGGATTTCTCGACCCTTTCAATGCAAGGGCACGATTTGCCTGCCGATTTTAGTGATGACGATGTAGCTTTTGCTCAGGAACTGGATGAACTCTTTGCATTACCTGAAGAAGATATCCCGCCGTATTATGTTCAGACGCTGTTGGATTCTGAAGAACCCCGTTTCCAGCCAGTTGAACAGGGCTTTGAGCTTAAAACGCGCGCCCGCGTATTTCGCCGTCTCAAATTGCGTCGGCGTCTCTTTCAACGAAACCGCCCTTCTCTTCGTTCGTTGGTGAGCGAGGTGCCCGTGCGGCGTTCGCTGACCGCTGGTGCTGCTTTCTTGCTCGTGGTACTTATGACGGTCATGCTCACTGGAGCGTCGTTTGCTTCAGGAGTAGCAGTTTTACTGCATGGCGTTAAATCTGGTGTCCTCCTGGTACATGAATACCCGCCAGGGCTTTCACCTTCCCATACTCCTTACGCCGCACTACAAAATGATCCTGATACACAGCCAACAATCACCCTGTTGGATGCCCAGCAGCGGCTCCATTCATGGAATATGTCCTGGCCTCAAATGTTACCGGATAACTACAAGTTGACCGATAGCTATCTCTATCAAGAGCCGCAACAGAGTTGGGCCGATGGCCCCTTTATGGAATTTGATTATACATTGACCGGTGCGCCAGTACACGGTAACGGCGAACTTGCTATACGTGAATTTAAGCTCAAACCAGACGTGAGTGTTCTCCAGGTAGTGAAAGATGGCTCTACCACAGCTTTGAAATATGACCAGAATGGGAGTGCACAGGCGATCTTTGTAGACGGCCAATGGATGTTACGTAATAAATTTCAAGTGCCGGTCTGGGTCTATGGCCAGCGTAGTGAACTGGTTTATCAGAAAGATGGCATCGTCTACTGGATTGTCGGCGACCAGCGGGACGGTATCAATCAAAAAACATTACTCAATATTGCCGGCTCACTTCAAAGCGTACATTTTAGTCACTTTGTTCCCCTGGGTGGCAAGTCCAGTCCCTACACGGTAACGCTCCTGAAAGGTGATATCGATGGGCCGTTTACAGGCGATGTTCTAGCAATCTCCCCCGAAGATGGCAATATTGCCACTTATTTAACCGTGGTTGGTTCTCAGCAGTATCATCCAGATAATCCTAACTTACTACATTCGCACTGATAAGGCGATAGAAGCGACCGTAATAGAAGACATGAGCATATGTTGGTCTACGCCTTCTTCAGGTATGAGAGACCTTTATATGCTCATATCTTTTCTATCTAAATGGCCTATCGCACTGGACAACCACGTATTCCTCTGGTATGCTCTGTGTAGTGGTTGATAGGGGTTCAAAAAAGTGTATTGGATATCGTTCTTGTAGCATGTACTCCTTCCAGCAATGTCGCTGGGAAAAGGTAGTTGTTCCCTATGCCTCAAAGGAGAGGAAAAAGATCAAATGAAAAATCATACCTCAAGAGAGAGAGCCGTGAAACACCATGGGCTCCCCAATCTCCGCATACTTCGCCAACGCAAAGGTTTGAGCCTGGGGCAGCTTGCAGACATGACGGGCCTGCGCCGCGATACTATTGCTCACCTGGAAAACGGGCGTGAAGACCCTCAACCCTATCACCTGCGTCTGTTAGCACGCGTCTTAGATGTACCTGAGTTAGAATTAGTCTCATAGCCTTCTGTTTTATTTTACCTTTATGCCCTGATAACGGAAACCTGCTTCTCGAAATTCTTGAAGAACTTATCAAGAGCTATTTTCACTGCCCCCTTGAGTATGATTTCAGGCGTTGCAGCAATTTTGCCCTCCATTTCGGCATCGGCATTATAGCTCAGATGGGTGTTATCGGCATCGTCTGCGAGGTCTACCGTACAAGCGGCTTTGACACTCCCCATGGAACTTTTCGGCTCTGCGATCAAATATTGGGGCTGATTTTCAACTTCAACTGTTGCCCATCAGCCATATCAACGAGTTCGGCACTTTCGCAACCTGGAATGCTCTCCTGCAATACGTGGGGATTCAGCAGCGCGGTGAAAACTTGCGTTCGGGGCGCTTTAACCTTCTGGCTACCTGAAATATTCATTCGAGATTTGTTACCTTCTTCTACATATATTTGTTCGTGCTAGCTACTTGAGCATGAGCACTTTGACGATGGCTATTATGCTTGATTTGTTTATGAGTATCAATAGATCAGGTAAGAAGTACTATAAAGGGCAGAAAAAGCTGCTCCTAGACCTGCCAGATGATGATATCCTGATCCGCCGAACCGGAGGCCAGTCCCTCCGCTCCCCAGGAAACCGCCGTAACTGCGTCCCCATGCCCACTGTAGATCGTTCTCGCGCTGCTATCTACATCCCAAATGCGAACATTCTTATCCGTGCACCCGGTAGCCAGGCGCGGGACGCTCGTGGGTTCCCAGGCGACGCCTGTCACGGCACCTTCGTGAGGGAGCAGGTGAATGGTTTGACCTGTTGCCACATCCCAGACATGAGCAGTCATATCACTGCTGCCCGAGGCTAGCTTTGTGCTGTCTGGTGACCAGGCGACGGCCAGTGCAGGTCCCGTGTGACCTATAAGATACTTGATTACATTGTGTGGTGCTTCTCGCAAACTCACTATGGCTATACTGCCGTTTTCAAATGCTGCTGCGACGTAACTGCTATCGGGCGAGAGCGCGATCGCTCGTACCGTTGACCTGTTTTTCGGACCTGCGATACGCCCTGTACTCAAGAAAAGCTCGTGTACACCATCGCCTAATGTCCCGGCAAAGAGTCCTGTGCCATCCATCCTCCAGCTTATGGAGCTGACGACTGCTGGCATGGAGAACTGCTGCAGGTATGTGCCCCTGCTGTCCCAGATCTGTACGGTTTTGTCCCGCCCCGCGGAGGCTAGCTGAGTGCCATCGGGGCCCCATGCCACGGAAAGCACTGCTGCTCTATGTCCACGGTAGGTAACGGTGTTTTGTGCATTGGCAACAAGCCAGAGGCGCGCAGTGTTATCTCGTGAGCCTGACAATAATTGCGCACCATCCGGAGACCAGTTGACACTTGTGACGCCATTACTATGCCCTTTTAGAACGTGGCGAGCATGCGCAGGAGTGTGGTAACGCTTATAGAAATAGAATCCTGCTCCACCAGCCCCCACAGCAGCTACACCCCCGAGTATCCAACCCAGCGCACTGCGCCGGCTCATCTTTTTCTGAGGTGATTGCAGCCCTGTGTCCATCTGCGGCAAAAGTGTGCTAGGACGCCCTGCGGATTGCACCTGCGATAATCCACTCTGTGGCACAGAAGGTGAGGGGTAAAAAGTCGGAGTGAAAGCCACATCGTTTGCCCGCGCAGGTGCCGCTTCAGCTATTGTTGGTGTATCAAATGCTGTCGGGGGTTGTAATTGCGTTTGTTCGTCATGAGCATGATACAGGACAGTTGGTTCAGTATTGCTGGTTTGTGGCAAGGATGCTGTGGATGTCCGGACCATCTGACGATCTTCTTGTAATTGTGTTGGTAAAGAGAGTTGTGGTGCGAAGCTGCGCGGCTTCTCATAACTTCGCAGGGCGAAATCCTCGGCGAATGCAGCGACGGATGGGTATCGCTTAGTAGGATCTTTTGCCAGCGCGCGCGCGAGGACAGGTTCGATATCTGCGGGGAACGAAGGGACAAAAATACGTATTGGCGGCGGCTCTATGCTGATGTGCTGGTGCATCAGTCGCATTGGTTCCCCTTCAAAAGGGGAATGTCCGGCGAGCAATTGGTAGATCATGACAGCCAATGAGTACTGGTCACTCTCTGGTCCTGCCGCTCCTTCAAATTGTTCAGGCGCCATATATATTGGCGTGCCCAGAATAGTGCTGGTGGCAGAATTGGTAGTGAAGAATTTCGCTAAGCCGAAATCTGAGAGTAGGAGATGGATCGTGTTGCCTGCTTCGAAACGCAACAAAAAATTGGCCGGTTTGATATCGCGATGCACAATGCCGCGGTCATGTGCGTATTGCAGGGCAGATGCCGCCTGGCGCAAATACTCTCCCCCCTCTTCCAGACTCAAAGGCCAGGCAGTATTCAAACCGGCAGGGAGCATGGGTGCTGAGACGAGCGATTGACCTGTTGCGAATCCTGCTCTGCGACGCAGCCAGTCCCACAGTGATCCTTCCGGACGGTATTGCATCACCATGTATGCCCGTGCGCCGCTCACCGTTTCTTCTTCTCCGTAGCGATAGAGCGGAAGTATATGTAAGTGATCCAGGCTGGCAACCGCTCTCGCTTCGTGCTTAAAGCGCTCGAATGCACGCATGGCACTGCTTGAATCCTGGTAATCGTTGGCGTCGGAGCGTACTATTTTGATGGCTACTTGCTGACCAATGGTCGCATCTTCGGCTAAATAAACTGTACCCATGCCGCCGCTGCCCAGGAATTTTATCAGTGTATATCCACCAAGAGATGTGCCAATGAGCGTATCCACTGCCTCGTTACCCTCCTTCTACCTATATAAGGGCTTCTTCATACTATTTCGATGAGTGATTGAAGACATTTTTTTATTATTTTATGGACTCCACCAAACACTGCCTGAAAACATCATAACATGGCATATTACGCCTGTCTATCCAAAATCGAACCGCAGAGAGCCTCACAGTAAATCTTGAGAAACTTTTGAGAATTGAGCAATACATCCCTCTATTTACTTGCGATATCCACTTTTCGTCAGGTATAATGACGACAGTTAATATCGTCTCGTTCTTGCTCTGTCGCAACATCGAAACAAAGGGGTTTCGGGACATGCTTGCCAGCACTGTTAGAGAAGGCGGTCGTGGGCACAATAAATTGGGCCATTACGCTTCTCTCTGTGCGCCGTTTGGCCGCTACTTCTTCCTCAACTCCTGCACATGTCAGTTTTCAGTGACATCCAATTGTTGTGTTTGAAAATCACACCCACACAAACAATGTGGTAGGGACCCGATTTATCACGTCCAAGGAGAAGGAGTTACCATGTCTGAACAGGATTTCATGCCCATTCAGAATTACGATTTTTTAGAATTTTATGTTGGGAACGCGAAACAGGCTGCATACTATTTGAGCAATGCGTGGGGCTTTACACCTATTGCCTACGCCGGTCTGGAAACGGGGATACGCGACCGCAGCAGCTATGTGCTAGAGCAAGGCAATGTGCGCCTGGTCGTGACTTCGCCGCTTGGCCCTGAAGGTGAGATTGCCGAGCATGTGAAGCTACACGGTGATGGTGTAAAAGCCATTGCTTTGCGTGTGGATGACGCTGAGCAGGCATACCGGGAAGCCACAAAGCGGGGAGCGCACGGACTTGAGGAACCGGCTGTCCATAAAGATGATTATGGCATAGCGGAAACGTCTACCATCGCCATTTACGGCGACACTGTTATTACCTTCGTTGAACGCCAGAATTATCAAGGCGCGTTTCTGCCAGGATATCGTGAAGTCGTAACGAACGTTCCGCGGCGCGCTCGACCTGCCGGCCTGGCCGCCATTGACCACGTAGTAGGCAATGTCGAATTGGGCAAAATGAACGAGTGGGTCGATTTTTTTGAGCGTGTGCTAGGCTTTACACAACTCGTTCATTTCGATGATCGCGCCATCAGTACGGAGTACTCGGCGCTCATGTCCAAGGTGATGCAGAATGGCAGTGGCCGCATCAAGTTCCCCATTAACGAGCCTGCGCAAGGGCGGCGCAAGTCGCAGATCGAGGAGTACCTTGATTTCTATCGAGGACCAGGTGTCCAGCATATTGCACTGAATACTGACGACATCATCACTTCCGTACGTAGATTAGTGGAGCGCGGCGTCGATTTTCTCAAAACGCCCAGAAATTACTATGAGACCGTGCTGGATCGTGTCGGCTCTATCGCTGAGGATATCAACCAGTTAGCAGAACTGGGGATTCTGGTAGATCATGACGACGAGGGCTACCTGTTACAGATTTTCTCCAAACCAATTGTGAATCGCCCGACGGTTTTCTTTGAAGTCATAGAAAGGAAAGGCGCCCGTGGCTTTGGCGAAGGAAACTTCAAAGCGCTGTTTGAAGCCTTAGAGCGAGAGCAGGAACTGCGGGGGAATCTGTAACATGAAACTCGCAACGTTTAGAACCTCTGACCGCGTAACTCATGCGGGTGTCGTGCACGATGAATGGGTGATCGGGCTTGACTATCCCACAGTGCTTGAACTGTTGCGTGATCCCGAGGGCCTGGCGCGTGCCCGCAGAACACTCGAGAGTTGGAGCGTAGGGGTCAGATTTATCGCGCCCCGCGGAGGGAAAGCATACCCGCTGTCTGAAATTGTCCTGCTTTCCCCCATTCCTGAACCGCCATCGGTACGCGATTTCTATGCCTTTGAACAGCACGTGAAGTCGGCACGGGCCAAACGCGGCCTTGGCATGATCCCCGAGTGGTACGAGATACCGACGTTCTACTTCACTAACAATAGTGAAATCTATGGGCATGAACAGGAGGTGCCCTACCCTGTAGGCAGTAATGAACTGGATATCGAGTTAGAGATAGCCTGCGTGATTGGGCGCGAAGGCAAAGATATTTCTTGGGCCAGGGAAGGGCAAAGATTTTGCCACGTCGCTTGGCCCCTGGATCATTACGCCGGACGAACTGGCCTCTCGTCGCAGTGGCACTGGCGCCAGCGAACGCTATGATATGACGATGGTGGCGCGTGTCAATGGCAAAGAAATTTCACGCGGTAACTTCAACGAGATATACTACAGTCTCCCGCAAATGATCGCCTGGTCCTCGCGCAACGCCCGTTTGCGCGTGGGCGACATTCTGGGCTCTGGCACTGTTGGCACTGGCTGTCTCCTGGAGATTGGGACTGAGGTTCATCCCTGGTTCCGGCGAGGCGAAGTGATCGAGCTAGAGATTGACGGCATTGGCGTATTGCGAAATCGTATCGCGTAATTGCAAGTAGGGGTGGGGCTTGCCCCACCCTGGCGGACCAATCATTGAGGAGAGATACAGATATGCCTGCTTATCATCGTTTAGGGCAGATCCCCCCGAAAAGACATACACAGTTTCGCAAACCGGACGGCACTCTCTACTCCGAGGAACTCTTCGGCACTGAAGGATTTTCGGGCAATTATGCCAACATCTACTACCATTTTCCACCGACGCGTGTGAAAAAAGTAGAGAAATTCATGCGCGTAGAGCTTGAAGAGTGGGACGAAGAGGTACAGCGTCATCATCACCTCAAGACTCCCGGCATCGCCCGCGGTGGTGACGCCGTATTGGGTCGCCAGGTGCTGATGTTCAACAAGGACGTCTCGCTGGCTATCGCGCAGCCTACCATATCCATGGACTATTACTACCGCAATGCACAGAGTGACGAGGTCTACTTTGTCCACGATGGGCAGGGAGTGCTGGAGACAAACTTCGGCTTGCTACCCTATCATGAGGGAGACTATATCGTTATCCCGCGTGGCACAACTTTTCGTTTCAGCATTGGGAACGATAGCCCTGATACTCGCTTCTTCATCATAGAGGCGCATGGGTCGATCGAGCCACCGCGCCGCTACCTCAATAAAAACGGTCAATTGTTAGAACATGCTCCCTATTGTGAGCGCGACATTCGCCGTCCCGAAGAACTTGAAACGCATACCGAGCGTGGCGATTTTGAAGTGCGCGTGAAAGTAGGCAGCCTCATTACCAGCTACTGGTATGATTTTCACCCGATCAATACCGTTGGTTGGGATGGCTGCGAGTATCCCTGGATCTTTAATATCGCTGACTTTGAGCCAATCACCGGGCGTATTCACCAGCCTCCCCCTGTTCACCAGACATTCCAGGGACCAAATTTTGTTGTATGCTCGTTTGTCCCACGCAAATTGGACTATCACCCGCTCGCGATACCCGTTCCATACAACCACAGCAATATCGATAGCGAAGAGGTCTTATACTACGTCAATGGGAATTTCGGGAGTCGCCGCGGCATCGAACGTTCATCGATTACCCTGCACCCGCGCGGTATACCGCATGGCCCCCATCCAGGTGCTGTCGAGAAGAGCCTGGGAGCCGAACGTACCGAAGAACTGGCAGTGATGGTAGATACCTTCTACCCCCTGAAATTAACAACTGTCGCCGCATCCTGCGACGACCCCGCCTACCCCTATAGTTGGTATGAGTGAGATTGCAAGTTCGGCAGAAGCAGTCTGCCAACCCCTAAAGTTAGTATGAGTGAGGTTGCGGGTTCGGCAGAAGCAGTCTGCCAACCCCTCTAGCTAGTATGAGTGAGGTTGCAAATTCGGCAGAAGCAGTCTGCCGAATTTGCAACCTCACTCAATAAAAATCCTTGCGAAGAGCGTAGCGATGAGGCCACAGAAAACCATGCACATTGAACCAACTACACTAAAGTAGTGTAGACGACCAGCCTCAGATTCGTCTGATGTTCACTAGGCATCCAGTCTCCCGCACAAGTAATTAAATTGAGATAAGTCCCTCCCCTATTCCCGAAAATATCCTGAATGGGTGCCTCTTGTGGAGGATAGTAGGCAATGCGTGCCACATGGAAATGCAGCGTTTTCCTGGCAGTATTTTTCACCAGCACTTCATCGCCAACCTGCAATTGACGTAAACGCCAAAATACTGCTGGAAATCCTCCCGGGCGATCAAGGTGCCCATCAATGACCGCGCTGCCTCGCTCGCTAGGATGTGGACCATCGTTGTACCAGCCTACATCCTCCCATGGATTGAATTTTGGCGTTGCCATGTCACCATCAGGCCGAATTCCTACCGGCTCAACGAACGCATTGATCCCTATAGCTGGTATAATCAGGCGGATGGGATTCGCAGCCGTATTCACCCTATGTCGCGGGAGAACCGTTGACGTGGGACTGACGTTGACTGTATGTGAAGCACGGACTACCGGTACTTTAGCAAAGGTAGTCGAGGCAGAGCCACACGCAGCAAGAGTGAGCACTAGTATCAGGGCAAACAAGTGCTCTATCAGCCGACCCGTGTGCATCAGATGCAACCCTTCCTACTGCTCTAGTGCTGCTTCCTTACCAGGCGACGAATGAATCCGCCACTTCCAATGAGGAGCAGCGACACCGTCAGCAAAATCCAGATCCAGGGAGTGGGCGGTTGCACGTGATCTGTTTGTGGAAGCGCATTTGGATCACTTCCAGTGTTTGGCACACCAGGAAGTCCTGTAACCTGCGAAGAAACAAGCTGAACCTTCGGGGTGCCATTGATCAGCCCCACAACAAAGACACTGGTCACCGAATTGGCGTTGAGCGTTGCTGTAAGAGGGAAGGTCGCGTTGTTCGTCGGGGAGGTAACATTAAAAGTATATCCACCCACCTTAACGGCAAGATAGTTACTTGCACCCTGGTAACTTAACCCGCTGAGAACGGTTTTCCCTCCTGTCGCCACAATCACAGAACCTGCGTCTGGAGAAAGCTGATACACGCGGAATTTAGCTGTTCCAGGCGAGAGGAGGTTATTATCGATAAAAACTTTCAACGAAAGGCCGGTTGCCTTTGTCCCAACCGCAGCTACAGTGTACGCGAAACCGGGGCTGACCGCTAAGGTCTCTGTAATAACCGCCCCGCCAGTTCCTTTGCCCACAAGAGCGATCTGCACCTTGTGAGGGCCGGCCGGGACCGATGCGTAGCCAGTGACTGCCCCGAACTGAAAGCTACTGAGCAACTTCGCGCCATCCACAAAGACGTCGGCGGTTCCGATATCGGGTGAAGCGTGAATAATGCGCACAAAAGATGGGCCTTGAGCTGAGGCGGAAAGGCTCTGAGCGCCAAAAAGAGCAGCAAGGAGACTAAATAGACCGAGACCCAGGAATGCATGACTTACTAGAAGCACTAATGTTGGTTTCATCTTCATCATTGTCTCTCCCTCCAAGAATTCAATTTTAGAAAATGTAGGTATTATGGATAGATATGATACTCCTAGTGTTTTAAAACGTATAATATAGAGATACGTAACGCTAAATCATTTGTTGAGTTTATTTTTTGTGAACTACTGATGTGCCTAAGTAGTGGTGAGACGCTATCGGTAAGCGGTTGAAGAGCTTGAGGATGAACCAGACCTACCGAGTAGAGTACACTCTTGCCCACAGTACACAGAGAAAAATTGACTTTATTTACTCTATTTTATACCATTGAGATGGTATAATACAAGGAAACTCAGCCTATCGCGAAGAGATTATTTCTCACGTGTATGAGGTGAGGTGTAGCATGCTAAAAGAACAGATGACACTCCCCATTGGAGCCACCATACAAAATCCTGATGGGGGCCGCTACGTAATCGAAGGCCTTCTAGGTAAGGGTGGGTTTGGTGCTGTCTACCTGGTCAGAGATCGGCGTTTCAAGGAGCCTCTGTTTGCACTCAAGGAGGTGATTGATCCGAACAGGCGAGACAGGGAACGTTTCTTCTTTGAAGCAGAAATGCTTAAGCGACTGCATCACAGATCGTTGCCCCACGTTTACCAGGTGTTAGAAAGTAAAAATCTCAAACGGGTATATATGCTCATGGATTACGTTCAGGGGCGGGACCTGTCAGTCTTGCTAAAAGAGCAACCGGACCAGCGTTTTCCCTTACCCCTGGTTATGGCCGTTATGGCTCCTATTGTCGATGCGCTGAGCTATCTTCAGGACCAGGATCCACCAATAGTGCATAGAGATATCAAACCTTCAAACATCATCGTACCAACGAAAGGGGGTGAAGCAGTCCTGGTTGATTTTGGCCTTGCTAAGGAGTACGTCGAAGATAGAACGACATCGATTATTCGGCATGGTTCTCCTGGCTATGCTGCGCCAGAACAGTATGGAATCGGCACAAATCCTCGTACGGATATTTATGGTCTTGGAGCAACGCTTTACACCTTGTTAACCGGGACTGTTCCAATTGATGCCATCACCAGAGTCACAGCAAGCAAAGGAATCGATCCGCTCGAACCTGCGCACCTGGTGGTACCAGATGTACCATGGGCTGTCGCCATGGCCATTGAGCGGGCAATGAGCATAAGCAGCACTGATCGCTTCGCTACCGTTGCGGAATTCTGGCAGGAGTTGACGAGTCATGCGCCAAAGCAACAGATACGTGCGCCTCGTCTCCCTGCATTTGAGACACCGCAACCGCTGAATGTCTCTGAGCAAGAACTGAAACGTAATTTGATCGAGCCTTCATCCGAGCGATACCCGAATCATGCTCCCCGCACGAGCAAACGACATGTACTCTTGCTCATCATTCTTGCGCTCTTGCTCACTGCAGTCATTGGAACGGGTCTTGTGTGGAGTGTTCTTTCGCATGGCGATCATCCTGCAACTCTTCACAGCGTCGCCAGTCCTGTTGCATCTTCACCTGCTCAATCGACGGTGAAATCTCCTGCTCCTTCTACTCTTACTCCAGGAACCTCTGAATATCCGCCTCTGGCTGCCTCCTATGCAGGGAAGGTCGTTGACATCATGACAAACGAAGATACTGGTATGTTCCTCACGCATATTAAACAAAGCCAGGGGAGCATCTCAGGGTTTTTCCAGGGTTTAGGTTTGGTTGGCCCCTTCAATGGAACTGTCAATACTGCAGGGCACCTACATTTCACGGTGAAGGTACAGGCAAGTAATACAACCCTTTCGTTTGATGGAGATATCAAAATAGGTGGTGATATGGTGGGAAGCTTTGACGTCCTTGACCAGTATGGGCACCGTACTGGTGAAGCTGGTGCGTGGAATGTTGCCTCCAGTCCCTAGTACATTGAGGCTGAATAACCCCCATGAGAAGCACCAGCCAGGTTGGGCGTACACCAGGAGCGCTTATCATGGACCTGTTTCCGCCTCGGTGTACGAGTGCGATGTGATAGCGCGGCAGCACTGTCATACTTGAATTGTCCTGTTGAGCGCCAACCTGTCATGCTGAGCGCCGTCTTGTAATGCTGAACGCCAACCTGTCATGCTGAGCGCAGCGAAGCATCTCGTGCGCCCTGCGAGACAGACCCTTCGCTGCGCTCAGAGCTTGCCCTGAACGAAGTGAATGGGGTGACAACCAGCGGAACGCTCTGCCGATCGAGAAAGGAATGCTATTTTGATGGAGGAAGTGAACCAGGGACACTCACATTTGAGAATACTGTTTGTTGGCGATGTCATGCTCGGGCGATTGGTGAACGAGATTCTCAAGAAAAAGCCTCCTGCCTATCCATGGGGCGACACCTTGTCGCTCTTGCGCGCTGCAGATGTGCGCATCTGTAATCTGGAGTGTGTGCTTTCCGATCGAGGAATGCCCTGGTCGACAACGCCAAAAGTGTTTCATTTTCGATCAGATGCAAAAAATCTTCAAACCCTCCTGGCTGCCCGCATCGATGCTGTCTCGCTGGCGAATAACCACACCCTTGATTTTGACTATGAGGGCCTTTTTCACATGCTGGACACCCTCAAGGAAGCAGGAATCCACTACGCAGGCGCAGGCACCACGCTCCGTGAGGCATCTGCACCTGCCATATGGAACGTGGCAGGGAAAACGATAGGGTTCATCGCTTTTACTGATAATGAGCCTCCCTGGGAAGCTACGGGAGAACAACCGGGTGTCTGGTATGTTCCCATAGCGTTACAGGATAAGCGCGCCGAATATCTTTTTGAGCGGGTGAGAAAGACAAAAGAGGTAGTCGATATGCTCATTGTATCTGCGCATTGGGGGCCAAATTGGGGGTACGAACCCCCAGCGGAGCATATTCCTTTTGCACATGCGCTAATAGATGAAGGTGCTGATGTGATCTTTGGGCATTCCGGTCATATCGTGCGCGGCATCGAGATCTACAAAGAGAAACCTATCCTGTATTGCACAGGCGACTTTATCGACGATTATGCAGTCGATGAAATCAAACGGAATGACCTGAGTAGTATCTTCGTGCTTGAAACAGATGGGTTTACCCTATCTCGCCTGTTACTCTATCCCACCGTTATTCAACAGTTCCAGGCCAGGCTTGCGCATAACGACGAGAGAAGAGCCATTGTTGCGAGTATCCAGAAGTTGAGTAAAGAACTGCATACAGCATCAACATGGAACGAGCAAGAAGGTCGCCTCGAGATTCACATCAAGTAAACCGGAGTTCGGACATCGCTTGCACCCCTTCTGTAAGTTGCGTATAATTTTCGTAGTGAATGGTCACAGACCTGAGAAAGTCGAAACAAAGGAGTTTCGGGCGGCAGCTTTGTCTAGGAGTCTAAGAGTGCATGTACTTCGCTCCTGGTGCCTCGTACAGAAAGCTTTCTGTTCCCTCAACTCCTGCTTTCAGTTGGATCGATGCGATCAGGCGTATGGAAGGATGCCTTTATAGAAGGAGTGACAAACGATGGCAACAGAACCCTGCATCATCAAGTTTTATGAAACCACGCTTCGTGATGGCGAACAGACACCTGGCGTGAACTACTTCCCAGAAGAAAAGCTGGCGATAGCCCAGGCCCTGGCCGATATGGGCTTCGATACCCTCGACTGTGGTTTTCCCATCTCCTCGCCTGGAGAGTTTGAAGCAGTACGCATGATCGCCTCGAAAGTGGAAAATGCCGAGATTTGTGCGATTGCGCGTACGCACTTTGCTGATATTGACAGAGCGTGGGAAGCTGTGAAGATTGCAAACCGATCCGCCATCCAGCCGTTTGTCAGCGTATCCCCACTGCATCGCAAGGTCAAACTAGGCAAGACACGCGAAGAGGTGCTTGAAATGGCACGGACGGCGGTTGCCCACGCCCGTACCTATACTGAAAACGTTGATTTCGCGCTGGAAGATACGACGCGTACTGAACATGACTTCATTCTAGAAGTATGTGAAGCGATCTTTAAAGAAGGCGTCCGTTTCGTCACATTATGCGATACGGTTGGGTATGCCCTACCGTGGGAGTTTGGCAAGCTTGTTGCCGACGTAAAGCATGAATTTCCTGCTATCCGCATCTCGGCACATTGTCATGATGATCTTGGTCTTGCTGTTGCCAACGCGCTGGAAGGATTGCGTAATGGAGCGGAACGAGTAGACTCCTGCATTAACGGCTTGGGCGAACGTGCTGGCAATGCTGCAACCGAAGATGTTGTCATGGCGATTCGGACACGTTCTGCCGATCTTGGCATGGATGTCAAAGTTGATACGACGAAAATTATCTCAACCAGTCGTCTCGTCGCTAAACTATCAGGGATGCAGGTTCAATGGACCAAAAGTATCGTTGGTCAAAACACATTCTCCCACGGCGGAGGCATTCACCAGGATGGTGTGCTGAAAGATTCTCGTACCTACGAGATCATGACTCCAGAATCTATAGGTCTGACCTCTGCTGATCGCCGTTTGTTTGTAGGCAAGCTTTCAGGACGTGCCGCGCTCGCTGCACAGATGAACGAACTCGGCTACGAGTTAGAGAAAGAGCAACTAAGTCAGGCATTTGAATTAGCAAAACTCCTCCTCGGCAAAAAGAAAGTGCTAGAAGAGCTGGATTTGCGCTATATCGCCGAGACCACGCAGGGCAAGTCGGAGATCTCATTGGTTGCGCTAGAGACCATGGTGGTCAGTTCCGAGACATCGGAAAGCTAAACTGCCTTACCTCTATCGCGCATCCATTTATTGTCCGCGTCAATAGAAGGGCCCCCGGCTGCCTCTCAACAGTAGTTTTTTTGGGGCAGATCGTCACAATCGTAGGGGCGGGAGAGGTGCGGAATGGGGTGGGGACGCTTGCGTCGCCCATGGGGGGCAGGTGGGAAGCGGCAGGGCAACAGGACGCCGGGCGACCCAAGGGTCCCCACCCTTCTTCCCTGCCACCCCCGCCCCTACGAGACTACGAGACGAACCCGCTTCCCTGCTCGTTTCACAAAATACCTACCCTTGAAAGCCCCTGGCAGCTCCCCCGGATGTCACCCTGAGCGCAGCGAAGGGTCTCTCTCGCGTGGCGCAGGAGATGCTTCGTTACGCTCAGCATGATAGGAAGGCGCTATCGTATCGCCCTAGTCCACTGAGGCGGAAACATATCCTTGCTAATCGCTGCTGGTGTACGCCCAACCTGGCAGGCACCTATCCGCTGTGTTTATCTCGATCTGCGGCCGAACACTAGGTTGATCAGTGCCAGCAACACTACAGCGCCAATGACCGAAACAATAAAGGCCGTCAAGTTCCAGCCAACCGTGAGAGGGCGACCGGTAATCAGTGTGTAGCCCCACCCACCGAGGAATGCCCCAACGATCCCGACAATAATATTCATCAAGCAACCCTGCTGTGAGTTCCTGCCAGTGAGAATACTGGCGATCCAACCCGCCAGCGCCCCAAAAATGATCCATGAAAACCAGCCTAAGTTAGAGGTTATTACATCCATCTTTGATTTCTCCTTCGTGTGTATGAACAACTCCTATTTGCAGTACGAGATAGCGTTGGTAAAGTTGGAGAAGCCTGGCTTACACCCTTCTCCTCTTAACCTTTTTTCGAGGTGATGACCGCTTCCGTTACTCAACATCGCTTTCGTTTTTTCTCCTACCCGCGTAAGCCTCAAATCCCTGGCGGAGAATAAATCCAAGTGCGAACAGTACCAGCCCGACAGCAATCCCCACTGCCACAATATTGTTACTGCCATTCCAGTTTACCTCCTCGCCCAGGAAGGTGACAGCCAGGAGGACCACGACCACGCCGAGCAGTCTTGTCTTGAGATCATCGAGGCTGGTTATCATGAGCCACTTTGGCGTGGGCAAGCTCTCGTCAATAAAAAGCTGGTAGAGCCCCAGCGCAACGATGTACAAGACAGTGCCGAGCAGAAACAGGTCTATTATCTCTATACTTTCGAGCTCAAGATGTTTAGCTCCCTCTACCGTAAATTCGACGTGGCTAAACGACTCGTACATGATGCTCACCACCGTCAACCCACCATAGACGAGCGTGCCAATTGCCGCCAGGAAAGACCCAATCACTGCAATGACGATCAGGTACCGGCTGCCAGCAAGAATTTTCCGAAGCATGGGGCCATTCCCCCTTTGCGGAATCCATAAAAACCAATGGAAGGGCAAGCATCCATTATCCCTTACATTGTCTGCGACCATTCCAGTGTGTACTGTTGTGAGCTACGCCACTGCACCACCATGCCAGCCCCCGCCAGTACGAGCCACACGATGAGCCAGAGCCACGAGTTCAGGATGATGGCGGACACCGTCCCGTATCCGAAAGAGGCCAGCGGGATGCGTCCCAGTAGCAGCAAAAAGCCCGCCACGATCGTACTGGCCCCGCCCAGCGCGCTGAACACAATGATGAGTATCTTGGGCAGGTTGAGGATAATGATCAGGATAGCCAGGGCGACAGCGACAACAAGCCCAACGATCACGGCGATGAACACCTGCTGACTTAATCCAATCGCCGCTATAAGACCGGTTCCAATCGCGTACCCGACAGAACCGCCCAGGATCACCACGGCTGCGTAATAAAAGAAATAGGCCAGCGCGGCGAAGATCAGTCCGACAACAAGTCCAATGACCCAGCTGGTCACCGTTGATAGGAAGCCGCCCCCAAAGAGGGACACGACCCCCTGTGCGCCGAAAAAGAACCCTGCAAAGAAGCCCCAGATGGGGATGAGGATCCTGAAGAACCGGTAGCCAATGAAACAAAAGGCGGCGCCTAGCAACAGCGCCAGCAGACCTACGAAGAGAATCTCAAGAAAAACCATATTACCTCCATAGATAATCATTTCGTCCTTCCACATTCGGAAGAACGTGCCATAGGCAATAAGCCGGATACCTGGTGTGTCCTGTCCTGATGATCCCGCTCCTCAGGACATGCGCTACTTTACCACCTCAATTATAACACCACAAATGCAGATCTGCACAAGCCGAATGTGTTGGAGGCAGGTTGGGGTAGGCAAAGGATTAACTAACGCATTATGTCCATTTTTTCGCCGCACTTTGTGTGGACTTAGAGCCGCAACTTATGCTATAGTTAAATTAGCAACCAGTCAGTGAAATTTCTTGGAGTTTGTAGCTTATATCTCTGCCTCACGGTAAAGATATGTCGTCTTATGATTTTCCCGCTTAATACCCTCTGCTATTGGGCTACCGGTAGCAGAACCCATGTGATAGACTTTAAGGTTCATCATCTCCCTCCACAGTTTCTTAGAGTTATCACCATTGCCGAGAATAGTGGGATTGGACCAAAGAGGGACTGTAACAGTCTTTGACTTTTTTACAAAGATGTAATGGAGTTGCTCATGGAAACTGTTCATGCTTTTTACACGAAGCTTTTCGGGTCCTACTTTGACATGTGGTCCTTGTTCACCAAAATCCTTCTGACAGGCCCGGCGCTTCCCCACGGGCAAGACGAGATGACGATGCAACGAGCAATCCCACTCCATCTGCAAGCGGAATACAGCTTGCTCCAACTGCAAGCTGAGGGAAGTCTTGCTGAGGCGCGAACACAGTACCGCGAACTGGCTAAGCGCTATCACCCGGATGCAGGCGGACACCACGCCGACTTCCTCGCGTTACAGCAGGCCTACGAGCAGGTGGTGGAGTACCTGCAAACACGTAGATGAAACTGACTCTTTCGGTGAGGGAGGGCGAATCATTGTGACGGTTTTGTGATGTAAAAACTGCATCGCGCTGACATATAGGCAAGCTCACGTGATATACTTCATGGGGGAGAGAAACGTAATGGCATCAGAGAAAACCTCCCGCTAAGATGCAGTTATACCGTATTTTTTCAAGAAGGAGCAAGTCCATGGCAGATATAGAGAAAAAGGAAGGCACCGCAAGTCCGATCGAAACCTTGAGCGGGGCCAACCAGGCCCTGGTAGAGAGTCTGGCTGCCGCCCAGGAGCGCAACATGAAGTATGCCGAAAGCGTCTTTGAGAGTACGGTCGCGTTGCTCAAGAGCCACGTGGAGAGTTCGCGTTCCCTGCTGGAGCAGTGGGAAAAGCAAGCTCAGAAACAGCTAGGGGATACCAAGGCCGCCGAGACCTACTTGGGCCTCTTCCGCGCTCCGCTCACCGCCTATCAGCAGACGCTCGAGGTGGTGGAGACCGCCTCCAAACAGAGCCTGGAGAGCTTTCAGAAGGCGACTGAGAGCTTTCAAAAGGCCATGCAGCAGGGACAAGCGCAATGGCTGGAAGCGGTGCGGCAGATGCCGCGTACCACTGGGAAGCCTGAGAAGTAACCGGGCAGAGAGCAACCTGACAGGGCCGGAGCGTAAGTCCCCAGCCCTGCTGGCCCTGTAAGAAAGCAGATATGTCCAGAACGTTCTACCAGTGACATCCTCGTTGAGAGACCGTGGAGCCGCTCACTGCAGTACGAGTATATTCATTTCCTACAGGAAGACCGAGTACAACAAAAAACGGGCATCCAACCGGATACCCGCCTTCTCTTTATGCCTTGTTCTCTTTGAGTCTTGAAGCTGATGGTTTAACTTGACAAAACAGGGGGTATATCCTATATTTTCCTCATAACAAACATATGTAGAACAGAAGCTATTGTAGAATCTTTGTTTACAAGCCAATTTCCGTAGCGCCGGATAACGCTGATGCATCCAAGGAAGTAGGATGTATGGTGATCTCTTCTCATCTTTTCTGTGCAACATGCGGTACGGATAACCCACCACAAGCGGCGTTTTGTTTTGCCTGCGGACAGCCTCTGTATGCATCCACGATAAAACCTCATCCCAGTTCACTTACCGGGTTGCTTGTTTCTAATCACCTGCTCAACCGGCGTTACAGAACCATTAGCCAGGTGGGCAAAGGGGGCTTCGGTGCTGTCTATAAAGCCGAGGATACTTTGTTTGGCAATCGACTCGTAGCTGTCAAAGAAATGAGCCAGAGTGGCCTGAGTCCACAAGAGGTGGCCATGGCCACCGATGCTTTCAAACGCGAAGCACTGCTGCTTGCAAGTCTTTCTCATCCAGGCCTACCCCACATTTATGATCAATTTTTCGAGGTTGGGCACTGGTACCTCGTGATGGATTTCATTGAAGGTGAAACGCTCGACGAGCATCTCGACAAAGCAAAGGTGAGGCGTCTTCTTGTAGAGGAAGTGCTTGATATTGGCATCAAACTCTGCACAGTCCTTGACTATCTACACACGCGCCAGCCGCCCATCATCTTCCGCGATCTCAAACCCGCGAACATCATGTTGACTCCTGATGGGCAGATCTTTTTGATTGACTTCGGTATTGCTCGTCACTTCAAGCTAGGGCAGACGAGAGATACGATGGCATTTGGTTCACCAGGCTATGCCCCTCCCGAACAGTATGGCAAAGCTCAGACAACCCCTCGTGCTGATATTTACAGCCTTGGCGCCACGCTCCATCACATGCTCACGAATAGTGATCCCTCAGATGCGCCATTTCGCTTTGCCCCAATGCACCTGTCGCCTCAACTGGCTCCTCCTGGACTTGATACGTTTATCATGCAGATGCTAGATTTGGATGTGAGCGGAAGACCAGCGAGTATGGCAGTAGTCAAGCAAGAATTGCAGCGTTTCGCCGCTCAGTGGGCCGACCGGCAGGCTCAATCCTTGCAGCCTGGAGTGCTCTATCCTCGCCAGCCGGTAGCGTCACCTGCTATCGTAGGGGCTGCATGCAATGCCCAATTCATTGTGCCCATCTTACCGCCTATAGCAGGTGCCGCGCAACTGGGAATAACCCTCTACACCTATCGTGGCCATGCCGATAGAGTGCGTGCGGTAGCATGGTCACCCGATGGGACACGCATCGCCTCGGCAGGTGCAGATAAGACAGTACAAGTATGGGATATTGCCACCGGAGATCATATGTTTACTTGTAGAGGCCATGTTGACTCCATAAGTGCTGTGGCATGGTCGCCCGATGGCAAGCGTATTGCCTCGGCGAGCAATGATCAGAACGTGCACGTCTGGGATGCCGGCGATGGGCACAAGATCCTCACCTACACTGGTCACTCCGACTGGGTTAACGCCGTGGCATGGTCACCCGATGGGACGCGCATTGCCTCGGCAAGTACCGATAAGACCGTTCAGATCTGGGATGCTGCGACCGGGAAACGCATCTGCACTTACCGTGGCCACGCGAATTGGGTGCGTACAGTAGCGTGGTCACCAGCCCTCCAGACTGGTCTGCCCGATGGGATGATTGCCTCGGCGGGTGACGATCAGGCTGTGCAAATCTGGAATGCAGAGCACCCGCCAATGATGGCCCAATGGCGCAGCCTCCTGCCCTTGAACGCCTACCGTGGGCATAGCGACAGAGTGAATGCAGTAGCCTGGTCACCTGACGGCATGCGCATTGCCTCGGCAAGCTACGATCAGACTGTGCAGATCTGGGATGCTATCAGGGTCTCTAAGAACCCCATTTTCACTTATCAAGGCCATACAAGCGGAGTGCATGCCATAGCATGGTCTCCTGATGGCAGGCGTATTGCCTCTGGCTCAGGGGATGGCAACACTGATGGAATGGATAATTGCGTGCGGATGTGGGATACCACCACCGGCGATACACTCTATGTTTATCGTGGTGAGCGTGATTCTGTGCATGCCCTGGCATGGTCGCCTGACGGCAAACGCCTGGCTTCAGCAAGCAAGAGTAGTAATGTGCACGTGTGGCAGGCAGTGTAAGTTTTACCTTTCAATATGGTAGTATTAGCGATCTTCCACTGTTAAGACGCTGGGAGACCATTCCCATAGTCCTTTATCCTGCTGGGCCTCCTGAGCAATCCTCGCCAGCGCTCTGTGGCCACCAGCACAGGCGGGAGCAGCAGCGGGCCCAGGTGATTTTGCACCCACAGGCCCAAACGCGTTTCGGGAACCAGGAACCTGGCACCTGATGCAGCCTTTTTTTGCTCCTGTCTGACCACAGGCCTGAAGGCCTGTTCGTACTGGGGAAACGCTCGCTGATGATCGCCCAGAGCCACTTTCAGTTCGCCCGCCAGGATATAAGCTCCCATCATGGCCAGGGTCGACCCTTCCCCAGCCAGCAGTGCCGGGCAATAGCCGGCATCTCCCAGCAGCACCGCTCGTCCGTTGAACCACCTCTCCATGCGAATCTGGCTCACCGCATCAAAGTACAAGTCGGGGGCCGTTTGCATTCTCTCAAGGAGTCTGGGCACTTCCCAGGCTTCGCTGGCAAACACCTCAGCGAGCAGTTGCTTTTGCCGCCCCACATCATGGTAATCATAGCATAGCTTCGTGGGTTGCTTGAACAGGAAAAATGCGACCAGTGTCTGGTTTCCTCGTGAACTGCGTAGCCCGACTCGTTTTCCAGGGACCCCATAGAACTGCACGCAGGCCTCGTCGAGTCCCAGATAGTTGTCGGTGGTGAAGACCCCGAAATGATAGCCGCAATAGCGCTCAAATTGCGCTTCGTCTCCAAACACCAGGGTGCGCACGATCGAATGCAACCCGTCAGCCCCCACCAGCAGGTCGAAGCGGCGGGAGCCGCCACGCTCAAAGGTCACGTCGACTCCTTCGTCGTCCTGCTTGAGCGCCTGGATGGAGTCCCCGAAGCAGTATTCCACCTCGTCCTTGGTGAGCTCGTAGAGCGTCCTGGCGCTGATTGCGTTCGTTCACAAACGAGATTTCCCCAAAGTTCGTCTTCTCTTGTTGCAGACGCGACCAGATCCCCATGAGCTTGGCAACCTGCACGGCCTCATTACGAACGTCGATCGGGTACCCGCCTTCTCGCAGTTGCGGCGCACGCTCGATCACGGTCGGGTTGAACCCATAGCGCTTGAGCCAATACGCCAGGGTTGGCCCAGCAATACTCGCTCCTGAAATGAGTATGTTGGTATTATTGGTGCTCATCAAGCTGCTCTCCTTCGAGATTACGACAAGGGCGCAGCCCTTGAACGAAGCCTCGCTTCAAGGAAAACTACAACGTCCACACAGAGCCACTGCATTATAGCACAGCCTCTGCTGCACTTGCGTTTGCCGCTGATACACTTCGAGCAGAAGTCACATATCCACTTGACCAGGCAGCATCATGAACATCTTTGCTGACGAAAATATTCCACAACCGTTCATAACTCACTCATAGACTACATATGAAGCGTGTTGAAGTGTTTTACTCATTCACTAAAATGACAGCGAGTTTGACAGCTTAACCGACAGTTTCAGGTGAATACCATTAAACACATTTGAACAAAAATGTCCCTGCTCAAGCGCAATCAGGTACCCAATTGAAGAGGTAAGTAGCCTCACAATGTGATATGCTAGACTCGACGTGAGATAGATTCGAAAGCGTAGTTGGTAAGTCAGGAGACGCTTCATATTGTCGAAGGAGTAGTCATGAGCATTAACCAGACACCATGCCGATAGTTGTGTAGGTGTAAGTGTCGAACAAGCAAGCAGAGAGAAGAGACTGATCAATCTGCTACTAGGCTCTACGTTAAGAAGCGAGCAAGATAGCCGCAAACTAGATAAGTGCGGAGCAGTTATAAAATTTTTGTTGCAATGGTATGATAACTACCGCTACTTTGTTGACTCGGGATTTTGCCTTGGTTTAAACCCATCAAATAGTGTCGATCTGAGCTCAAATTGCTCAGGATATATGTCCGAATCAGGCGCGATTTCCCGAGTCAACAAAGTAGCGCTACAGCGGTGCTCACAAAGATTGAGCCAGTCAGCCAGATGGACCATTGCTCTGCGGAGAAAATCGTGTCGGGAAAAACACAGTACTTCTGTGACTTTCGCCAGCTAAACTTATGATTGATGGAGGCGAGAAAACCTGCGAGCCTGCTAGCTACAATCAGAGGCAAGCAGGGCCATCGCAGATCAGCAGATGAGCTGACTGCAGGCTCGATCTTTCTCTCCGCCGCGATAATGACTGAAACTATAGTGTTCTCTTGTGTTTTCTAGCGTTTTATGGCATCATTGCCGCTTTCTTGCAGGTCTGTTAGAATAAGTACTTGAGCACCTTTCTAACTTACTAGTGTTTCCTGGGTTCTGGCGTAAGTCGCTTCGCCAGGTAAAAACACTAGCGCGAGAACGACAAGAGATTTCTTCTCTTCATTGCTCAAGTAGCACTCAAGGCGCATGCGCGGAGAGTGTAGAGGATGGTAAGCAAGGAGCACTCCTTGTGGTAGTCCATCCAGTACGGCTGTCGTTCCCGTACGAAGCTGAAAAAGCAAGCAATCAAGAGAACGCTATCTTTTTCGGAACTATCTTATAGAGAAAGCTCAACAAAACCATTTCAGATAAGAATTGTAACTCACCTTACGCAGAGAGGAGTTGGGGGAGACGAAGCCCTCCAAACCTTCCCGCTTGGTACGTCAGGTGAGGTATACGGTTGAAAGCCTGGAGTTGTTGCTCGATAAGGAGGTAATCATGCGAAAGATCGTTGTCTCAGAGTTTGTGTCGTTGGACAATGTCATGCAAGCGCCTGGTGGCGCAGAAGAAGATACCGAGGGCGGCTTCACCCACGGCGGGTGGACAGGGCCGTTCTGGCACGATGACATTGGCGCGCACTTCTTTGAGGAAATGAGCCAAAGTGACGCGCTGCTTCTGGGGCGCAAAACATGGCAGATCCACGGCGGGGCATTTGAACCAATGCCAGCCGGTGACCCTTTTGGCGATCTAATGAACACCATGCCGAAGTACGTGGTTTCCACAACACTGACAACGGCCTCAGCCTGGCGCAACTCAACCTTGATTAGCAGCAATGTGGTCGAGGAAGTACGCACCTTGAAAGCACAGCCCGGCAAGAACATCGTCATCGATGGCAGCAGCGTGCTGGTTCATACCTTGGCCGAGCACGATCTGATTGACGAATATAGCCTGTGGGTTTACCCGGTTGTGCTCGGCAGTGGCAAGAAGCTTTTTCCTAAGGGGCTGCGCGTTAATCTGCGCCTGATCGAATCCAGGCCACTCCCATCAGGCGTTGTGCTCATGCGCTACGCGCGCGCATGATGGGCCGCCGGCTATGCACTGTTAAAAGATGAATCTGAGCGGTGAAAGCACTACAGTTACCAGCAAACTGGATCGATAACTGATCTTATCGGTCGAGTTTTGATCAAAATGTTGGTGTTATCGGCAGAGTTGACTATTGTATCGTCTCAAAAACTCTGCCGATAATGTAACTGTGCTGGAGTTATCTCCTTTGCGGCAACGAGGCTCGTTCCTTAAGGTTCATGCCATCTGAGAGTAATCTCTCCAGTAATGAAGCCAGAAATGATGCCTCCACAGCTTCATGTGTGTTTTGGCAGTTGAATGATCTTTCTGGGCAGTGTCCCAGGTTTGAGCGAACGATAGTGACCTTCTTGGTGGCGCCTGTGGACCGCCGGGTC